>CACACI010000007.1 GCA_902530985.1 uncultured Alphaproteobacteria bacterium
ATTGCTGAAAATTCAATTCTCTTAAAAGTTTTATTTTCAATTAATTTCTTTTCTTTACATAATTCAACAACATGCCAAGCAATTAGTTCACCCTCTCGGTCTGGGTCAAGGGCTAAGAATATTTCATTTGCTTTTTTGATTCCATTAATGATAGGCTCTGCTTTCTTTTTATCCACAACCCATTCTTTAACAGTAAAGTTCTCATCTTCTTCTATACCAATGCCCTTGTTTGGGAGATCTCTGAAATGACCTATACTAGAAACTACTTCAAAGTTTTCGTCAAGATACCCTTTGATAGTCTTAGCTTTTGCTGGCGATTCTACAATTAGAAGTTTCATGATAATGACGTTTACTATATTTAAAAGTTAACAAAGTCAAAATTAATTTTTATTTTTTTAAAATAATTCTTGATTCTTTTCTAATTAATAACCTTTTAATATTTGAAGTATGTTTAAAAAAAATCATCACTACTATAATTAGCAGTACTGAAAAAAACTTTTCATTTATAAAAAAAACTAATATTAATATATTGATTGAAGCTATTAAAGCGGAAAGAGACGAGTATCTACTAATAATAGCCACAATTAGCCAAGAAAAAACATAAAATATTCCATAGTAGACATTGTAAGCTGTTAAACATCCAATCAATACAGCAATACCTTTTCCACCTTTGAATTTAATCCAAATGGGAAACAGGTGGCCTAAAAAAACACAAAGTATCAATAGCTCTAGGTTTGCAAACTGACTTTGAAAAAAAAATATAGTTAAATATCCTTTTAAAATGTCAAAAATGAGGGTTAGTAGGCCTAACTTCCAACCACTTGTTCGAGCTATATTAGTTGCTCCAATATTTTTGGATCCCACAAGTCTTGGATCATTCTTTTTTAATAATAATGAAATTAAAAGACCAAAAGGGATAGACCCAATAATATAACAAAAAATATAAATAAATAAGTTATCAAAATTTATAAACAAGCCTGCCTCTTACAAATGTCATTAAGTTTCTTCCCTCAACTAGAATACTGTCAAATGGTGAATTTTTTGATTTGCTATAAAATTTTTCAGGTTTTATTTTCCATGGTTTCTCTAGGTCAAAAATCATAAGGTCAGCTTCAGACTTAATATTTAATTTACCCACATCTAAACCAAGAATTTCAGATGGGTTTTTCGTGACTAATGATATAGCTCTTATCAAATCAAGGTTTTTATTTTTTACTAAACTTAATATCATGGGTAAAAGTGTTTCTAATCCAACACCCCCAAACTCTGCTTGATTGAAAGGTAGTCTTTTTGCATCTTGATCTTGAGGTGTATGATCTGATACTATGGCATCTATTGTTCCATCAAGAATACCTTCAACAATTTTTTCTCTATCTTCTTCTGTTCTCAATGAAGGTGATAACTTGGAAAAAGTTCTATAATTTTCTAAAGATAGTTCATTTAATAAAAAATAAGGTGGGGCTGTATCACAAGTAACATAAATCCCTTTTTCTTTTGCATTTCTGATTATTTCAACTGTTTCTTTTGTTGAAATATGACTTACGTGGTATCGACATTCTGTATCTTTTACAAGCCATAAATCTCTTTCAACAATCATTGCTTCACAATAGCTTGGAATTCCAGCAAGTCCCATCCTTGTTGATATTTCACCTTCATTGACCATTCCGCCAGCACTAAGTTCTGGCTCCTCAGCATGTTGAATTATAAGTCCATTGAACGATTTAACATAATTAAGTGCTCTTTTCATTACTCTTGCATTAGCAACACTTTTATTTCCATCTGTAAAACCAACTGCTCCAGATTCATGCATAAGTTGTAACTCAGAAATCTCATTACCCTCGTGACCTCTAGTTATGCAACCAGTACAGAAAACTTTACTAAGTGCAACTTCTCTGGCTTTCCTTTGAATACTTTGGATAATTGCTGGTTGATCAATTGCTGGAATTGTATTAGGCATACAAATCATTGATGTTACTCCTCCACTTGCCGCAGCCATGCATGCACTTTTAATTGTTTCTTTATGTTCTAAACCAGGTTCACCAAGGTTAACCCTCATATCCACTATACCGGGTGATATATATAAATTATTACAATCAATTATTTCAAACTCATTTGGATCAACAGATATTTCCTTATTTATTGCCTCTATAACTTTATTTTTGATAAGTATATCTTTTTTTTCAATCTTGTTTTTACAAGGATCAATTACAAAACCGTTTTTGAGCAAATAATTGGGGGATTGTTTTCTATTATTAAAAGGATCTTTTAAATTCATTAGTTCAATTGCATTTAACCAGGGCTTTTAAGCAAGCCATTCTTACGGCAACTCCCATTCTTACTTGTTCAAAAATTGCCGATCTGTCAAGATCATCGGCAAGTTCAGAGTCTATTTCAACTCCTCTATTCATCGGTCCAGGATGAAGAATTAATGCATCAGATTGCGCATATTTTAATTTATCTCTATTCAGACCATAAAATCTAAAATATTCTCTTATTGATGGTACAAAAGACCCTGACATTCTCTCAAGTTGTAATCTTAGCATTATAATTATATCAACATCTTTTAACCCATCTTTCATTTTATAAAAGACTTTAACGCCCAATGATTCAATGTCTTTTGGAATAAGTGTCGCTGGACCAATTACCCTTACTTCAGCTCCTAAGGTGTTAAGAAGGTGGATATTAGACCTAGCTACTCTACTGTGCATAATATCACCGCAAATAGCAATTTTTAAACCTGATATTGTTTTTTTTCTGCTTAAAATAGTAAGTGCATCTAAAAGTGCCTGAGTAGGGTGTTCATGGGGCCCATCACCAGCATTAATTACTCCACAATTTACTTTCTCTGATAAAAGTTTTACTGCTCCAGCATCATGATGTCTCACCACAATTAGGTCAGGTTGCATTGCATTTAGTGTCATTGCAGTATCAATTAGAGTTTCACCTTTTTTTATTGAACTTGAAGCTACAGAAATATTTAACATATCAGCACCAAGTTTTTTTCCGGCAAGGTCAAATGAAGTTCTGGTTCTTGTAGAATTTTCAAAAAATAAATTAATGCAAGTTTTATTTTTTAAGATATTAAGCTTTTTTCCGTTATCTTTGAGATAAATTACATATTTTTGAGATAGGTCTAATAAAAAATTGATCGAGTCTGGAAGAAGTCCCTCAATCCCAAGGAGATGTTTATGAGGATAACTTTTTAGTTTGATTTCCTCTTTCATTAAAACTGAATACTATAGTTTATATTTAATTGTTCAACTATCTAATTAAATAATTTTCTTTTTTTTAAGTTTTTCTAGATCATCATTTTTTAATTTTAAAAATTGTCTTAGCACTTTTTCGGTATCTTGTCCTAACAAGGGTGGAGATTTTTTATACTTTATTTTTGATTGTGAAAAATTCATAGGACTCCCAATTAATTTAATTTTCTTATTTTTTGACTTAGGGTGCTTCATAGAAATTATCATCTCTCGCCACTTTACTTGTTGATCATTGAAAACTTGTTTTAGATTATTTATAGGCCCACAAGGGACATTACATTTTGTTAGACCTTTTACCCATTGATTAATTGTTTTTTTTTTTGTAACATCTTTTATTATCTTATTTAAATAATTTCTATTTTTGACTCTCGAGGAATTAGTTTTAAATTTAGAGTTTTTGTATATTTCCGGAATATCAGCAAATTCACAAAAACTTTTAAATTGTCTGTCATTTGCTATTGCCAACACCATTAAACCATCCCTTGCTTCAACCGTTTGGTAAGGAACTATTGAAGGATGGTCATTTCCGATTCTTTTAGGGATTGATCCAGACAAAAGATAGTTTTGTGCAACGTAACTTAACCAAGAAACTTGAGAATCCATTAACGAAATATCAAGATGCTGTCCTTTTCCAGTTTCTTCTTTGAATCTAAGAGCAGATAAAATGGCGATAGTTGAATATAGTCCAGTTATAATATCTGAAACGCCAACACCAATTTTTGTTGGGCTTCCTTTTTCTTCTCCAGTTATACTCATAATTCCGCCCATTGCTTGGACTAAGTAATCATACCCACCTCTTTTTGAATAAGGACCAGTTTGGCCAAACCCTGTTATCGAACAATAAATAATTTCTGGATTTATTCTTTTTATGCTTTTGTAGTCCAAACCATATTGTTTCAAATTCCCAACTCTAAAATTCTCAACTAATATATGACATTTCTTTACTAGTTTCTTTGCTAGGTTTTGGCCTTCTTTTTTTGTGAGATCAATTTCAACAGATTTTTTATTTCTATTAACACTCAAAAAATAGGCACTTTCCTTGGGGTCTTTACAGTCTTTATCTAAATATGGAGGGCCTAAGTTTCTTGAATCATCTCCGGTTATAGGTCTTTCAATCTTTATAATATTAGCCCCAAGATCGCCAAGGATTTGAGTGGATGTTGGCCCTGCTAGAACTCGAGTAAGATCCAAAACATTAATTCCATCAAGTGGTTGTTTAATTTTGTTATTCATTCCCAAAGTTATTAAAATTAAGAAAATCTTCTAAAATTACTTTAGCTGCAAATTTATCCAGGTCTTTTTTTTGTTGTTTCTTATTTACAAAAAGATTTTCTGTCATACTCTCTGCTTCAATACTTGTGAAGTTTTCATCCCAAAAATATATTGGAAGTTTAATATTATTATTCTTTAAAAAAAAATCTATATTTCTTGTTATATCTTTAATTGACTGGCTCATTCTATTAATTTTTTTTTTTTCATCAATTGGCAAACCAACTAAAATACCACCAATATTAAAATCTAGAATAATTTTTTTTATATTTTGATTAAATTCTTTATTTTTTTTTATTGTTTTCATGGGCATGCTTATTTTATGATTATCATCTGAAATTGCTATACCAACCTTCTTTTTTCCGCAATCAAGGCAGATAATTTTTTTTTTATTAGTTTTTTTTTTAAACTCTTTTATATTGCGAACAAGCATACCTGATGTTATTTATAAATTAATCTAGTTTATTATTTATGTCCATTGATAATTCAACAGTAAAAAAAGTTGCTCTATTAGCTAGAATAGAAATTCAAAAAAATGATGAGGCTGCTCTTATAGATGAATTGAATAATATTATAGGATGGGTTGACGAATTAAAGAAAGTTAATACTGAAGATATTGAACCAATGTTATCAGTTTTTAATGAAACTATGAACATGCGCAAAGATAATCCACAATCAAATTACACAAATGAATTGATTCTTAAAAACTCTCCTGAGAATAATGCAGGATTTTTTGTTGTACCAAAGGTTGTAGAGTGACAGATTTCTCAAGCCTTACAATTACTTCTGCAATTAATGGTTTAAAAAATAAAGAATTTACCTCGCAAGAATTAGTTCAATTTTTTATAGAAAAGATTAAACAAAATAAACATTTGAACTGTTTTATAACGCATACATTTGAACAAGCTATAGATATGGCTAAAATTGCTGATAAAAGAATAAGTGCTAAAAATCATAGAATGCTAGAAGGTATTCCAATAGGCATGAAAGATTTGTTTTGTACTAATGGAATAAAAACTACTGCGGGATCAAAAATTTTAGAAAATTTTATTCCTTTTTATGAGTCAACAGTATCAAAAAACCTTTGGGATTCTGGAGCCATTATGCTTGGAAAAACAAATATGGATGAGTTTGCAATGGGTTCAGCAAATACAACAAGTTTTTTTGGCAATGTAATTAACCCCTTAAAGTCTTTTTCTAATCAAAAGAAAGATCTTGTTCCTGGAGGATCTTCAGGTGGTTCAGCTTCCGCTGTTTCTTCTGGTTTGTGTTTGGGTGCAACAGGATCAGATACAGGTGGTTCTATTCGTCAACCAGCATCTTTTTGTGGTTTGGTTGGACTAAAACCAACTTACGGAAGATGTTCAAGGTTTGGGATGATAGCTTTTGCTTCATCTCTCGATCAAGCTGGACCAATTGCTCAAACAGTTGAAGATGCAGCTCTAATGCTACAATGCATGACAAGTTTTGATGAAAAAGATTCAACAAGTTCAAGAAATGAAATTCCAAATTATCTGGATTATAAGAATTATAGGCTTAAAGGAAAAAAAATAGGAATACCAAAAGAATATTTAATTGAAGGATTGAATAATGAAATAAAAGAAGTTTGGGATAATTGCATTAATTGGTTTAAATCAGAGGGTGCGGAAATAGTTGATATATCTCTTCCGCATACAGAATCAGCCTTACCAACTTATTATATTATAGCTCCGGCGGAAGCATCTGCTAATTTAGCAAGATATGATGGTATTAGATATGGTTTTAGACAAAAGGAAAAAGATTTGAAAGATCTGTATCAAAAAACTCGAGGACTTGGTTTTGGAAAAGAAGTTAAAAGAAGGCTTATGATTGGCACGTATGTTCTATCCGCTGGTTATTATGATGCCTATTATTTGAAAGCTTTGAAAGTCAGAAAATTAATTTCTAAAGATTTTGAAGAAGCATTTAAAATCTGTGATTTAATTCTAACTCCAACTACTCCAAATGTAGCCTTCCCTATAGGTGAAAAACAAACAGATCCAATTGAAATGTATTTAAATGACGTTTTGACTGTTCCAGCTAGTCTGGCTGGTTTGCCAGCGATATCTGTTTCTTCAGGTTTTAATAAAGAAAAACTCCCAATAGGTCTTCAAGTAATTGGCAAACCATTTGATGAAATCTCTATTCTAGGCGCAGGAAATGCTATTGAAAAGTTACGAGGGTTTTAATGGAATATTATATTCAAGGTGAGAAAAATAAATGGGAAGTTATTTTGGGTTTAGAAGTACATGCCCAAATAAGTTCAAAATCGAAACTTTTCTCTGTGGCCTCTACCAATTGGGGTGGTGAGCCTAATTCACAAGTTGAATTAGTTGATTGTGGAATGCCTGGAGCTCTTCCTGTGATAAATGAATATTGTGTTGAGCAAGCTATTTTAACTGGTTTAAGTATAAATGCTAAGATTAATAAGATGTCAATTTTTGATAGAAAAAACTATTTTTATCCTGACCTTCCTCAGGGATATCAGATCTCACAATTTGAGCACCCAATTGTTGGAAGTGGTTACATAAATATTGATTGTGAGGGAAAGAAAAAAAAAATAGGTATAACTCGCCTTCATCTTGAGCAAGATGCTGGTAAGAGTCTTCACGATCAAAATGAAGAAAACTCTTATATTGATTTAAATAGATCGGGTTGTGCTCTTATGGAAATAGTTTCTGAACCGGACATGAGGAGTCCTCTTGAAGCGGCAGAATATGTTAAGAAATTAAGGAATATTTTGAAATATGTTGGAAGTTGTGATGGGAATATGGAAAAAGGTAATTTAAGAGCAGATGTTAATGTTTCGGTAAAACTAAAAGGAGAGGAACTTGGTACTCGATGCGAAATAAAGAATGTAAATTCAATAAAGTTTATCCAACAAGCAATTGAGTATGAAGCAAAAAGACAAGTGAAAATTCTAGAGAGTGGAGATGAAATTTTTCAAGAAACTAGACTTTTTGATCCTAATGTTGGAGAAACTAGATCAATGCGAGGTAAAGAAGAGTCTCATGATTATAGATATTTCCCTGACCCTGATTTACCCCCATTAATAGTAACGGAAGAGAAGATTAATGAGTTGAAAAAAACTTTACCCGAATTACCTGATCAAAGAAAGAACAGATTGATGATTGAATTTAATTTAAGTAGTTATGATGCAGAGGTAATTGTCAATGATAAAGATGTTGCAAATTTCTTTGAAAAAACTGTAGAAGGAAGGGATTCAAAAATAGTTACTAGTTGGGTTACAGGTGAATTATTTTCTTTTCTAAAGAAAACTGAAAAAAACATAAAAGCTTCTGGTATATCACCATTAAAACTTGGGGAGTTAATTGATCTAATAATTGATGGAACAATATCTAACCGACAAGCAAAAGAGGTGTTTGAAGATTATATAAAATCAACAGAAAGTGCAAAAATTTTTGTTGAAAAAAGAGGATTGATTCAAGTTTCGGATGAACAGGAAATAGAGAACTTAATTAATTCAGTTTTACAGGAAAACCCAAAAATGTTAGAGCAATATAGAAATGGAAAAGATAAATTATTTGGATTCTTTGTTGGGCAAGTGATGAAGGTCTCAAAAGGTAAGGCAAATCCAAAGGTTTTAAATGAACTCCTTAAGAAGATATTAAGTAATTGAGTTATATGGAGAGGTGGCCGAGTGGCTGAAGGCGACGGTTTGCTAAACCGTTATAGGTGGCAACATCTATCGTGGGTTCGAATCCCATCCTCTCCGCCAAAAAAATCTGCACAATAATGGCAAAATGACAATAGAAAATCCCTATAAACCAACAATACTATAAAAATATTGTGGTAGAAATGTGGTAACTGATGTTTTTTTAAACAAAAAATAAATTAATTGAGATATATAATAAAATATACCAATTACAGCAAGTATCATCGAATAAATAGTAAGTCTCATTCCTATTCTTCTGTCTTCTATTTTTTCATTTAAGTCAGAGATAGCTCTAGAATGAATTGTTCTTCCAATTGCAAGAATGACGGCAACCGGTAAGGCAAAATATAAAAGATTGTTAAAATATAGAATAAAACTTAATAGTATTATAAAAGGAACAGTTTCACAAAAATTTGCATGTGCCCTGATTGCTCTTTCTAATCTTTTATCAATGAAACCAATTGATTTTTTTGTCTCTCTTCTAAGTCTGACAACATTTACAAACAATTTATGGTAGAGTTTGCATAAATAAATTATTGTTAATAAATATGTTATTTCAAAAATAATTCTTAACATTGAAAAAGTTTAATAAATTTAACATATATAATAAACAACAGTTTTTTTTAATAATTTCAAAAATTAATTAATGAAGCAAGAATTTGCAATACATTGGTTTAGACAAGATTTAAGGATTAAAGATAATCCTTCTTTGAATTACTTGTCTAAAAAATATAAAAGAATTGTAGCGGTTTATATTTATGATGAGGTTAATTGTGACAAGAAATTGGGTTCAGCAAGTAAAATTTGGCTTCATCATTCACTAATTTATTTAAATAAGAAACTTCAGGGAAATCTGGTAATATACAATGGAGACCCAATCAAATTTTTTAAATTAATTCTTCATCAGTACAACGTTTTAGAAATATCTTGGAATAGGTGTTATGAACCATGGGTTATTAAAAGAGATAGGTTTATAAAAAATAATTTGAAAGAGGAGGTAAAAGTTAATTCTTTTAATGCATCACTTTTGTGGGAACCTTGGGAAATATTAAAGCAAGATGGTACTCCTTATAAAGTTTTTACACCATTTTATCGTAAAGGTTGTTTAAATTATAAGAAACCCAGAATTCCATATACTAGAAAATTTAATTTTTTTGACCACCAAATAAAGTTTTCAGATATTTCTGGGCTAAAATTATTAACTAATAAAGATTGGGAAAAAAAAATAATTAAGTATTGGATGATTGGAGAGTCACATGCTGAAGAGTCTATGCATACTTTCTTTTCCTCAGGGATTAAAGATTATTTTGAGGGAAGAAATTTTCCAATTAAAAAAAATGTATCAAAATTATCACCATATCTCCATTGGGGTCAAATTTCTCCAAATACCCTTTGGTATGAAGCATTAAAAAATAAAAATAAATCTGATAGTAAAAATATTGATACTTTTAAAAGTGAGTTAGGGTGGCGTGAATTTTCCTATAATTTGTTATATCATTTTCCAAAAATATATAGTCAAAATCTCCAAAAAAAGTTTAATAGATTCCCCTGGACCAAAAATAATAAGTTTCAAATTTCTTGGGAGAAAGGTAAGACTGGATACCCTATAGTAGATGCAGGTATGAGAGAGTTGTGGCAAACTGGATATATGCACAATAGAGTTAGAATGATTGCAGGGTCATTCTTAGTAAAAAACCTCCTTATTGACTGGAACACTGGCGAAAAATGGTTTTGGGATTGTCTTTTTGATGCTGATCTAGCTAGTAATTCTGCAAGTTGGCAATGGGTTTCAGGAAGTGGAACAGACTCGTCACCATATTTTAGAATATTTAATCCCACTACTCAGGCAAAAAAGTTTGATCCTAATGGTGAATATATCATAAAATTTATTCCAGAACTTAAAGAGATACCATTAAAATACCTTTTCTCACCCTGGGAATGTCCTAAAAATATCCTTAATGACATTAATTTTAAGTTTGGTATAGACTATCCAAGACCTATAGTTGATTTGAAGCTTTCAAGACAAAAAGCCCTTAGTGCTTTTTCAAGTTTAAAAAGTTATTAATATATGAAAAAAAAAATCTTTGTGGTTCTAGGTAATCAACTTTTTGATAAAGACTATTTTAACAAATTTAAAAATGATCATTATTTTTTTATGTGTGAAGACCACGGTCTTTGTAATTTTCAGAAACATCATAAACAAAAAATTTTATTTTTTTTATCTTCAATGAGATCTTTTGCAGATGAACTTATTGAAAATAAATATGAATTAATTTACAAAAAAATTGAAGATAAAGACTTTATAATTGATTATTCCAAAAAACTTATTACTGAAATAGAAGATAGAAAAATAACTGATATCTCAATATTTGAAATAGAAGACAAACCTTTTGAAAAACATTTACTTTCTTCATTAAAAGGACTTGTAAAAGTAAACTATTTAAATTCACCAATGTTCTTAAACTCAAGGAATGAATTTAAAAAATATTTGTGTACAGTAAAAAAACCGCTAATGGCTCATTTTTATAAGAAACAAAGGCTTAAACATAATATTTTAATAGACGCAAAAAATAAACCAGTGGGTGGTAAATGGAGTTTTGATAAAGAAAACAGAAAAAAAATTCCTAAAGAAATAACATTCCCAAAGAAATTTTCTTTCAATCATACAAATCATACAGAAGAATTAAAGAAAATCATTGAAACTAAATTTCCAAACAATCCAGGAAATGTTGAAAACTTCTGGGTTTGTACAAAAAGGAAGGATGTTCATAGATTATTTGATTATTTTATTGATAATAAAATAGAGTTTTTTGGTGATTATGAAGACTCTGTTGATCAAAGAGATAATATATTGTTTCACTCTGCTTTAAGTCCGCATATTAATGTTGGGTTATTAACACCAAATGAAATCATTAAAAAATTAAAAATGAAATCATTTATCAAATTAAATTCATATGAAGGATATATTCGCCAAATTATTGGTTGGAGAGAGTTTATGAGAGGTATTTACCAAAATTTTGACGAAAGACTTGAAAACAATAACTTCTTTAATCATAAAAGAAAAATGAAATCGCATTGGTATAGTGCATCAACTGGTTTAGTTCCTCTAGATTTTTCTATAAGAAATGTTCAAAAGTATGGATGGACTCACCACATAGAAAGACTAATGATACTTTGTAATATTATGAATTTATGTGAAATAGAACCTAAGCTAGTTTATAAATGGTTTATGGAAATGTTTGTTGATTCATCAGATTGGGTAATGGCACCAAATGTTTATGGAATGGGCCTTTTTAGTGATGGTGGAATATTTTCAACAAAACCTTACATCTGTGGTTCATCATATTTTTTAAAAATGATGGACTTTAACAGAGGTACATGGTGCGAAATAATGGATGGCCTTTATTGGAGATTTATTAGTCGAAATAAAAAGTTTTTTTTAGCTAATCCTAGACTTTCCATGATGGTAAGAATTTTAGAAAAGATGACAACAAAAAGAAAAGAAAAAATTTTTGTAGCTGCTGAAAACTTTATAAATAGGAATACTTATGTTAATTAGAGTATTTTACAATAAATCATGCAAAATTTGTAATATTGAAATAAGTCATTATCAAAAATACTGTAATAAAAAAATTTTATGGGAGAATATAGTGGATAATGAAGAAGCTCGCAGAATTACTAAAAAAACATATGAACAGTTAATTAGAAGAATTCATGTAATAAAGAATGGCAAAATTTATGAAGGAGTTAATGCATTTATGCAAATCTGGAAAATTTTACCGAAGTACCACTTTTTATATAAACTACTTAAAGTAAAACCAATTTTTCTTATTTTCCACGTTATATACGAAATTTTAGCCTATTTTCTTTTTATGAAAAATAAACATCTCTTAAAAAAGTGAAAAAAAAAAAAATTCCGTCGAAGGTTTGTTTGATTTGCAATAGGCCTTTTAAATGGAGGAAAAAATGGAAAAAAGATTGGGAAAATGTTAAATTTTGTTCAAAAAGATGTTCTAGTAAATCTAATCAATTTTAGTGTATCTTAAATAAGGTTTAATTTTTTTGAATTTACCAAATAACTCTTTAGCTTCCTCATCAGAAACTGCAGGAACAATTATTACATCATCATTTTTTTTCCAATTAGCTGGTGTTGCTACTTTTTTGACGCTGCTTAATTGAACTGAATCAAGTACTCTCAAAATTTCATCAAAGTTTCTACCTGTAGTCATAGGATAAGTTAATGTCATTCTGATTTTCTTGTCAGGATCAATTAGGAAGATTGATCTTACTGTTGCATTGGTGAGTGCAGTCCTTTTACCATCATTAATTGCTTCAGCTGGAAGCATATTATAAAGTTTAGCTATTGTGAGATCCTCATCTGCTATAAGAGGGTATTTTACGATAGCATTTTGCGTTTCTTCTATATCTTTTTTCCATTTGATATGATCTTCAACTGAATCAACACTTAGTCCAACTAATTTACATTTTCTAGATAAAAATTCGCCTTCAATTTTTGCCATATAACCAAGTTCAGTTGTACAAACGGGTGTAAAGTCTTTTGGATGTGAAAATAAAACACCCCAAGAATCATCTAAATATTGATGAAAATTAATTTTTCCTTCTGTAGTATTGGCCTCAAAGTTGGGTGCAATGTCATTTATTCTCAGCATAAAGCTTATTTTATTTAAAATTTAAAAAAAAGAAATATAATTCGATTTATTTTTTTAAAATTTTTTTAATTATTTATTCTTATTGATGTTAAAAATTATTAAAATGTTTCATGCCATTAAAATTTAATTATTCTTTTATCAAGCGGCAACAAGAACCATTCTATATTTTTTATCCAGAAAGATTAAAAAAAAAGATTAGAATTTTTAATGAAAACTTTTCTGGAGAAGTGCTCTATGCAGTCAAGGCAAATCCATCAAAATTTATAATTGAAATTTTATTAAAAAAAGGAATAAACAGTTTTGATGTTGCTTCGTTGAATGAGGTTAAATTAATAAAAAAAATCTCACCGAATGCAAAAATTTTTTTTATGAACCCAGTCAAATCGAGAAATTCAATTAAGAAAGCTTACAAAAATTATAACGTAAGAAATTTTGCAATTGATAGTTTGGATGAAATAAAAAAAATTCAAGAAGAAACAAATTTTGCTAAAGACTTAAATATTCATCTGAGACTTGCAATTCCTAACAAATTTTCTGCCATAAGTTTATCTAATAAGTTTGGAGTAAAAGAGATAAATGCTCCTCAATTATTAGAATATATAAAAAAAGAATTTTTTAAGGTGGGTATTTGTTTTCATGTTGGATCTCAATGCATGAATCCAATTGCATATAAAATTGCTATAGAAATTTCCAAAAAAATTATAAAGAGAAGTGGAGTTAAAATTAACTTTTTTAATATAGGTGGAGGTTTTCCTGTTTTTTATCCAGGTTATAAAGATTTTTGTCTTGATGATTATTTCAATCAAATAAATGATTACATATTAAATTTAGATGATGATAATTTTCTAAATACCAAACTTTTGGCAGAGCCCGGAAGATCAATTGTCTCAGAGTGTATGTCAATGATAGTAAAAGTTAATTTAAGAAAAAAAAATAAACTGTACATTAATGATGGTATATATGGTTCCCTAAATAATGCTGGATATCTTGGTTTCAATTATCCTGTTAAATTGTTTGGTAGAGAAGATAAAAAATCTAAATTTGAGCCATTTATATTTTATGGACCAACTTGTGACTCAAGAGATTTTATGCCTGGCCCATTCTATCTTCCAGATTCTATAAATGAAGGAGATTGGATTGAAATCGAACATATGGGCGCTTACACGATGACCATGAAGACAAAATTCAATGGATTTTTTGAAAAATACAATGTCTTTACTATATAAAAGAAACTTTCTTGTAATGATTTCATGAGTGAAACTAAAAATAAAAAGTTTTAATACAAATTTAAATAAATTTGCTTACATCAAACTCCTTACTATATTATCATGTTTACCCCAATCGAAATAAAAATTACTCCTACTATCTTTTGTAATGTAATTTTTTCATCGAAAAATAATTTACCAAAGATTACAGCACTAAATTGACCCATAGCTCTTTTTATAGACTCCATTATGGGAACGAAGTTCAATAAAATAGCATAAAACTGAACTATTAATGCAATAGTTCCAACAGAAATGGTAAAAAAGATTAATTTATATTTTTCTATTCTGATTTTTTTTATATTTATTAACTCAGTTTTGGAAATAGCAAACAAAACAAAAATTGTAAAAAATGCCTGGAGCAATCCATGGATATTTATTGAACTATATTTCAAACAAATCTTGTCTAGAACTGGAGTTAAACTCCAGCAAAAAGAGACTAAAATCATTAATTTTGCACTTAAATTATTTTTTATATTAATAATACTCTTCAGAAAAAAACTAAATTGAAATTTGTCTGAATATAGAATTAATGTGCCAAAGATTATGGCAAAAATTCCCAAATATTGAATTTGATTTAATTCTTCTTTTAAAAAAAAGAAAGAGAAAAGTGAACTAAACAAGGGTGAGAATGAGAGAAGGGGAATTGTTAAACTTAATTCAGAATCTTTAATAGATTTTAGAAAAATTAGAGCAGAAAAAGTTCCTAAAATTATCAATATTATACCTGGTGGAAAATATAAAATAATATCTAAATAAAAACTTTCTTTTACACACCAAATAAAAAAAATTAATATTTGGACTAAAGTGAATAATATTAATAATACCTTGGGGTGAATGTATTTAAGACTAAGTTTTCTTGTTATATCAAATATAGCCCAAAAAACACCAGATATTATACATATAAGGATCGGCGTTGACAAAATTTATCTCACATATACTTGTTGTTTTATTACTTTTCTCATGTTCAGAAACTATTACAAAAGTAAGTAAGGTAGCAAGAATTAATGAAAAAGAAAGATACGTTAATAATTATATTGATGACTACAAAGTTGGAGGATTAAAGTTTTTTATATTCTTTTTGAACAATTTATTCAATAAACCAGAAAAAAAGAATTTTGAATCAGTTAAACTAAATAAAAAAATTTATGGAAATGAATCAACAATTATTACTTGGGGAGGTCATTCAACTATTTTATATCAAAATAATAATTTAAATATTTTAGTTGATCCTATTTTTTCTAAAAGAGCTTCTCCTTTTTCTTTTATAGGACCCAAGAGATATACAAAATCAATATTTAATTATTCAAACTTACCTAATATTGACTTGGTTGCAATTAGTCATAATCATTACGATCATTTAGACCTTAAAACTGTAAAAAGCTTGGCTAAGAAATTTCCTAATTTATTATTTCTTATTCCCTTAGGTATGACAGACTGGTTTAAAGATAATGGATTGGAAAATACAAAAGAATTTGATTGGTGGGATAGTATAGTTATTCAAAATACAAAAATAGAGTTTGTTCCAGTTCAACACTGGTCTAAAAGAACTTTTTTTGATAGAAACAAATCACTTTGGGGTGGATGGTGGTTTGAGGATGAAAGTAAATCTTTTTTGCATCTCGGAGATACCGGTTATACAAAAGATTTTATTGATATAAAAAATAAACTTGGTTCTCCAGATGTTGTTGCGATTCCAATAGGAGCTTTTAAACCTAGAGAAATAATGGAGAGAAGTCACCTGGACCCAGATGAAGCAGTTCAAACATTTAAAGATCTAGATGCGGGGTTGGCAATACCAATTCATTGGGGAACCTTTATTTTAAGTCAAGAAGAAGTTGATGAACCAATTACTCTTCTAAAAAAAAGCCTAAAAACAAATTCATTGAATGAGGAAACTTTTAAAATTCTAAAACATGGAGAATCAATCATCTTAGATTGAATTACATTCCTGGTAATCTCATCAAACTTGCCCCTACGGAATCAAGTTCCTCAGCCATCTGGATAAATTTAACGTGCATCTCAAATTTTCTTTGTTGATCAATAGTATTAACCATCTCCTCAACTGCATTTACATTACTTTTTTCTAAGAATCCTGAAACAATTTTTGATTGTTGATTAGGTTCAATATCAACAATTGTCGTTATTCCTTCTTCATTAGGTTGGGATTCAATTCTTATGTGTCCATCTAAGGTTTTTTTTAATCTATCTTCTTCTGCAGGAGAAAAAGTCCCTATTATACCGACATTCTGTGGAAGTGCACCTGGTTCTGCACCGATTGGTTGAATATAAACCTCTCCTTGAGGAGAGATTGTTAGTTCACGAAAAGCAGGTAAAACAAGAGGTTGCAAACCACCATCAAGAACTTTATTTCCAGCTCCATCTAATAATTCACCTGTTTCACTAGTTTGAAAATCACCTCTTCTAGAAAGTGAAGGTTCTCCGCCATCCCTAGGTTGTATTACAAAGTAACCATTACCATCAATTGCAACATCCAGAGGATTTTTAGTATAATCCATTGTGCCTTGTTCGATAGAGAATCCCCCAACATTTCTTGATGAAACAATTCTTGGTTCTACACCATTCTGCCTATTTAAGTAGATAGAGCCAAAATCTGTTACTATATCTTGTCTATATCCTGGCGTACTTAAATTGGATAGATTATGAGAAGTTGCTGTCTGATTTTCCATAAGCATTTTCAAACTATTAAGAGCTGTTTGTGCCATTCTATCCATAATTTATATCCTTAGCTAAATATTCTTAGTTACATTCTTATGTTAACAATAGCTTGTGTAGTTGCAGCTGTTGTTTCAATTGATTTAGCATTTGCCTGGAAGTTTCTTTGAGCAGTAATTAGGTTCACAAGCTCCTCCGTAATGTCAACATTCGATCTTTCTAGTGAACCAGATAGAACTGTTCCAAAACCCTCAGCACCTGCTTCACCAACCGTTGCTGTTCCAGAAACTGCTGTTTCAACATAAGTTGCGTTACCAATTTGTTTTAAACCGTTTTGGTTGTTAAAGTTTGCAAGAACAATTTTTCCAAGTGGATTATTCTGTCCATTGGTATAGTTAGCTCTAACTGTTCCAGATGCATCAACTTCCAAACCATCTAATCGTCCAGATGTAAAACCATCCTGATTAACTGTTGATACGAAGAATGGTTGTGCTAACTGAGTTGACTTCGTAAAGTCAATATCTAGATCAATACTAAATCCAGCTTCTTGCTTTTCGTAATGAACACCTTGCTTTGGACTAACAATTCGACCAGATTTATCAAACGTTAATTCACCCTCATCTATATACAAAGGATAATATCCATCAACTAAGTTGGCTGGTGGCGTAGTAACTTTGTTACCAGCAGCATCAACATAAAGAGCTAAACCTTCACTGTTAGTTGCTTGGGTTAAGTTATAAATTTGCGGAACTGATCCAACACCTAAGTCAACATTGTCAAGACCAAATTTAGAGGCTCCTCTAACTTTAATTGTAGAATCTCTTCCTGTTGTACCATTTGTAAATGTGAATTTATTAGTAGCGGAATCATATTTCACTGTGATACCACCGCCAACTGTTCCTGATGTATCTTCAATCTGATTAATTCTTTGTTGAAGTGCTTCAGCTAATGTTGTGCCAACATAAAATCCTTGAGGTATTTCAATAATACCCGCCACACCATTAACAGAAACGTTAAATATATTCTCATTATTTTGGTTAGATAATCTAAAGACTTGAGTTAGATCCTCAGTTGCAGAAGAACCAAGAGCTTGTGCAGGCTGAGCTGCCAAACCTTTTGCTGCCGTTTTTAGGGCATTTGTCTTAGTTTTACCAATACCGAGTAAGTTATTATCTCCAGAGAAGAAATCAGTAGTATCAGTGATAGATCCGTCAGTTGTAGATAATGCATATCTTCCTACTTGAATATCTGATGCAGTTTGATTAGTTGTAACTCCTAGTGCCCCATTTGCAGCAATAGTTTCACCTGTAGTTCCACTACTAAATTCAAAAGCTTTTAATTCACTATTATAACCGACTTTCACTCCAAATCTTTTATCATTTAGCTGAATTTCAGCTCCATCAGCTACAAAAGTTGCTGCAGAGAACTTTTCACCACCTCTTATCAGAGTGGTTGAAGTGTCATCTGCAGTTGGAATACCTAAATTATTTGTAGCAGTGGCTGTTGAAGAACCATAAAGTTTAAAACTATTAAAGTTACTGTTTGTTCCTGTACCAATTAAGTTTCTGTCAACTTCAAATTGTAACCTTTGATTTAAAACATCATAAGTTACTTCAATTGGTGGATTTTTTTCGTCAACCCAATGCATTTGCGGTGTTACCTTATCGGTGGCACTACCATCACCATTTAAATGGTTATCTCTTGTGCCCGCACTTGCGTTATCTCCAATACCAATCAGATCAAATGTATCTAGAGCCGAACCACCTGTAGTCTTACCAGTTTTAAGAATGAATTGTTCTGTAAAACCATCAAGAATATGTTTGCCCGAATTTCCAGCAACCATTTGTCTATCTGTATAAGAATGCTTATTTGATGTTCCAATTTCTCTCATTACTAATTGTTTGTTACTAAAATTAACATCTGCGCCTTTATATACAGCTGATGGATCTGCCCCTTCAAAGAAAGCTTCAACTGAAGTAGATACAGTACTGTAGATATTTGCATCATTACCACTAGTAAAATCAATACTAAAATCAGAATCAGGTAAATTCATTCCAGCTGTACTACACTCGATGTAATACTGAGCTGCTGAACTTACGGTTTCTGAACCAACACTGGTTACAGTAAATTCTCTTCCATTAATAAATTCTCCATTTGTTGTATCGGTTGTATTAGCATAAAATTGTCCAATTAATCGAACTTTCGAGTTAGCTGCTATTCCGTTTGAAGCTGGGTTAGTTGTCCCAAAATGGAATCTTATAGTATTCTCTGATTGATCATAGAAAACAGCTTTTCCTGCATTTACGGATGCTCCACCGGGATTAATAGCCATTTCAGTTTTTTTATCATAAACATGAACTTGAGGGCTTTTACCAAAATATGAATAAGTTAAATACTGATTAGTTGCTGTAAAACTTGAAGCTGCTGTAGCATGGGTTGAAGAATTTCTTTGAAATTCAAATGCTTGACTTTGTTCTAGCATTGTAGACATTTCTTTGCCAGTTGCTCTATAAAATAATTGACTGGATATCCCTAAGGCTGATGCTTTTGCTGTATCAACTACTCCACCTGCTGAGGCTCCAGTTTGTTTTGACACTGCGTATGTATTCAAAGAATCATTAAGTCTTGCCTGTGTGTGAGCAAGAAACTGATCTCTAGTAAAATCTGGAGATGCACCTGTTAATACGATGCCTTCTTTAGTTGAAACATATGAATCTGCTAGTAAATCAACAGAAATAGGAGTTGTTAAACCTGTTGAAGTTCCATCAGCATTTAATTTTTGAAGATCTATTGTCAAAGTATCGTCAACGTTTTGAACAATTTGAATTTTTTTATCATCACCATATGCAGCATTAGTAGACCTTTGTATTTCAGCTGCTAATTGTGCCGCGTTGTAAGAACCTGGTCTAATATCAATATTTACTGGTTGGTCACTTCCATCAACATTAATTGTCATGAAATTTTTTCCCCAGTAAGTTTGAGAACTTGTGTCACCACTTTCTCTCGTTGCATTAAATTGTAATGGATCAGTAACAACTGTAACGGTTTTATCACCTTCTTCACCAAAATCAAAGGCGCTTGATTCACCAGTTATTTTTGCTGGAGTAGAATCAACCAAGGTTTTAAGATCATCTTGTTTGTATAGCGCTGACCCTTTACCTTCTAAGAAGTAGTTATCATCAGGAACCTTAGTAGTCTGTTGACCAAATCTATCAATAAAGATTGGCTGCTTCGTATCATTTACAGCTTTAACAAGATCTGGATCAATTACAGTATCGTTAATCACTAATCTTGTATCATACTTATTTGTTGGATCGCTAGCAGATGCAGCTTGAGTTCTTATGAAGAAAATAGTTGCAATTGTTGGATTACCTAAATCATCAAATATTGTAATTGATGTTGAATTGTTATATGTTGTTGGATCATTTGGATTAAAAACATAACCACTCGCAAATTGTGCATTATCTGTAATAACATCACTGGTTGCCGATACGTTAACACCAAGCTCAATGGCTGTTGTTGCCTTTGGAGTTCCAGATGTCACTGGGAGTTGGAGAGGTATTGCACTTGTTAAATCTTTTGCTGTTACAGAACCGTCAGCATTCACTGGGAATGTAAGAAGGAACTGTCCAGAAGAGTCAGTAACATATCTATCGTTGTTAACGTTAAAAGATCCGTTACGAGTATAAACTGTTTGTCCAGAAGTTAAAGAAGGCTTAAGTGAGAAGAAACCTTGCCCTGAAATCGCCATGTCAAGAACGTTCAGAGATGAAGTAATGTTACCCTGAGTAAACTGCTGCTTTACACTTTTAAGAATTGTACCAGAACCAATTGATGATGATGCATTCTGTAATGGTGATGTTGCAAAAATATCACCAAATTCTGCTCTTGATCTCTTAAAACCGGTCGTATTTACGTTTGCGATATTATTCGACGTTGCCGAAATATCTGATTGTGCTCCATTAAGTCCGGTTAGTGCTGTATAAAATGACATGTTTTTTCTCCTCTGTTATTATTTTAGTTATTTGATTTAAATTTTATTGCTTCAGAAGCTGAGATTTCTCCATAATCTTTTGTTTCTAAAATCACATCTTCACTGTTTTTAGGTGCAGATGCTGCAATAACTTTGTTATAAACTGCTGTATTTAATCCGTCTGATCCTTCAGCATTTCCTGAGTAAGCTTGTATAGTTAATTTTGTTTTATTTTTTTTAATTTCATCTGGAATGTCTGACCAAATAAAACCCACAAGACCTTTATCTTGAGATCCTAAATTCATTGAATGAACTATTTCTCCACTTGGATTGGTAAAAGTTAAACCGACATCATTTGAGAAAACTGGAAGATCAATAACCCCATGAATTTCACCATTATCGTCTGGACTAGCCACTTGACCGGGTACAAGTACTGAATGACCAAGAAATTGGGCTGCAGTAGCAACTCTATTAGGTTCCAGTTTTGAACCAAGGCTAGTTAGATTGTTATTAATTTCTGTGATTCCTGTAACTGTTGAAAATTGTGCCATCTGAGCAATAAAGTCACCATTGTCCATTGGTGCAAAAGGGTCTTGATTTTGTAATTGAGTTGTCATCAATTTCAAAAAATCTTCTTGACCTAATGAAGTTTTTTTACCACTTTTGGCGACATCTTCTTGAGTTTTTACTCCAAGTTTATTTAAGATATTATTTAAAGATTGTTCTGATGTTTTTGAAATATCTGCCATTTTTACTCCTTAATTACTTTCCTAAACTTGCAGTTTTGAGCATTAATGCTCTAACAGTTGATATTACTTCTACATTGTTTTGATATTGTCGAGATGCTTCAAGCATATCAACATATTCTTCTTCAATATTTACTGGTGCCCTGTAGATAAAGCCATCTTGATCAGCCATTGGATGACCTGGTTTAAATTCTTTAATAGGATCAACATCCATTTTTTTGACCGTAACAGCATCAACGGTTGAAATGCCTCTTTTTCTTATCAAATCAAAGTATTTTGTTTCAAAAATTGGTTTAACTGGTCTATATGCATCCGCAGGGCTTGATGCTATATTATCAGCGTTAGCTAAATTACTTGCAGTTGCATTCAATCTTACTAATTGTGCTCCCATTGCTCGTTGAGCTATATGATAAATATTTTTAATGTCCATTATTCACCTCTAATTGCACCCATTAAACCTTTAACTTTTGAATTAATAAAATCCAATGTAGTTTGGTATCTAATCGCATTTTCTGCAAATTCCATTTGTTCTACTGCTAGTTCCACGGTATTGCCATCAACAGAAGGGTTGACAGATTGTCTGTATTGTACTTTGCCAGGAAGGTTCTTTGAAACTAGGGCAATATGCTGCGAATTAGAGGTATTTAGTGGACCCACATTAAGTGATCTTGCTAATTCAACTTCAAAGTCTACGTCTCTAGCCTTGTAATTCGGTGTAGCGGCGTTGGCAATATTAGATGCAAGGATTTCTTGTTTTTGATTCCTTACTCTTAATGCATTGCTCAATACATTTAATTGTTGTTTAATATTATCTACCATTTAATTAATTTTTAATAATTTTGGTTTAGAATTTGCAAATTAAGTGCCAAAAGAAAGGTAAAATAATTATGAATGAAAAAAATGCATTTAATTCTGACTTAGATCCTGAAGTTATAAAGATTAGAGACAAGATTATAAGTAAGATCGGAGATAAACCGCTTGATGAAGTAAATTCTATTATTAAAAAATTATTAAATGAGAGTATGGATGAGGTTACAAGACTTGGAGCACTTGCAGCGAGATTAAAAATTATAAGGTCTAAGATCGATTTGTTGTATGAAAGAAAAGTAGACATTAAACCACAAGTAAAAAAAGCACCTGTAAACACTAAAAAAGAAGAAAGTAAGACTGAATCTCTCGAAGAAAAATGGGTGAGGGTGAAAATGCTTGAGGCCTCAGATGTTAATGGCAAGCAAATTGATAAGGGCGTAATTCTGGATGTAAAAGAGGAAGATAGTAAAAAGCTTTTAGATACAAAAAAGGCTGAAATAGTTGAAGAAAAAACTGAAGGAGCCACACCTATTCAAAAAAGTGAAAAAATTCAGACAAAAGAAGATCAAAAAGAAGATAAAAAAGAAGAACAAAAGGAACATCAAAAAGAAGAACAAAAGGAACATCAAAAAGAAGAACAAAAGGAACAAAAAAAAGAAGAACAAAAGGAACAAAAAAAAGAAGAACAAAAGGAACAACAAAAAGAAGATCAAAAAGAAAGTGAGAACAAAAAAGAAGAAAAAGTTATAAAAAATGATGATAAAGACAAAAGGGATGAAGAAAAAGAATCAGTTCCAGAGAAAAAAACAGATATTAAAGAAGAAGATTCTAAACCAAAAAACTTATTAGAAAAACATGAGGATGCAGTTTCAGATGATGATAGTGTTGAAGATTCCTCAAATGATAATAAAAGTGTTAAATCAGACGATGTAAAAAAAGAAGAAGTAAGTAAATCTGAAGAAAACTCGAGTGAAGGTAAGGTAGATGAGAAAGATGATGTTAAGGATTCAGCCAATGTGTCTGTAAAAAAATCTGAACCATTACCAAATACAGATAACGAAGATAAATCTGAAAATAAAGATAAAAGTCAGGAAAGTTCAAGCGCTGAAAATACTGAGGAAAATAACAAAGATACAGAGAATGATAGTTCAGTCAAAGAAGAAAAATAAAATGAACCCTAATTTTCTTAAATTAAATAGGGATTTAATTTAAAAATTTTAACTATTATATGATAAGAAATATATTAATTTTACTTTCATTTATTATATTTTCTTCATGTGAGGATATTTTTTTGAGATTTAAATATGAAACATTTGAATGTAAAAAAAATAATTTTAAATTAGATAAGATTTCAATTAAAGACGATTCTGTGGGATCATCAGCAGACGTGCAGTTTGGAGATATATATTATTCTATAAAGATTGTAGAAAATGATAAAAAATACACTGTTTTAAAAAACAATGATTTGGATATAGAAATAACTATTCACAAGATTAATGAAAGGGTTGATGTTAGATTAAAAAATAACGTAACTAGACTATCTTGTAAGAAAAATACATTTAAAATGTAATTCAAACTTTTCCATGATATTTAAGTATTGGTTCTATCTCTTCGTTACTTAGACCTGTTGAGGAGGAAATTTCCTCAAGACTGCGGCCTTGATTAGCCATTTGAATTGCTGTTGTAATATTTGAATCACCTTGATTTGAATCTGCTAATCTGGAAATTTCTAAATCTAATTTCTCGAGTGTGTATTTGTAATCTTGGAGAGTTTTTTTTTGTTCTGACAAATTCAATTCTAGAGATCTGAATTCTTCAATAAGGTCCTTTATAGCTCTTTCTAATATACTTATTTTTTTTGCATTACCACTATTCCTAGAATAATCTATGAAATAACCTGCAATTACAACTAAAACAAAAAAAATTGTAATTAAAATAATAATTGAAGATGTATGAGCTAAAGGGTCTTTTTCAATGTAATCGTTAAGAAAATTCATATTCCTAGCTTATTATTAAATATCCAAGACAACAACTTTATTTAAATTTTCTGTTATCAATAAAGTTTTTAAACTCAGTAAAAGTTTCTTTATTTAAATTATTATTCTTATCTAGGATTTTAATTGCATCTTCAAGTGATTTGAGCTTTGCAAGAAAATCTTCATTATTTAACTCCAACTTTTCCTTATCAAGTTCATTTTTTAATGTTATGGAAACTTTTTGTAATTCGTCTTCAATAGAAGAAAGTTCATCAATATCTCGGGATTCCGATGCTTTTTTAAGTAGATTTAAAAATGAGTCTAGTTTATTTTCCATTAATTAATGGGAGCTTACTTCATTTCCTTATAAGCATCAAAGAGAGCATCAGCAACCTTTGATAAATCTAGCGGGTAATTACCGTTTTTAATTGCTTCTTTGATTCGCGATGTTGAAATCTTATCTATAGGTGGTTCCTTGGACATACTCTTGATTTTCTCCTTAGTTATGAACTGCGAAACCTTTCCATCATAAGCATCAATTTTAGGTTTAGTAGGATTATCGACTTTTTGAACTTTAGTTTTAGTTTGATTAGCGTTGTCAATAGCCTTCTTTGCGCTAGAAACGCTTGCATTTAAAGTTTTATTTTTTATTTGGTCTATCATTTTATTTAATCCTTACAAATTATAACGACTACTTTTTAATTTTGTTTAGTGTTTATTATAACTTTTTTTTGATTTTTTGCATATCCTACAATTATTTTCCCACTTTTTATGTTTTTAACTTTGATTTTTTCCATATAATTAGCATTATTCATAGCTAAACCTTCTTCTTTGATAGTTACAAAACTTCTATTATTAACAATGGTAACTAGGGAATTTTTCTCAATAAGCCAATCATTTGTAAGGTTGGAATATCTCAATGCTTCTTTGGGTTTAATTTTCTTTTTTAATTTTTTACCAATTATCTCTGATTTATCTGTGATAAATATGTTTGTAATACCTCTTTTTTTATTTATTGTCATTAAATCTTCCTCTGAGATTATTGTACCCTTATCTTTAAAATTCTTTAAAGCAAAAACCTCAATAGATTTATCAAGTTTCTTAGCTTTTTTCTTACCACCAATTTTATTTCTTACAATAAATTGCCATGGATTTTCCCCAAAGCAATTAACTTTAATAAGTTTTGAATTGCCAGAAATATCATTTATTATCATTTTTGAAGAGTCACATTCTGGATATTTTAATTCATCTAAAATTGAAATGTTAGCTTCCTTACCATTATTTTCGAGCCAACTTTCAACAATAGTTTTAAGTTGACTTCCGTTAATTGTTGATGCACTTAGATTATTTCCAAACAACAATATCAATGAAAATTTAATTAAAATTTTTAAAAATTTAGTTTCCATAAAAATAAATATGACCGTTTCTTGAAGAGTTGCTCGAGCTTTGTTGTCCTTTTGTTTTTTTTACTAAATTCATTATTTCGTTAATTGAAGGAATTTTTATTTTTTTTCCTGCAAATAAAAAATGAGGATTATTTCTTACAAACGCATGTTTGTTCATTTCAATAAGAGAAATTTCTATAATTTTCATATTAAGTCCACTGTTTCCATAATATTTTTTTAAAATTCCACTCAGTGATTCACCAGTTTTAACTTTATGACTAACTGAATAATTTTGATCTTTTATAAAAACATTTTCTTTATTTAAACTTTGGACTGAATTGCCAGCACCCTTGTATTCCAATACAACAAATGGCTCATTGGACATAACGTTGTTATACAAAAAAATATTACATATAATTAAAATAAGTATTTTCATTTCACACCTAATTCATAAATTTTATAATTTTTCCATTTATATCTTCTTTTTTATTCAAAGAATTTAGAGGCTCAACAGTTGCAAAGTTTTCCTGAGAATTACTAACTGTTAAAACTATCCATTCACTCATTATAACATCCTTAGAGTTTGAAATAAAACCTACAGTACCTCTTTTCAAACCTTGATTCAAACCAATTGGAATAGTAAGTTCATCATTAACTAATTTGACCTCAGCTTGCAGTGGTTGACATTTTAATTTATCTAGAACTCTATATTGAATTTTTGAAATACTGTTTTTTACAAAATCTGTCAATTTGTCTTCCGAAACACCAATAAATGCATCTATATGTGAGTAACCTGTTTTGTTACCAGCCCAAAGAGAAAATTGATAGCTAAGTGAATCCAAAATTTTGTAATATGGTCCTTCATAAATATTTAGTGTAATGTTAACCATTATCTCTTTTGAAACTTTGGTAAGTCTTCCTTTTGCATAATCAAGCTTGATAATAGGATGGATTGCAAATTCACCATTATTTAGAGCATTTCTTTTTCCTTCTACAATATTATTGTAATCAAGCGATATTGATTTCTTCACTACTTTACTTGGATTAAAAGTTACCTTTGATGAATCATTTAAATTGATATAATCGATGTTATTTAAATTCCTGAAAATAGCTGAAGAGATAACATTTGGAAGTTTATTTGTCCATGCTGGAAGTCTGCTAGAGATGGAATAATGGGGAGATAAATATGATACATTTACAAATTGTCTACTAGAACAATTTAGCATATTATTAACACTTACTAAATAAGCTTTTATGCTGACATTGTAATGAGTTTCGTCAGCATTTTCCTCTAAGATTACAAAATCTTTTATAGTTGATGCAGGTCGAACTAAAACATTTTCATTTAAGTTTGTACTAGTATCAACACTAGAGTATCCGTCTATTTTTGCTCCACCTTGAAGACTTGCCAAGTAAAGTGCATCTTCTAATGCTCTTTTCTTTGCTAAATTAATGTCCCCATTGATTATGACGGCTCTTCCTTTTGAGAAGACTTCTTTGTAGCCAATCTCATTTGCAACTAAGTAAGTTGATCCAAGAAGAATTACCAGAAGCGATGTAAAAAAATATACTAGCTGTCTTAGAAGCACATCAAAAGAGTTGTATTCAATTTTTTTCAATTTAATCTCTCTTACATAGATTGTGCTTGTCTAAAAAGATAAGCAACCATATCTTGGTCAATTTCTAAAACTGTCTCATATGTATCATTACCAGTAGGATTTATTCTAACAGTCCTTGCTCCCCTTATGACACCAGATACGATACCTCTGAAAGTATCATTCTGAACCATTAAGTCTATTACAGTCGTATTACTGTCGACTTTGAGACCATGTATTTGTTCAGCAAGTTCTCTCATTGCAGCCATTCTTGCAGATCTAATTGCCATCAACCTTTTTTGCTCAACATTTTGACCTGGTTGAGTTGATACTACGGCATATCCAGTCGCAGTAAGTGTTGGGAAATTAATAGATGCTCCATCAAGTAATTCTCTGGTTTTATTTAATTGACTGGTTGGTTTAGAGTAATCATCTATGTTCTCTTGAGAAACACTGGAAAGTTGTGAATTATTGAACCCACTCATCAAATTTCCATTACATGATTGTAGAAAAATTGTTATAATAACTAGTAGAAATTTATTCATAATTAAATCCTCATTAATAAAATTTAGGATATTTCTGCATAAATTATGCCATTTCAATTTTCAAGGCTGTAAACCACTTCATATATATATGGCACATCTCTTGCATCTATTTTTCTATGCTTTTTAAACATAAAAAATGTATGGATTTAGCGGTTTTTACCGGTCAAAATTTTGACAATGAGGTTTTTCAATGGATTTAGTGCTAAAAACATTCCATAAACAAAATTTTTTAGATTTTGCAAGGACTTTTAGTATTCCAATTGGAATAATGATACTAATTGCGATGATGGTAATACCATTGCAACCTTGGATGTTAGACATATTATTTACTTCAAATTTGTTGGTTTCTTTATTAGTTCTAATGGTGGCATTACAAACATTTAGACCATTGGATTTTTCAAGTTTTCCAACGGTGCTACTGTTTGCAACAGTTTTGAGACTTGGTCTTAATGTTGCTTCAACAAGAGTAATACTAAAATCTGGACACAATGGAACTGACTCTGCAGGACAAATAATAGAGGCTTTTGGTGAATTTGTGATGTCAGGTAGTTATGCCGTCGGATTATTTGTTTTTGCAATTCTAGTGATAATTAATCTTATAGTTATAACAAAAGGTGCAGGTCGTGTTTCAGAGGTTGCAGCAAGATTTACATTAGATGCAATGCCAGGAAAACAAATGGCTATAGATGCTGATTTAAATGCAGGAATCATAACAAGTGAAGAAGCAAAAGCTAGAAGAAATGAAACTTCTAAAGAAGGAGAATTTTATGGTGCTATGGATGGTGCAGCAAAGTTTGTTAAAGGTGATGCTATTGCTGGAATACTAATTTTGGTTATTAACATAATTGGAGGATTGATTATAGGTTCAGTAATGCATGATCTGACTCTAAATGAATCAGCAGAGACTTATATACTTCTAACAGTAGGTGATGGTCTAGTTGCACAAATTCCTTCATTACTTCTCGCCATGGCTACAGCAACTATTGTAACTAGAATATCATCAGATAAACATGATTTAGCTGGTCAGATTTCAGCACAAATGGGATTGTCAAAAGCATGGGTTCCTGTATCTGCTGTATTATTATTATTTGGTTTAGTTCCGGGTATGCCAAATACTTTATTTCTAATGGGAGCTTTTATATCAGGAACTATTGCTTGGTTTACATCAAAAAGTAAGGGACAAGAACAAATTGATGAAAAAAAAGATACAAATGATGATGAAGAAAATATAGGAAAAATAGAAATTGATGAGGTATCTGACAACGCTTCAATATCATTAGATTTAGGTTATGGTTTAATATCACTGGTAGATTCTAATGACAAAAAATCAGCTGGCCCTTTAATTTCGAAAATTACAAGTATTAGAAAACAAGTTTCAAAAGATTTAGGTTTTATTATTCCAAATGTAAGAGTTAAGGATGATTTATCTTTAGATGCTAATTCCTACAAAATCAGAATAGGTCATACGATTGTTGCTGAGGATAAGATTTATGTTGATAGAAAACTTGCAATGCCTGGAGATGAGACTCAATTAAAAGTTCAAGGTATTCAGGTTAAGGATCCATCATTTGGATTAGATGCATTTTGGATTGAACAACATTTGGTAGCCAAAGCAGAAGCAAATCATTATATGATAATAGAACCAGAAGCAGTGATTGCTACGCACCTAAATCAAATTTTACTGAGGTTTGCAGGAGAACTGATTAGTCAAGATGATGTGCAATCTCTTTTAGATAATCTTTCAAAAACAAACCCACAACTGGTTCAATCAGTTATTCCTAAACTTGTACCGCTACATTATTTAACAATAATACTTAGAAATTTATTAGTCGAAAGAGTTCCAATTAATGATTTGAAGAAAATACTTGAAGCTTTGTCAAATTTGGCTGAAAAAAAACTTAGTCCAGATGAATTATCTGAAGCTGTTAGACCAGCAATTTCTTCATTACTTATTCAAAAGATTTCAAGTGTGAATGAGGCTCTTAATGTAATTACATTTAATCCAGAATTTGAACAGATGTTGATTTCTATGTCAAAAAAGAGTGGTTCCGATGGACTTCTTATTGACCCTGCTTTAGCCAAACAAATGATAAAATCAATTATTGATGTTGGAGACAAAACATCAATAGATGGAAATTCTCTTGTGGTAATAACATCACCGATTGTAAGAAAAGATTTATCAATCTTACTTCGTCAACATGTTGACGACATAGTGGTGTTATCCTTTACTGAACTGCCAGAAACCAAAAGAGTTAAAGTAATTGCCACAATTGGTGAACAAATATCAACCACAACAAAAAAGGAGCAAGAAAATGAAAACACAACTATTTAAAGCCAGAGACATGAAAACAGCTATGAATCTGGTCAATGATGAATTTGGTGAAAAAGCCATAATTTTATCTACAAAAAAAAATAATGGTGTAGTTGAAGTTGAGGCATCAGACAATGATGATATTATTGAAACTCATAAAAAACAAATAGAAGAAAATAAGAGTTTTTCAAATGTTTTTATGAAAGAAATGGATATACCGGTTAAACATAAAATAAATAAGAAGGATAATATATCTTATTTAGGAACTAAAAAACTAAAGGAGCCTCTTCAAAAAGGAGAAAGTACAGAATTGCTAAAAAAAATTCAGAAACAGCTTGATTCTTTAAAAGAAGAAATGAACAATATGATTCTCACAGATCAGTCAGGCATATCAGATAAATTATCTCACTTTACGCCTATAAAACTCAGACAAGAAAAGTTTTTACCTAGTATAATAAATAAATTAAGTTATTCATTTATTGGTAAGAATTTGGAAGAGGGTAGAGTTTCTTTTTTCAGGGAACTATCAAAGAAATTAGCATCAGATGATTTCTCAAGATTTTTAAATTCAAAAAATATCTTTGTATTTGGCAACTCTGGATCAGGAAAATCAACACTTGCAGCGAAGATTGCATCTTACTTATCTGATAAAAGGAGTTCAAAGAATATAAATTTCATAGATGTAACAAATTCGAGCACTGGTAATTCAGATGTTTTAAGATCTTATAGTCGAGTCTTAGGCTTTCCAGTTAAGGATTATAACTTTTTTAACTTTAATAACTCAGATAAGAATGATTCTATAAATATTTTTGATTTTTCTGGTGATATAAATTTCGGAGTACAAAAAATAAAAGAGATAAAAAATTCATTTCCGTCTTTTAATTTTTGTTCTATATTAACCTTACCAAGTGGTTCAAATTCTGAAATGATTGATGGCCTTACGGCAAAAGTATCAGATATCAGGCCTATGGTTGCAGTTACAAAACTTGATGAATGTTGGGTTGGTGCAGAAGAATTTTCGTCACTTGCGTTGAATAATGCCAGAATAGGCATTGTAACAGGAACTAAAATTTTGATAGATTCAATAATGGAAGCTAATGAGAACTCACTAACAAAGTATATGAAAGAGAATTTTAAAGGTGTCTGATTCAATTGCAATAACGAGTGGTAAAGGTGGGGTTGGTAAAACTACTTTTGCTGTAAACCTTTCAATTGCTCAAAAAAAACTAACTGAAAAAGTTTTTTTGCTTGATACCGACATGGGTATGGCAAATTCTCATGTTCTTCTTGGCATCAATCCTGAATTCTCGATTGCAGATGTTATATCTGGAAGAAAAAAAATATCAGAGATTATTGTTTCAAATAAAAATGGAATTAATTTAATCTCTGGAGGCACTGCGTCTAATAATCTTTTAAATATGGAAAATATTAAAAGATATTCAATTTTAAACGAAATTGATAATTACCTTAAAGAATCAGGGAATGTCAAACTAGTTGTAGATATTGCTGCCGGTGCTGAAGATAACGCATTAGTATTTTCAATGGCATGTGACCGTATTTTAATTGTAATTATTGGTGAACCGACAAGTTTTATTGATTCATATGCTTTAATTAAAGCACTATTTTCTAAATCATCTTTTAAGAATTATTGTATTGCAGTCAATCAAGTTGATGATGATGAACATGGAAAGGATTTATTTAAAAAGTTTCAGTCAATAACTTCACAATTTTTAGATGTTAATTTACATTATGTAGGATGTATAAAAAACTCAGGTAAGATTAGAAAGTCAATTGTAGATAGAACTCCGATAATGTCGAGTGAACCTAAGTCAGATATATCTCAGTCTTTCTTAAAGATTGCTAAAAATATTAATAATACGCCAATAAATCAGTGGGGGGGATTAACTTTTCTTTCAAAAGTCAAAAAAAGGGCGTAAACTAAGCGATATGAATAAATATTACTTGGACAAATCTCAGGTATCGATAAATAATTTAATTCAAGAAAACTTAGATTTGGTAAAAAAAATAGCTTGGCAACTTCATGGAAGAGTTCAAAATATTGTTGAAATAGAAGATCTAATTCAGCAAGGTATGGAAGGTCTTGTTCATGCTGCACAGAAATATTCACCAAGAGAAGGTGTAAATTTTTCACAATACGCTCAACTCAGAATTAGAGGATCAATTATAGATTATCTCAGAAAAAACTCTAATCTATGTAGAACTACAATTAAAAAAAAACAAGAGTTTGATAGATATAAGCTTGATCTTGAAAAGAAATTGAATAGACAAGTTACTGAAAGAGAATTAATTGAATTTATTGGAATAACCGATGATGAATATAATTATTGGAAGCAGGCTTTTGAAGCAAATGTTGTTCAGAGTCTTGATACAGCCTATAATGAATATTCAATACTTTTTGCTAGTCCAGATGAAAATCCAGAGGCAAAATTGCAAAATAAGGAACTAAAAAATCAGATATTTGAAGCTCTAAATGTTTTAAACCAAAGAGAGGCTATGGTTGCTCAATTATATTATGTTGAAGAGTTAAATATCTATGAAATTGCAGATGTATTAGAGATAAGTACTGGTAGGATTTCTCAAATTAAAAAGTCAATAATTCAGAAATTAAGAAATGAAATCAATCCAACGTAAAAAAGATACATGGAAAAAAATAAATAAAGTCATCTTGAGAGTTGATAGTATTGATTTAAGTTATGAAAAAAACACAATAATCTTGTTTGATTGTGGATTTGAAAATATTTCCAAAGGAAGGTGCAAGTTAACTATTAAAGAAAAAGAAAAGACATCTAAAGATAATCTTTTTATTCATAATGACAAAGCTTTAATGGAGGTGAATGTTCACTATAATATATCTGATTTAGATAAGCTTTTAAAATTTTTTTCATATAAAAGAAACTTGATAAGAAAAATTAAGATCAGCCTAACTATTTCAGATAGCTTGATGGTCAATTATATCGGAGATCTTTATGTAAAAGATAAAACAGATATTAGAATTGAGTCTATAGGATGGGATATACCGATATTGTAATTATCTTGCTGATAATTTTTTTGTTATGTCGACTTCTGATTGCAGAAGTTTTGAGCAACCATTAAAAGCTCTTTGAGTTCTCATCATTAGAACAATTTCATCTGTAATGTCAGTATTAGATTTTTCTAAAAAACCTGCTTGAACTTTACCAATTGTTCTTTGTTTAGGAAGCCCAAAAGTCGGTTCACCACTATCTTGGGTTTCTTGAAATCTCGCATTACCAATGTTTTTTAAACCATGCTCATTTACAAAGTCTGCTAATTGAATTTGTCCAACTGTTGTAACTTGATCTAATCCATAAGTTGCTATAATTTCACCTTCAGAATTTACAGCTATCTCTGACAATAACGCTTTTTTATCAACGCTATTATCTGATATAATTTTTGTAAAAGGGATATTTATTGGAGTTTGTCCCAAACCTAGTAAAGGAAGTCCATCAGTATTGACTAAATTTCCCTCTCTATCTAATTGAAACGAACCATCTCTGGTAAATACAGGTTTGTCTGTTGTTGTAACGGCTGTTCTTCCAAGTGGTTGCCCCAATACAAAAAAACCTTCCCCCATAATTGCTAAGTCAAGACTTCCATTTGTAGCTTGAAGTGATCCTTGAGCAAAACTTTGACGTGGTTTAATTGTTTTTACTCCCATACCTCTTGCAGGTTCTGTAGAATTATTGTGCTGAGAGTGATAAAGGTCTTCAAATTGTGCTTCACTTTTTTTAAAACCGTTAGTTCCAGCGTTTGCTATGTTATTTGAGATAACTGCTAAGTCTCTATTAGCTGCATCTAGTCCTGTTCTAATTATTGAAAACATGAAAGATTCACAGCAAATAGTATGCCATTTTTCTTGTTGGTTTTAATTTTTAGTTGTATAGTCTACAGCTTGGGCGGATAGCTCAGCTGGGAGAGCAATTGCTCGACACGCAATAGGTCGCAGGTTCGACCCCTGTTCCGCCCACCATAAGAGACTAATATGAGAAGAAGAAAATTTTTAAAAAAAACACTAAACACATCTATTATTGGGGGTGTTGCAGCCTCTAGTCTTTTTTTTCCTAATATTGTAAGATCAAAAAAAAAACACACATGGGTTGCAGTTTCTGCATTTGATAAAGCTGGTATCCTAGGTAGAGCTTTTAAAAAGCTGTGCGATGAGATTACAAGAATATCAGAGGGAGAATTAAATATAAAACTATTTCATGCTAATGAATTAGTTGGAGCTTTTGAGTCATTTGATGTGGTTCAAAGTGGAACTTGTCAAATGGGGTTTGGATCACCATACTATTGGGCTGGAAAGTCTCCAGCTATATCATTTTTATCAGGAATACCATTTGGTTTTAATCAACAAGAAATGGCTGCATGGTTTTATCATGGAGAAGGGATGAATTTAGCTAATGAAGTATATAACAATTTGAATTTAAAATTTTTTCCAGCAGGTAACACAGGAAACCAAATGGGTGGTTGGTTTAATAAGTCTATTAAAGATGTAACAGATTTTAAGGGTCTAAAATTTAGGATGCCTGGTTTGGGTGGAGAAGTTCTTAAAAGTTACGGAACAAATGTGGTTCTTCTTCCCGGTCCTGATGTTGTTCCAGCTATAACTTCTGGAACTATTGATGGTACAGAATGGATTGGACCTGCTGCAGATTTAGGTAAGGGGCTCCATAAGGTTTGTGATTACTATTACTATCCAGGTTGGCACGAACCAGGAACATGTTTAGAAGCATTTATAAATTTACAAGCGTGGGATAAATTGAGTAAAAGTTTACAGAGATTAGTGGAGGTTAGTTGTTCTCAATCAAATTCTCTGATTGCATCTGAATTTTTTGCAAGGAATTGTTTTGCTGTAAAAAAACTGAAAGATCAATATAATGTTTCTTTCATAAGATATAATGACTTAGTACTTAAACTGCTCAAAAGGAGATCAGATGAAGTTGTTGCTGACATTGCATCAAAAGATTCTTTATCAAAGAAAATTTTTGATAGCATAATATCTTTTAGGGAGCTTGCAATTTTTTGGTCACATTATTCTGAAGCTGATTATTTAAATGCTAGAATTTTAGACGATTAAATTTGTTTGGGAAGCCATGTTATGATTGAGGGAAACTTATATAAAATTAATAACAAAATAATTTGTAATGCTATGAAGGGAATTACTCCCTGATAAATTTCACTCGTCTTAACTTCTTTAGGGCAAACGCCTCTGAGGTAAAATAATGCAAACCCAAATGGAGGCGTTAAAAAACTCGTTTGCAAATTAATTGCGAACATTAATGCTAACCATATTGGGTCATATCCGATTGCAATTAACGAAGGGCCAACAATTGGAACGATCACAAAAACAATCTGAAAAAAATCTAAAAAGAAACCTAATAAAAAAATTATTATCATTACAACAATAAAAGAACTTACGGCACCTCCAGGTATTTGATTAATAAAGTTTTCAACGAGAAGATCGCCTCCAAAGCCTCTGAATACTAGTGAAAATAAGGACGCGCCAATAAGAATAAAAAACACCATACATGAAATTTTCATAGTTTCTTCACTTGCATCAAGTAAGGTATTAATATTAATTCCTTTTTTTCTGATTGAAATTAGTATTGAACCTAGTGCTCCAAGTGATGCAGATTCTGTAGGAGTTGCAATTCCAAAAAGGATTGAACCTAAAACGATAATAATTAAAGCTATAGGGGGAAAAATTATTCTGAGAATAGAGATAAAACTGAAGTTTCTTGTTTCAATTTGATTGTTTATAGGAAAAATATCAGGTTTTAGTTTTGAGCAAAATATTATCCATAAAAAATATAAACTCACTAATAATAATCCAGGGAATATTGCTCCAGCAAATAAATCTATACTACTTACAGGGTCAGGGGCTAAATCTCCAGAAATAGCTGATGCTTGTTCATTAGCTCCTTGAAATACATCAGCAAGTAAAACAAGAACAATAGAAGGTGGAATTATTTGACCAAGTGTACCGCTTGCACAAATAACACCAGTTGAAATTTTTTTATCATATTTCCATTTGATCATTAGGGGTAATGATAAAATACCCATAGTTACAACTGTTGCTCCAACAATTCCAGTAGAGGCTGCCATTAAGACACCAACTATCAATATTGAATAAACTAATCCTCCTCTTTTTTTACCCCATATTTTACTCATATTTTCTAGTAAATCATTTGCTATTCCTGATTTTTCCAGCATAACTCCCATAAAAATAAATAACGGAACAGCGATTAAAGTTTCATTGGTTAAAATTCCAAAAATTCTATTTGGTAAAACACTTATTAATACAAGAGGAAAAAAATCAAAAAGGAAACCAATAGTTCCAACTAAAATTGCTGTTCCAGCAAGTGTAAGTGCAACTGGATAACCAGCTAATAAAAAAACTGCTAGTAAAAAAAATAACAAAAAAGGAAAAAACTCTTGATTAATTAGTTCAATCATTTTTTGAAAAAAAAGTTAAGATTTTATTTATAATCTCAATTAAGAGAAGTACTCCCATAAAAAAGACAAAAAATTTTAAAAGAAATAAGTTTGGCAACCCTCCAGCTTCCTTTGAATTTTCCCCTATAAGAAATGACCTTAGGAAATATTCATATCCCTCAAAAATTATAAAATAGCAAACAGGAAGTCCAAAAAGGATAGATCCAAAAAAATTTATTTTTTTTTTTTTAGAATCACTAAAATTCCTATAGAGAATATCAATTCTTACATGACTGTTTTTGCTCATAGTATAAGCAATCCCTAGCATTATAAAGCAAGCATGAACCCATATATAAAGATCTTGTAACCAAGTGAAACCAACAGAGAAGATATATCGCAGTAAAACGGATGTGCTGACCAGTAAAATGAGAAACAAGACAAGAAAGCTCGAGATTTTACCAAAAAAATCATTGACAATTTTTAGTGATTTATTTTCAAGTAATTTTTTCACTTGGTAATATTAATACATTTTCTTTGATTGACAAATTCTAAGAATTAATTATTTTACAGTTTTATATTATGAAAGTACTTAGATCAATAAAATCAGCCAAGCTTAGGCACAGAGACTGTCGAGTAGTTAAAAGAAAAGGCAGGTTGTATGTTATTAACAAAACAGATTCTAGGTTTAAAGCTCGTCAGGGCTAACTAATTTTAGCGATTCTCAAATTGTTTGTCGAACCAGATACACCAATTGGTGCACCTGCAGTTATCACAACATAATCTCCTTTTCGAACAATTCTTTCTTTTTTAGCAAGTTCACATGCATTTTCAATCATTCCAGAAAAACTTTTCGGTTCAAGCGCATGGATATTATGTACCCCCCAAATTAATGCTAGTTGTCTTGCAGTTAACCTCTCAGGGGATATTCCAATTATAGGTACAGTTGGTCTCTCTCTTGCAGCTCTTTTCGCTGTTCCACCAGACCTTGTATATGTAAAAATTGCTTTAGCTAGAACAGTCTTAACAACCTGAGAAGCAGCTGAGCTAATAGCATCTGAAGTAGTTTCTTCTAATTTTATTTTTTTGCTATCTAACATTTGTCTGTAAGAAAAATCATTTTCAACCCCTCTAATAATTCTATCCATTATCTTAACGGACTCTATTGGAAATTTCCCTGAAGCAGTTTCTGCTGATAACATTACACAATCAACTGCATCAAAAACAGCAGTTGCCACATCAGACGCTTCTGCTCTGGTTGGAGAAGGGGAACTGACCATTGAATCCAGCATTTGAGTTGCAACAACTATTGGTTTGCCTTGGTTTCTAGATGCATCAACTAGTCTTTTTTGAATTATTGGGACCTCTTCAGGAGGCATTTCTACGCCTAAGTCGCCTCTAGCTACCATTGCCGCATCACAATGGAACAAAATATCTTCCATTCTCTTGATAGCTAATGGTTTTTCAAATTTTGCCATAATTGCAGTCTGCTCACCAGTATACTTTTTTAAATCAATAAGATCTTTTGATTTTTGAACAAAAGATAAAGCTACATAATCAAGACTTAAATTAAGACAAAGTTCCAGATCTTTGATATCTTTTTTTGTTAATGAGGACATTTTGACAAATGTTTCTGGTATATTAACACCTTTTTTATTAGATATTTTCCCACCATTTATTACTTCGGTAGTAATTTTTTCGGAGTTCACAGAATTAACATTAAGGATTATTTTGCCGTCATCTATAAGTATTCTATTATTTTTTTTTACTGACTTAAATATTTCAGGGTGTGGTAAGTAAACTCTTGTTTCATTTCCTACTTTTGGATTTAAATCAAGGTTAAACCTTTGATTATTTTTTAAAAAAACAGAAGAATTTCTAAAATTACCAATTCTTATTTTTGGTCCTTGAAGATCACCAAGAATTGCAATAGGTCTACCCAACCTTTTTTCATATTGTCTAATATGGTAGACTCGTCTGCGATGATCTTCATGCGTGCCATGACTGAAATTTAGTCTAAAGATATCTGCACCTGCTTGGAAAAGAGAGTGAATTTTTAATGGCGACGATGAAGTTGGACCCAGAGTGGCTATGATCTTTGTATTTCTATTTCTTAACATTTATAAATGAGATTATACTACACTTAAAATCTATTTAATATAAAATTAAATTGAGATGAAAAGTGTTTTTTCGACAAAAGAATTCAATAAATATAAATTCAAAAATCATATAATTTTTATTTGTGATCATGCTAACAATACTATTGCAAAAAGATATAAAAACTTAGGTTTATCAAGAAGAAATATTGATAGTCATATAGCATATGATATTGGAGCTAAAATGCTGTCAATTGAATTGGCCAAGAAATTGGGGCAGACATATTTCTTATCTAATTTTTCTAGACTAATTATTGATCCAAACAGAAGAGAAATTGATGAGGAATTAATTGTTTCTAATTCTTTTGGAATTGAAATTCCCGGCAATAGATCTATCACATTAAGGGAAAAACAAAAGAGAGTTAAGGACTTTTATAAACCTTATCATTCAAATCTAGAAAAAATAGTAAAAAATAAATTACAAAAATTTAGAGAAATATTTTTAATTTCAATTCATAGCTTTACAAAAAAATCTCAAAATTTTAATAGAGGTATAGAAGTTGGCCTGCTTTGGAATAAAAATATGAATCTTTTATTAAGAATTCAACAAAGACTTAAAGAACAAAGAATACTTTTTGGAAGAAACTTTCCGTATTCTGGATTTCATTACAATTATACCTTGGATAAATTAAACGAGACTTTTTCAATGGATAATATTTCTATAGAAATAAGAAACGATTTGATTTGTTCTGAAAAAGGAATTAAAAAATATGTAATGATTTTTGCTAACATATTTAAGGAATTTCTTAATGACTAATAATTCTAAAAAAGAGAGTATTGAAGCCGCAACATTTAGAAGATTGGTGAAACATCTACAGAACAATACGAACCTTCAAAATATTGACTTAATGAATCTTGCGGGTTTTTGCAGAAACTGTCTTTCTAAATGGATGGTTGAGGAAGCAAAAAAGAAAAATATATTATTGGACTATGAGAAAGTTCGTTCTGAAATTTATGGTATGGATTATTCAGAATGGAAAAAGAAATATCAGACCCCATTAAATAAATGAACATTTTAATCACTGGGGTTGCTGGTTTTATTGGTTTTCATACTTCATTATCACTTCTTGAACAGCAGAAAGACAAAATCATTGGCATTGATAATTTAAATAGTTATTACAATGTAAAATTAAAAAAAGATAGGCTCCAAATTCTTAATAAATATAAAAACTTTAAATTTATAAAGAATGATATTCAAGATAAAAGCTTATTTAATAAACTTAAGAAATTTAAAATTGACATTATTATTAATTTAGCTGCTCAAGCAGGTGTAAGGTATTCTTTAAAAGATCCATACTCATATATTAATTCAAATATTCTAGGACAAATTAATTTACTAGAATTTGCTAAAAAGAACAAAGTAAGAAAATTTATATATGCTAGTTCATCTTCTGTATACGGTGGTAATAGAATTTTACCATTTTCTGTTAAACATAGAGTAGATAATCCAATATCACTCTATGCTGCATCAAAAAAATCATCAGAATTATTAGCAGAATGTTACTCTCATTTATTTGAAATCAAATGTATTGGTCTAAGGTTTTTCACAGTATATGGTCCCTGGGGGAGACCTGACATGGCTACTTTTATTTTTACAAAAAAAATTTTAGAAAAAAAAAGAATAGATATTTTTAATTATGGAAAAATGCAAAGAGATTTTACATACATTGATGATATTGTTGATGGTATTCAAGGCGCTATAAAGCTGGAATGTTATTTTAAACACAAAGTATATAATCTTGGAAACAGTCACCCAGAAGTTCTAGCTGATTTTATATCTTTAATTGAAGAAAACTTAAATTTAAAGGCAAAGAAGAATTATTTGCCAATGCAACCAGGAGATGTAGAGCGAACTTTTGCTGATATTAAGGAGAGCAAAAAAGATTTAAAATTTTTTCCAAAAACAACCATAATTGAAGGAATACCAAAATTCATAGATTGGTATAAGGATTATTATAAGTTCAAATAAAGTTTTTTAATTTCATTAGAAAACTTAGAAAAAACCTGAGATCTCTTAACTTTTTGAGTTTGAGTTAAAACGCCATCCTCATAGGTAAAGGGTTTATTTATAAGTACAAATTTTCTGATTTGTTCTAATGAATTTAGCTTTTTATTTATTTTATTTATTATTTCTTTTATTTCTTTGTAATTAAATTTACTTTCTACTACTAGTAATGCAATCAAATAGGGTTTGTTATCTCCATAAACTACAGCCTGATTTATTTCTAATTGTTGGGTTAACATTGTTTCAATTTTTTGGACTGAAATATTATCTCCACCTGATGTTACTATAAGGTCTTTTTTTCTTCCGTTTATAATCAATCTTCCAATTTTATCAAAATAACCTAAATCACCTGTATGAAGCCAATTATTTTTAATTGTACTATTAGTTAATTTCTTGTTTTTCCAATAACCTAACATAATATTATCTCCTTTTACTAAGATTTCATTTTCATTGGATATTTTTACTTTGACATTCTTAACAGGGAATCCCACTGTTTTTGGGTCATTCAAATTTTTTGTATTACAACTTATTAAAGGTGCCGCTTCTGTCTGACCGTATCCTTGAAGGAGTTTTAACCCAATCTTATTAAAAAAGAGACCTATATTAGGGCTTAATGCAGCACCTCCAGATACTAATGCTTTAATTTTTCCACCAAAGATTCTTTTTACTTTTCTCTCAATAAAAATTTTGATTAAGGCCTTACTTAAAAGTTTCAGTAAGATTTTACTATTATTTTTTTCAATATAATTAAAAATAGTAATTAGTATAAAACTTTCGATTTTTCCTGAGCTTTTTATTCTACCTTTGATCTTCTTGAAAATATTTTCGTATAGTCTTGGTACAGCAGAAAAAATTGTTGGTTTTACTTCTTTTATTTCTGTCAATAATTTGTCTATTGAAGAACAAAAAAAAATTTCTGCTCCAATTAATAAAGGAAAATATAACCCAGCAACTCTTTCATATGAATGAGAAAGTGGCAAGAATGACAAAAATTTATCCTCAAAAATCTTAAATTCTTTGATGATTTCAAAAGCAGCTTGAAGATTATGCAAAACTGATTTGTGACTTAATACAACACCTTTTGGATATCCAATTGTTCCAGATGTATAAATTATTGAAGAAATATCGTTTTTATCTAAATTAGGAACTCTGAAAATTACGTCTTTCTTTGATATAATTTTATTATAGTCCAAAAAAATTTTACTTTTTTCTATAATAATTATTTTTGATAATTTTAATTTTTTTAAAAAAAATTTATTATTTTCAAATATTTTTTCATTTTCCAAGATAATTATCTTTGGCTTAGAATTATTTATAATAAATCTGTTGTCCTCGCAATTATTTGTCACAAAAGATGGAACAGTAATTCCTCCTGCACTCATAATAGCAATATCAAATTCGACCCACTCGATTCGATTCGAAGATAAGAGGAATGCTCTGTCACCTTTATTTAATCCAAGTTTTTGAAGAGTGAAAATAATTTTATCAATCCTGACTCCTATATTCTCAAATGTTTCTCCTTTCCAGTAACAACCTTCTTTCTTGTATAAAAATTTTTTTTGAGGAAAATTTTCTCTGTAATATTGAAAAATATCAGTTAAATTTGTTGAATTATTTAAAATACTTGTAATATTATTTTTTTTATTCATTTATTAATAATAACTTTTAAAAAAATTTCTATGTCAAATCTACCAGTATGGAATCTCGCCGATTTCTATCCAAATTATAAATCAAAAATAATTAAAGATGATCTAAATAAAATAAAACAGGATACTATATCTTTTCAAAAAAAATACAGAAAAAAATTAAAAAAAATAAATAAAACCCAATTAATCCAATCAATTAAAGAGTATGAAAAATTAGAGGAAAGAATTTTTTTTATCAAAAGTTTCTCTTTTCTTACGCACTGTACTGACCAACTTAATAAAGATAAAAATAAGTTTTATCAAAGTACAGAGGAAATCCTGACAAGTATTGAAAAAAATCTTGTTTTTTATGGCATAGAAATCAATAGACTCAGTAAAGACAAAACAAGTCCACTAAACGTTACCAAATATAAAAGTTGGATTAAAAATCTTAATAAATTCAAGAAATTTCAACAAACAGAAATAATTGAAAAGTTGCTTATAGAAAAGTCAATTACTAGTTCTTCTGCTTGGATAAAATTTTTTGATCAAACAATAACGCGGCTAAAGTTTAATTTTAGAAACAGAGAATTAACAGAAACAGAAATAATTAATCTTTTTTCCTCTCATGACAAATCGATAAGAAAAGATGCCGCATTAAGTTTTGGAAAAACTCTTAAAGATAACATCTTCAATTTTACGTCGATAATGAATAACATATCCAAAGATCTAGATATTGATAAAACCTTAAGGGGGTTTAAATTTTCTGAATCCTCTAGGCATTTATCAAACCAAATAGATAAAGAGGATGTTGATTCATTAGTTAAAACAGTAAAATCGAATTATGCTTCAATTAGTCATAGATACTATAAATATAAAGCAAAATATTTTAGACAAAAAAAGTTAAACTTCTGGGATAGGAATGCTCCCTATCCAAAGTCAAAAAATGTTAATATTTCATGGAAAGAGGCTGAAAGAATCGTGCTAAAGTCTTATTACGATTTTGATGAAAGATTGGCAGATATTGCAAATGTTTTTTTTAAAAAATCATGGATACATGCCAAACCACAAAAAGGAAAATCATCTGGAGCCTTTTCTCATCCTACCGTTCCATCCTGTCATCCTTATATTTTAATGAACTTTCATGGAAAAATAAGAGACGTAATGACACTAGCTCACGAATTGGGTCATGGCATTCATCAGTTTTTAGCTAACGAGCAAGGATTACTTCTAGCTGATACGCCACTTACTTTAGCAGAAACAGCTAGTGTATTTGGTGAGATGCTTACATTTAAATCTTTAGTTAAAAATGCAAAAAATAAAGATGAAAAAATTTATCTTCTTAGGTGTAAAATTGAAGACATGCTTAATACAGTTTTTAGACAAATCTCTTTTTTTATATTTGAAAGAAATGTCCACTCAATGCGAATAAGATCTGAACTTTCGGATGAAGATATTGCAAAAATATGGATGAATACACAAGAAGCTAGTCTTGGTAAAAGTGTTAATCTCACCAATGATTACAAATATTTTTGGGCTTATATTCCTCATTTCATTCATTCTCCTTTTTATGTATACGCATATGCATTCGGTGACTGTTTAGTTAACTCTTTATATTCAAAATTTGAAGAATCTTCTAAAGACTTTAATGAAAAATATTTTAACTTATTAAAGTCAGGAGGTTCCCAAGACTATAAAGTTCTATTAAAGCAATTTAATTTAAACCCAAAAGATAAGAACTTCTGGCAAATGGGAATGAATCTTATTAAAAATCTCATGGATGATTTAGAGAAAATAAGTTAATTTAATTAATATTATGAAATTGGTTGTACCAACAGAAGTTTTTAGTGGAGAGAATAGGGTGAGCATAACACCAGATTGTGTTACGTCACTTATTAAAATGGGTTTTAAGGTTTTTATCCAAGAAAATGCTGGATTACAAGCTTCATACACAAATGAAGATTATCAAAAGCATGGTGCAAAAATTTCCTCAAAACTTTCAGATTTATATAATAAGGCCGACCTAGTAATTAAAATTCAGAGACCGACAAAACTAAAAAAGATCAATGAACACAACTTTCTGAAAAATTGTAATATTCTCACGCTTTTATATGAGCAAAAATTTAAAAAAGAATTTGATCTATTAAAAAAATTAAAGATTAATGTATTTGCATTAGAGAAGATGCCAAGAATCTCTAGAGCACAAAGTATGGATGTGCTATCATCACAGAGTAATCTTTCAGGTTATAAAGCAGTTATTGATGCGGCAAGTCAATTTAATAAGGCGTTTCCATTAATGATGACTTCTGCAGGCACTGTTGCACCTGCAAAAGTTCTTGTAATTGGAGCAGGGGTGGCTGGTTTGCAGGCTATTGCTACTGCAAAAAGACTTGGTGCAGTTGTATCATCTTTTGATGTTAGAACTTCAACAAAAGAACAGGTAGAAAGTTTGGGAGCAAAATTTATTCAAGTAGAAGGAGAAGATTCTGGTGAAACAGCTGCTGGTTATGCCAAGGAAATGTCAAAAACATACAAAAAGCAGCAGAATCAACTTCTTGCCGAATCAATTAAAAAAATGGATATAGTAATAACAACAGCTTTGATTCCAGGAAAACCAGCTCCAAAATTAATTAGTAAAAAAATGCTCGAATCAATGAAAGTAGGGAGCATAATAGTTGATTTGGCATCTGAGTTTGGAGGAAATTGCGAGTTAACAAAACATGGAGAAATCGTCAACTTTAAATCAAAGAAGATAATTGGTCCACAAAATTTAGCTTCAACAGTTGCACAAGATTCGTCAAGACTTTTTTCCAAAAATGTGATTAATTTTCTCATGAATTCTTGCGATTCAGGAAAATTTAAGAGTTTTAATTGGGATGATGAACTTGTTAAGGACACTTGTGTTATAAAAAATTACGTTTTTGAATGAAATACAGAATATTAAAATAAGGAGATTTATTTATGGAAAACATTGACCCTATTATAAACTTAATAATGATTTTCATTTTAGCATGTATTATTGGCTACTATGTAATTTGGGGCGTTACTTCGGCTTTACATTCCCCTTTAATGGCTGTTACAAATGCTATTTCAAGTGTCATAATTGTAGGTGCACTAATTGCAGCAGGACCAGAAGAAATTAATTTTTCATCTATCATGGGTTTCTTTGCAATAATACTAGCTTCAGTTAATATTTTTGGGGGATTTGTTGTTTCTCATAGAATGCTTTCAATGTTTAAAAAAAAAGAAAAGAAGAATAAATAATGACCGAAAATCTCACAGCTATTTGTTATCTAATTTCTGCAATTTTTTTTATTCTTGCACTTAAAGGATTATCTCACCCAGAATCAGCTCGTAATGGCAACATCATGGGTATTATTGGGATGGTTATTGCAATATTCACAACACTTTTTAATCCTAACGTAGTCTCATATGAACTAATTATTTTAGGTATTATTATAGGTGGTACAATAGGAACATTTATAGCTTTTAAAATTGAAATGACTGCTTTACCTCAGTTGGTAGCAGCCTTTCATTCTCTTGTTGGTTTGGCTGCTGTTTTTGTTGCTACAAGTGCATTTTATTCACCTGATAGTTATGGAATAGTTGATCCAGAAGGGAAGATATTTGCTTCTAGTCTAGTTGAAATGTCTTTAGGAGTTGCTATAGGTGCGATTACTTTCACGGGTTCAATTATTGCTTTTCTAAAACTCCAAGGATTAGTTAGTGGAGCTCCTACAGTTTTTTTTGGTCAGCACTTTTTAAATTTATTGATTTTTATATCTTTGGTTATTCTTACTGTTCTATTCACTTTAGAATCATCAACTAATACATTTTGGTCTATTGTGGGGCTTTCCCTGATACTTGGAATATTACTTATAATTCCAATAGGTGGCGCGGACATGCCAGTAGTGGTTTCCATGCTTAACTCTTATTCGGGATGGGCAGCAGCAGGTATTGGTTTTACTCTATCAAATCATTTGCTTATTATTGTAGGATCATTGGTAGGAGCTTCCGGAGCAATACTTAGTTATATCATGTGTAAGGGTATGAATAGATCTTTTGTAAGCGTGATCCTTGGTGGATTTGGAGTTGAAGAGGGAACTGCTGTAGATAAAGATAATGGAAAAACAGTAAAAACTGGAAGTCCCGAAGATGCTGCTTTTATTATGTCAAATGCAAGTAGTGTAATAATTGTTCCAGGTTATGGTATGGCCGTAGCCCAAGCGCAACATGCATTAAGAGAGATGTGTGATATATTAAAAAAAAATGGAGTTACAATCAAATATGCAATTCATCCTGTAGCTGGAAGAATGCCTGGACATATGAATGTTTTACTTGCTGAGGCAAATGTTCCCTATGATGAAGTTTTCGAGCTTGAAGAAATTAATAGCGAGTTTTCTAATACGGATGCAGCTTTTGTTATTGGTGCTAATGACATAACTAACCCAGCTGCAAAAACTGATAAGACAAGCCCAATATATGGTATGCCAATTCTGGACGTAGAGAACTCCGGCACTGTGCTTTTTGTAAAAAGATCCATGGCATCAGGTTACGCAGGAGTTGATAATGAATTGTTTTTTAGAGACAATACTATGATGTTGTTTTCTGATGCAAAAAAAATGGTTGAGGATATAGTAAAAAGTTTAGACTGATTAGTTTAATTGTTTAATAACCTTGGATCTCATGTTTTTTTCTTAACAGCTTTTTATAGCGGCGAGTACATTCATTAAGTAATCGAGCTTTTTTTTCAGAAGGTTTTTCGTAGGCTCTCCTTTGCTTCATTTCTTTGAAGATACCTTCTCTTTGAAGTTTCTTCTTCATTGCTCTCATAGCTTTTTCAAGATTATTATCTCTTACGTTAACTCTAATAATTTTGCTTCTCCTTTAATAGTGCATTACTTTTATATAAAAATGAGATAATGTAAATAACTTTTTGTAAAATTATGAATAAAAAAATTGATAAACTGAAATTACTCAACCATCTGCTAAATTATTTACAGAATGATTTAAATTTTGAAAATTGTTTGGAGAAAGTTGCTACTGAATTTAAGTTTGATAAACCAACAAAAGAAAGACTTTATAATGAAGTTTTTCATAATGGTATTGATTCATTTATTTATGAATTAAATAATTTTATTAATCAAAAAATGAAACAAGGAATTCCAAGGAACTTTAGAAAATACAATACAACTGAGAAAATAAGATTTTTAATATTTTATAGAATAAACCTGATTAATAAATTATTTAATAGAGAGATACTTCTAAAACTGATTCTTAAACACAGATCACCAATCAAATTAAATAAGATGCTATTTAATATTAGTGATGAGATTTGGTTTTTATCTGGAGACAACTCAACAGATTTTAATTATTATAGTAAAAGATTTATTTTAATGAACATTTACACAACATCTTTTCTCTATAATTTAAGAGATAATTCAAAGGATTTTTTAAAAACCAAACATTTTTTAGATAAACAAATTGACTCAGTAATAAGTTTTGGTCGTCTAAAATCAAAAGTTAAAAGTTTTTTTTATTCAAAGACAATGTAGTGTCCCATTTTTCTTGATGGTCTAATATCTTTTTTAAAATAATCGTAAACTTTAAAATTATTGTTAATTTCGTTAAACTTTTGAAATTCCTTTCCTATAATATTTATCATTTTACAATTCTTAAATGGTTTAGGTTCGAGCACTCTCTTTTTCATTATTAATGAAACCAAATTGTCAAATTGGCTAAATTTGCATGAATCCATTGTCCAATGACCAGAGTTATGTGGTCTTGGAGCTAGTTCATTAATTAATAATTCCTGATTATGAGTTAGAAACATTTCAATTGCTAAAATACCATTCAAATTTAAATTGTTAGCAATTATTTTAGCCTTATTTATAGAATCTTTTTCAATTGATGGATTTATTCTTGCAGGATAGATACTTTCCCTTAAAATTGAGTCCTTATGAAAGTTTTCAACCGGAGGGTAGAAAGTGAATTCTTTACCATTACTAACAACGATTACTGAAATTTCTAATTTAAAATTTATTTTTTCTTCTAGAATAGAGTTTCTTAAATCCTCTGTTGCAAAATCATTTAAATTTGTTTTATTGATTTGAAACTGCCCTTTGCCATCGTACCCAAACTCTTGTGTTTTTAAAATACATTGATGATTTAATTTTTTTGCAGAAGTTACTAAATCAGAAAAATTATTTATCTCAAAATATTTTGCAGTCTTAATGGTATTAAGATTATTCAGAAAATTTTTTTCTTTTAACCTGTTTTGAGTTATTTCAATGATCTTACTTGATGGGAAAAGCTTTTTCTTATGTTCAATAGTTTGGCAAAACTCTTTTGGAATATTTTCTGTTTCTATGGTAAATAATTCGGCAGAATTCACGAATTTCTGAATTTTAGCCTTATCATTAAAACTTCCTATAAAAAAATCATCACAAAAGTTCTTTGCACTAAATTCTTCTGCATTAGAAAAAACTATTGTTTTGACACCAATTTTTTTTGCGGCATTACATATAAACATTCCTAGTTGACCACCACCAACTATCCCTAAAACATTTTTAGTCATTAAGTGGAATCTTTTTAATTGAATTTGTCTGTTTGTTTCTAAATTCGTTCAATTTTTTTTTAATATCTGGATATTTATTTCCTAATATTGAGATTGCAGTCAAAGCAGCATTAATCGCCCCAGGTTTGCCAATGGCAAGTGTGGGAACAGGAATGCCAGCAGGCATTTGAACAATAGATAACAAACTATCCAATCCTTTTAATGATTTTGTTTCTATAGGTATGCCGATAACTGGAACAATGGAAAGTGCTGCAACCATGCCTGGTAAGTGTGCTGCTCCACCAGCACCTGCAATAACTACTTCAATTTCTCTTTCTTTCAGAGACTTTGCATAAGCATATAATCTTTCAGGTGTTCTGTGCGCTGAAACAATTTTTTTTTCAAATGGGATTTTAAATTTTTCCAATATTTCTTTTGATGAGCATAACACCTTCCAATCAGATTGGCTTCCCATTATTATTGAAACAAGTTTTTTACTTTTCATTTTAAAAAATTATAGATTTTAATTCAAAAAAATACTAACATTAAATAATGGAAAGAGTTTTTATTAAAGAAAAAAAAATTAAATCTTTGCTCTCTAAACATGAATTCTTTGATTTGTTAATTCAAAAAAAAACTAGAAACGTCAGTATTGATGATTTGGAGATCAATTCTTTAAAGAAAAAAAAATTAAAAATAAAAGATGAAATAAATAAACTTAAAAATAACTAATTTTCATTTTTGTACTTATCAATAATTTTTTCAATATCTTCTTTATTGCACAAACCTAATTCAAATGGGTTTTGAGCCCTTACATTTTGCATATTCCAATATGACCTATCTCTAATGGACTGGACAGTTTTTTTTGTTGTGCCTATAACCTTACATATTTTTGAATCAGGTATATCTGGTATGTTTTTGATAAACCAGTATATTCCATTTGGTTTATCAGCTCTTTTAGATAAAGGAGTGTATCTTGAACCTTTTGTTTTCGCATTTGGTATTGGAATATCTGAGTTCTTAATATTTAGAAGTGAATTCTCATTTTTTTCACATTTGACAATCTCTTCTTTAGTGAGTTCTCCACTCTCTAAAGGGTTTCTGGGTAGAATACCGCTTGAAACCTCGCCATCAGCAATAGCTTGAATTTCAAGGATATGCAAACCCACAAATTCGGAAATTTGTTTAAAAGACAAGCTGGTATTATCTATTAACCAACTTGCTGTAGCTTTTGGCATTAATGGTTTTCTCATATTATTTTCCCTACAGTTCTAAAACAACCTTTCCAATATGGCTTCCCTCTTGTAAACGTTTATGAGATGCAACTACATCTTCAATTTTAAATACAGAATCAATATAACACTTTATTTTACCATTCTCAAAGTTTGGGAAAACAAATTTTTTAAGTTGATTTAATATGTGCCCCTTAAAAGATGAATTCCTGATCCTTAATGTAGATCCTGTGATAGTTATTCTTCTTAACATAATTTTCATTAAATTCAAATTAACATTTGAACCATTCTGAAATCCAATATTTATAAGTTTTCCATCATTTCCAAGAAGATTAAGATTCTTATTAATATAATCACCTCCAACAAAATCTAAAATCATATCTAAGCCTTTGTATTTAAGTTTCTTTATCTCTTCAAAATAATCTTGCTCTTTGTAATTGAATACATTTTGAACACCTAGTTTTTGACAAAATTGCTTTTTATTATTATTACCAACAGTTGTAAATATTTCTGACTCAAAAAGCTTTAATACTTGTATTGCCGCGAGACCAATTCCACTTGTACCTCCATGAACTAATACTTTTTGATTTTTTTTTAAATTACCTCTCATTACAATATTTGACCATACTGTAAAAAAACATTCTGGGATAGCAGAAGCAGCAGTTAATGAAATATTTTTTGGAATTTTAAAAGTGGTTTCTTGATCGGCAATACAATATTCAGAATACCCGCCACCATTTACTAGCGATGCAACTTTATCACCTAATTTTAAACCTTTAACATTTGAACCAACTTTTGATACCAGTCCTGAAACCTCTAAACCTAATATTTTCGAATGCCCTGGGGGTGCAGGATAGTTTCCTTCTCTCTGAATGATATCTGGTCTGTTAACACCAGCAAATTTAACTTCTATGAGAACTTGATTTTCATTTATTTCTGGAATATCACAATCTACAACTTTCATGACTTCAGGAGGGCCTGGTCGATCAAAGTTAACTGCTCTCATTTATTACAAATTTTCTATTTTTTGAAATTCAAATTTTGGAATCTTTTTTTAAATTTAGCAACTTGACCATCAGAGTCTAGCATTTTTGAACCTTCACCTGTCCATGCAGGGTGTGAAACTGGATCTATATCAAGCTTTAATATTTCTCCTTCTTTACCATAAGTTGATCTGGTTTCGAAAGTTGTTCCATCCGTAAGTTGAACAATTATCTTATGATAGTTAGGGTGTATATCTTTTTTCATATTTCTTGACTGATCTTATATAACTATTAAATTTAATTTGCAATAACAAAACTAATTTAAAAATGGATGATTTTAAACAAAAAGCGCAAATTACATTAGATGAAATATTTAGTTTGGTAGAATCTAAATATAAAGACTTCGAAGTTGATTATGAAGATGAGAACCTTAGAATAGATTCTATTGAAAATGAAGATATCTATATCATAAGCATTCACGCTCCAACATCTCAAATTTGGTTATCTTCTCCGTTAAGTGGAGCTCACCATTTCCAAATATCCTCCTCAGCTCCATTTATCTGGGTTAGTACAAGAGATAAAAGTATTGAACTCTTTAATTTAATTGAACAGGAATTAAATAATTAGTTAAAATGCTTAAAAAATTAATTAAGATCTTTAAAGTTAAAAATAGCAATCAGTTAATAATCGTATTCATTGTTTTTGGAATCACTGGTTCTTTATCAGTTGTTCTAGGAAAATTGATTTTATTAGAATTGATTGGAGAAAGTATTCTAGATAATGATTTTTATTGGATTTTAAGAATAGTTCTGATTTTTCCAATTTATCAAATTTTGTTAATTGTTGTGGGTACTGTTTTTGGTCAATTTAGTTATTTCTGGAAGATAGAAAAAAAAATTTTGATACGTATGGGGTTTATTAAATCACCGGGTAGTTAATTTAATTTCGATTCTTCTGTTTTTTTGTAACGCTTCTTGACTATCACCAATGTTGATAGGATAGTTTTCTCCGAACCCAGCTGCAACTAGCCTGTGAGGTTCAATACCTTCTTTAATAAAAAATTTCACAATATTTATTGCTCTAGAGCTAGACAAATGCCAGTTTGAATTAAATTTTTCGTTGTTTATAGGAATTTTATCAGTATGGCCATCAACTCTTAGAATCCAATCTATTTTTTTTGGAATTTTTTTTGAAATTTCAATGAGACTAATAGCGATTTCACTTAATTTCTCTATACCTTCTGCTTGAATTATGTCTGAACCAGATTCAAAAAAGATTTCAGATGGGAAGATAAACCTATCACCTGAGACAATAACATCATCTCTTTCTCCAAGAGCTTTTTTAATTTTTTTAAAAAAAACAGATTGATATTTCCTCAATTCTTGAACTTTTCCTGCAAGTGCTTGATTAAGCTTCTGTCCAAGGTTTTTTATTTTAACTTTATTTCTTTTATCCTCTTCTTCGGCATCTATTAGCAACTTCGACAGCTCTGCCAACCTATCATTTAATTTTTTAAGGTCTCTTTTAAGTTCAAATATTTCCAATGAATTTTCTTCACTAACTTGATTGAGTTCTTTAACCTCTTTATTTTTCAATTTAAGGTTTTCTAGTAACTTTCCTTTTTCATCAACCAATTGTTTAAGTTCTTGTGTTTTTATTTTTAGTAAATAATCAGATTTAATTCGTAGATCTTCAACAGCCTCTTTTTCAGTATTTAATTGTTTAATTTTTTGCTTAGAACTAGAAAAAGATCTGGATAATTCTTTGTTTTTCTTTTCAAGATCCTTTTTATCCTTCAATGTTGATTCAATTTGAGAAAGCAATTTTTCTATTTCATCATCAAGAGAAGAAATTTCTCCTCTTTTAATTTCAAGCTGATCGTTGAAATATATTTGAGTTACTGTAGAAATTAGAACGGTGAAAATAGTTACTATAAGTAAGGTGCCAAGAATATCTACAAAACCAGGCCAAATATTGATCTCATATATATTTTTTCGATTAAGTCTCACTATCTTTTACTAATGTTAGCAATTGTTTTTGATAAAACTTTTATTTCCTCTTTTATATCTTTATTGAGATTTGTGTTTTCAGATATAATTCTGTTAATTTCATGGATTGATTTGGATATTGATTCTTGGTGAAGATTTTGTTTATCTATAACTGCTGTAGACTTTTTTAAATTTTCTGTTGTTACCTCAATCAAAGACTCTATATATGCTGGTGCAAGATTCTTCTTGTCATTATTATCCATGTTCATGAGTGAAAATTTAGTTCTCTCAGATAGTTTTTCTTCAATTTCATTGTAAAACCTATTTTGTGCTTGATTTGATTGTAAATCTAGGAAACCCAAAACTAAAGATCCCCCTAGACCAAATAGAGAGGAACTAAATGCAGTTCCCATTCCACCTAATGGTTTTTCTAGGCCTTCTTTTAAAACTTTAAAAAGTTTTTGTGTATTCTCTGAGAAATCCAAACCACTTACTGTAGAACTTACAGAATTTATAGTTTCAAGTAACCCCCAAAAAGTACCAAGTAAACCCAAAAAAATGCTGAGACCTATCATATATCTTGATATCTCTCTACTTTCAATAAGTCTTCCTTCTATACTTTCCATGACAGTTTTCATTGAAGATTGAGTGAAAATAAACTTGCCAGAGTGCTCTTTAAGATAATTATCTAAATATTTAAGTAATCTTGGTGATTTAACACTTAATTTATTAGTTGTTGATTGTTTAAAGGTGTTGGCAAGCCAATTCAGCTCATTTTTTATATTTATTAATTGTTTTAGAATGTAAATTATTCCAAAAGTGATAACAAATAATATGAGAGTATTAAGTGTCTGGTTTGTTAAATAAAAATTTTTTAGATTGTCAAAATGAAAAAAGAGAAGCGCTAAAACTATTGACAAGAAAAAAATAATTCTTAGTAAGTATTTTCCAATAATTTTCATTTAAACACCAATAAAATTTAATATTACCTCATTCTTCCAATTTTTTGTTATATTTTCTTCATTTGTTTCAATTTTAATTCTATTGTGCGAAATTCCCTGATTTATGAGGAAGGCTCTTATGTATAGAGATCGTGATTTTGAGATTTTCTTATATTTGTTAAAATTCTTTTCTTTCTTTGATAGAAAAGTTTTTATTATTATTTTAACTGGTTTGTCTTTAATAATTTTGGCAAACTCTTTCAACTTTTTTTTTTGCTTAATACCGAGTTCTTTTTTATTGTCATCAAAATTTAATACTTCTCTTTTTGAACTAACTATTTGCTCTTTAAGTTCAACTATTGAACTAGGTTTCTTTATTATTGCAGTAAGAAGTTCATTGTCTTTTTTTTCTTGTAAGTTTTTACTGTTTTTGTTTTGTACTGACTTTTTTTGAAGTTTCTTCTTATTCTCATTATCTTTTTCAACTTTAATATTATTTTTTTTCCCTATATTTCTTTTTATAGAATTTTCATCAAAAAATTGTTTGGTTCCAACTATTTCTTTATCTTTTTCAATATCTTTTTTATTGAAATAAGAGAATTTCCTTTTTTGAATTTCTTCCTCTCTTTTTTTAATCAACTCTTCCTTTAAAAATTTGTTTTCAATATTTTCTAAAATAATTTCATTTTGTTGGTTGTTATTCTTTTCTTCTTTCTTCAATATATCCGATTTGTTGAGAACTGTTATTTGAGTGAATTGATCAGGATTTTCGATTATATCCAATTCTTTTTGTTTGTTGTTAAGCATTTTATTCATTTTTTCTTCACTAGATTTCTTTCTGGCAGTTATAATTGCATTCTTTTCCGCAATTCTTTCTGATTCTATTTTTTGCATATCTTCTCCTTTCTTTTTTTGTTCTGCTCTCTTTTTTTGTTTGCTTAACTCCTTTTTTTTTTTTATAAATTCTGCCCTTTCTTTTTTTTGATTTGCAAGATCTTGCTTAGCTTTAATTTTTTGCTCTTCTTGATATTTTCTTTCTATATTTTTTCTTTTTTTTAAATCTTCTTTTAATTTTTTTCTTTCAGCTAGTTTTTGTAACTTTTCTAATTTTTCAATTTCTTTTTTTCTCTGCTTTTGTTTGTCCCTCAGTTTTCTCTCCTGGACCAATCTCTGTTTATCTTTTAATTTTTTTTGAATTTCATACTGTTTTTCTAATTCTTTTCTTTTTTGTCTTTCTTTCTTAATTCTTTCTTGTTCAGCTAATTTTTCTTTTTCAACTTCTCTTTTTCTTTTGTTTTGAATTTCTTTTTCTTTAATTTCAGCAGCTAATTTTTTTTTTTTTTCAATTTGTTTAAATTCTTCTAAGGTCAATTTTCTCTGTATTTCCTCCTCTTTTTTTAGTTGTAATAATCTTCGAGCTTCGTCAATTTCTTTCCTTTGTCTATTCTTTTCAGCTTCTCTTGCAATTTCTAATTCCTTTTGCCTTTGCTTTTCTATTTCTTTTGCTTCTTTTATTTCCTTTATTTTTTTTTTCTCTTCAGCTTTTTTTTGCTTTTCCAATTCTTTAAGCTTTTTATTTTCTACTTTTTTGGCTTTTTCTATTTCCTTAATTTGTCTTTTTTTTTCAGCTTTTCGAGCTTTTTCAAGTTC
>CACACI010000008.1 GCA_902530985.1 uncultured Alphaproteobacteria bacterium
AAAGTCATTATAATTGTTGCATATAAAATTCCTTCATTTTCAGTTACTTCAATAAGAATTTTTGTTGCAAGGGCAGATGCAAGAACATTTACTAAATTATTTGCAAAAAGAATTGTACAAATTAGTTGTTCTTTGTCTTTATAAATCTTTTCAAAAATTCCTGCATTCTTTTTCCCCGACCTAGCTAAGGTATGCATTCGTGCCTTTGAAGCAGATGTTAAAGAAGTCTCTGAGCCAGAAAAAAATGCTGATAGGAAAATTAATCCAATTATTGATCCTATTAGAATTGATAAAGGAAATTCCATTGTATAATATTATAATTCATTTTTTAAAAAATTTGACAATAATTTTTCATCATCTAAAAAAAATCTTACTGGTCTACCAATATCTTTTATTAAAATGAGTTTAATTTTGCCATTTTTTACTTTTTTATCAAATTTCATATGATTCAAGAACTTCTTAGCAGAGATACTTATATGATAGTCTTTGAGTTTAAAAGGAATACCAATTTTTCTTAAATGTAAAACATAGTTTTCTAAGACACTTTTTTTACAAAGATTTAAGAATATGGAGAATTTGATTGCTAGAAACATCCCTATAAAAATTGATTCGCCATGTTTTATTTTATTTGAAAATTTTGCAACTGATTCGATTGCATGTCCAAAAGTATGCCCAAAGTTTAATATTTCTCTTATACCTTTTTCTTTTTCATCAATTGAAACGATTTTTGACTTTATGGAGCAACTTTTTTTGATTGCATAAATACAACTTTTCGTATCTAAAGAAATAACTTTTTCCCCATTTTCTCTCAACCAATTGAAGAATGCTTTATCTTTTATAAATGAATATTTAAGAATTTCTGCATAACCAGAAACAATTTCTCTTTTATCTAATGTTTTTAAAATATCTGTGGAGATGATAACTGATTTTGGTTGTTTAAAAGTACCTATAAGGTTTTTTCCGTACTTTGAATTTATACCTGTTTTACCGCCTACTGAACTATCAACTTGTGAAAGTAAAGTTGATGGAACCTGAACAAAATCAATTCCCCTCAAAATCAATGATGATGCCAATGCAACTAGATCACCAAGAACTCCTCCTCCAAAACATATTAACAAAGAATCTCTGTCTAGATTTAACATGAGAATTTTTTCAATTAGAATTTGTAGATATTTAAAACTTTTTGTTTTTTCACCATCTGGAAGAATAATCGTTTTGAAATTTAGTTTTTTATTAAGTTCTAAATTGAGGAGTTCTGAATTTTTTTTGTAAATATTAGTATCGGTAATAAGAATGATTTTAGAATAATTTTTGTAGTTTGGTATAAACGTTTTAATGGATCTTAAAATATCCTTACCAATAAAAATGGAATAAGAATTCTTTCCTAACGAGACTTTGTAATTATAAAGTTTTTCCATATTTAATTAAAGCTTTGGTAACTTTGTCTACTGTCACAGAAATTGAGATTCTGTTAACATTTATTGTAATGTGGGATTTCTTATAGCTCTCAATCCTATCTGTATACATATTTTTTAAACTTTCTTCAAGTACTCCTTCGCTTAACTTTGGTCTATTTGCAAGATTTTTTTTTAATCTAGCAATTAATAAACTAATTTTTGCATTTAAAAAAACACATATACTATCTCTTAATAGTGTTTTTTTTATCTCATCATCAGAAAATATTCCAGCACCTGGTGAAATAACAAATTTTTTTTTATCATTTAGAAATTTAAATAATGTACTTTTTTCAAGTCTTCGAAACTCTTCTTCACCGTACATTTTGAAAAAATCTTTGATTTTAAGATTTGTAATCTTTTCAATTTCGCGGTCAATATCATAAAAATCTCGCCCTATTTCTTTAGATAGTATCTTTCCAATTGTAGTTTTTCCTACTCCAGTCATTCCAACAAGAATGATGTTTTTCTTTAAAAATTCCATTTATTTTTATTTATTTAAATAATAGATCTTTTTGAAAATTTATTGTTAATATTATAAATATTCATTAGATACAAATAATTGTGAGATGGACAAGTTAATAATTAAGATTTTAATATCACTAACATTAGTACTTCTGGTATTCATATTATATTTGGGTTCTTCAGATTTCGTAATCAACCCAAGACTAGTTGAGAAAGAGTTTGATATTGAAAGTAAATAATCTAGTTAAAATATTTTTATTGATAATATTTTTGTCATCAAAAGGTATTTTATCCAATCAAATAATTTTTGATGACATTGAAAATTACAATCAATATAAGAAAGATTATTTATCAGAGTTTAAAGTTGATAATAACTTGGATGATAAATGGGTTAAAGTTTTTTCGGATAAATCTTTTGATCAGATAAATTCATTCTTAAAAAATTTGCCAGTAAGAAATACAGATGAGGTTTTTCAAAAATTAATTTTTGATATTTTGGTCTCAAATAAATCATTTAATAGGAATTTTGTTAGTGTAGATGAAGATACAATCCTTTTTGAAACACTTATAAATAAGCTCTTCGAAACTGCGAGGCTTAGTGAAATTGAATTAATCTATTCTCAAACTACAGAATTAGAAAACAACAGTTTTATTTTAAAGAAAATGATTGAAGGAAACCTTTTAAGAAATCGACATTCGGAAGCTTGCAAAATTTTAAAGAAAGTCAATCAAGACCCTAAATCGTTTGGGAAAATAATGATAATATGTAACATAATTAATGGTAAATTTGATGAAGCAAAATTTGGTTTGCAACTATTAAAAGAGCAGAACCAGCCTGGTGATATTTTTTTTATCGATTTAGCTTTTTCCCTTATGAGTGACAAAGATATTACTCAGTCAGATGATTTAAAGAAAAATTTAGAACAGATAAAAGAATTAAATCCGATTATTATGTCATCTCTTCAATTTGCAGATATTTCACCGAATTTTGAACAAATAGAAAATTTAACTACTAGTGGACTCTTATTCATATTATCTAATCCTTCTGTGGATACAGATTTAAAAATATTTTGCTCTGAAATTTTAGTAAAACAAGGGAGAATAAGTGTGGAAATGCTCTCTGAAGCTTATCAATTATCTAGATTTGAACCTAAAGAAATTCAGAATGCAGAAAAAATTTATAAATCTTTATCCCCAATAAGAGCAAGACCGTTATTATATCAGTCAATAATAAGAGATAAAAAACCTGAATCTAAATTTCGCAAGATTATTGCCTTAATTAAAATCTCAAAAATAGACAATCTACTTCCAAAAATCTCATACTTAATAGATGATCTTATGGATTTTGAAGAAAATGTTCGCAACCATGAAGATACCATATTGATATCTCAAATGTTTCAATCAAAATATAAATTCAAAGAAGCTAGAGAAATTTTAAACAAATATTCAAAGAGTCCAGAAAGTGATTATAGAAATTTAGCAATAGATATATCTGAATTCCTTAAGACAAACAGTATTGATTATTATTCATTTGAAAATCAGTTAGAGAAATTTGATAATACAAAAAAGATTGAATCAGCTTTTTTGAAAAGAGTTTTAATGGTTTTAATTAGTAATATTGATTTAAATCAGAATATCCTAGAAAAACTTTTAAGTATTTCAATAAAAACAGATATTAAATCAATCGATGCAAAGAATCTTTTTTTATCAGAAAAATTATCATCCAACGGTGATTATTTTAATTCCTTTAATTTACTTTTTAAAATTGTTGGTAATAAAGATTTTATGCAACTTAATTTAATCGAAAGCTTTTCTGTGCTTACGATTTTAAAAAATCTTGGTTTTAATGAAGAGTATAAGCTTCTTTCTGGAAGAATTATTATATGAATAGTTCAACTTATTATCTAATTGAAAAATATATTGAGCATATGGCTACGAAACAAAATTTATCTAGTAATACTCTTTTATCATATAAAAATGATATTCTGCAGTTTACCAAATATGTTAATTTGGCAAATGTTAATGCTTTAAATGAACAAAAAATAAGTACGTATATTAAATTTCTTGCTATGAACTATTCAACATCATCTCATTGCAGAAAGCTTTCATCATTAAGGGCATTCTTTAATTTTTTATGTGATAAAGAGTATTTAGACAATAATTTTCTTGAAACTATAGAGTTTCCAAAGTTTAGGAGGACAATTCCCAAAGTTCTATCAGAAGAACAAATTTTGAAAATAATCAACCAATCTTATAATGATAATTCATACAAAGGTATAAGATTTTCTTTGATGTTAGAAATTCTATATGCTACTGGAATTAGAGTAAGCGAATTAGTAAGTCTTAAAATGGGTGATTTGGCTGATGATTATTCATACATTATAATTTTGAATAAAGGAAAAAGACAAAGGGTCGTGCCTTTAATTAAGAAAGTCCAGGCTATACTTAGAAAATATCTTTTAAAATTAAAACTAACCAAAAGCATATCAAAGAACAAATATTTATTTCCCTCAAATTCAAACTCAGGTTACCTTACTAGAAATAGGTTCTTTCAAATTCTTCAAAATATTGGTTTAAAAGCTGGTATTGATAAGAATATTTTATCTCCTCACAAAATTAGACATTCGTTTGCTACTCATCTACTTGATAGGGGAGTTGATTTAAGAATTATTCAAGATTCTCTGGGTCACAAGGATATTTCAACAACACAAATTTATACACATGTTAAAACAAAAAAACTAAGAAAGATTCTTCAAGAAAAACATAGTCTTCAAAGAAATATTGATAAATTAATTAAAATATAAGTTGTGTTTATTAATTTATTTAGATAATTAATTGTCAATGTAATTATTAAACTAACGAGGAAATTATGAGTTTTAATATTGTTGAACAAGCCCAGCCTAGGCTTAATAGAAGTGAATTAGCTGTTCCAGGAAGTAATCCAGCTCTTTTTGAAAAAGCTGCCAAAAGTAAAGTTGATGTGATTTTTTTAGATTTGGAAGATGCAGTTGCGCCAGATGAAAAAGAACAAGCTAGAAAAAATATAATCGAGGCCCTAAATGATTTAGATTGGAACGGTAAGACCATGTCAGTTAGAATTAATGGCTTAGACACACATTTCATGTATAGAGATGTTGTTGATTTAATAGAACAGGCCCCTGGAAAACTAGATTTAATAATGATTCCCAAAGTTGGAACAATTTCTGATGTCTATGCAGTTGATATGTTATGTTCGCAAGTTGAAGATGCAATGGGATTAGAAAAAAGAATTGGTTTTGAACTAATAATAGAAACAGCACTTGGCATGCAGAATGTTAATGAAATTGCATCTTACAGAAGAAGGCTTGAATCACTTCATTTCGGTGTTGCAGACTATGCGGCTTCTACAAAAGCAAAAACAACAGTTATTGGAGGTCCAAACCCTAATTATCATGTCTTAACAGACATAGATGGTGACAAACCAAGAGACAAGCATTGGGGTGATATGTGGCACCATGCAGTTTCAAAAATGGTAATTGCTGCCAGAGCAAATGGATTAAGGCCCATAGATGGACCATTTGGAGATTTTAATGATCCAGACGGTTACATTGCTCAAGCTAACAGATCAGCAACACTTGGGTGTGAAGGAAAGTGGGCAATTCATCCGAGCCAAATTGATTTAGCTAATCAGGTTATGAGTCCATCTGAAAAAGAGATAAATCAAGCAAAAAGAATACTTGAAGCTATGAATACTGCTAAAAAAGAAGGTAAAGGTGCGGTATCTTTAGATGGAAGGCTTATAGATATAGCATCTATTCGTCAAGCAGAAGTTTTAGTTCAAAAGGCAAAATTAATAGAGAGTAGCTAAAACAAAAATATGCAAAATTTTCTAGACTTTGAAAAACCTTTACTTGAGATTAGGTCAAAGATTGAGGAGTTAAGGCACTTAAAGGATACAAGTGAAAATATTGCAAACGAACTCACAGTTTTGCAGGATAAATTTGATAAAACACTAGATGCGATTTATGAAAAATTAACACCTATTCAAAAAGTAAAGGTATGTAGACATCAAGATAGACCAAAGTTTGATGAGATAGTTAAGACAATTTTCGATAAGTTTGAAGTTATTTGTGGAGATAGACTGTATTCCGATGATGCGTCAATAAAGGGAGGGTTGGCAAAAATTGATAACAGAAGATTTTTAGTTGTTGGTAATGACAAAGGCATCGATGTTGATACAAGAGTTAAAAATAATTTTGGAATGGCTAAACCAGAGGGTTATAGAAAGGCTCAAAGATTATTTAACTTAGCTAGTAAATTTAAACTCCCTATATTAACTTTTATTGATACGCCTGGAGCTTTTCCTGGAGTTGAGGCTGAAGATAGGGGTCAATCAGAGGCAATAGCTAATGCAATAAAGTGTTCTATAAATACAACAACACCTATTTTCTCCTTCATAGTGGGTGAAGGAGGCTCGGGTGGAGCAGTAGCGTTAGCCACTGGAAATAAAGTTATAATGCTAGAACATGCTATATACTCTGTTATTTCTCCGGAAGGTTGCGCGTCTATTTTGTGGAGGTCAGCGAATGAGTCGGAAAAGGCTGCTGAATCACTTAAACTTACAGCGCAAGACTTGTTAGAATTAGAAGTAATTGATGAGATAATTAAAGAGCCTCGAGGAGGAGCTCATAGGGATGTTTCAGGAGTATGCAACCAACTCAAGGAATGTATTTTAAGGATTAGCAAAGATTTCGATGGAATTTCTCCAGAAAAGATAATTAGTCAAAGAGAGGAAAAATATCTATCAATCGGTAAAAATTTTTTAATTAACTAATAAATTAAATTTTTCCGCAGCAACGTTTATATTTTTTTCCTGAATCGCAAAGAGGGCATATTGCATTTCTAGGTATTTTTTTTTGTCTGGAATTTTCTTGACTTTCCTCCCTCTGATCATCTATGCGTTCTGAATCAGTTCTTGGTACTTCAGTCTTTATCTCAATAAAACTTATGATCTTAGTAATATTGAATCTTATACTTTCCATCATTTCTTCAAACATTATAAAAGCCTCTTGTTTATATTCATTTAGAGGATCTTTTTGACCATAAGCTCTTAAGGATATTCCCTGACGAAGATGATCTAATGAAAGCAAGTGCTCTTTCCAACTTTTATCAATAATTTGAAGTAAAATGCTTTTTTGTGCGTAAGAAAAAATTTCTTCTGAATATTTCGTTTTTTTAAGATTAATATTATTGTCAGAAAGCTTGTAAATTTTATCTTTGATATCCTGAATTTGTGGGGTTTTAGAAAGTACTTCCTCAAATTTCAAAGAAACATTCAAGGTTTGTTTGCATGTATCAACAATCTTCTCTTTTTTTTCTGTAGTTAGTTCGTTTAAATCTTTTATTTCATTATCTATTAGATCATCAACATAAGCATCTCTCATGTCAAAAATAAGATTATCTATATCTTTATCATTTATTATTTCTCTTCTTTGGTCATATATTATTTTTCTTTGTTCATTCATTACATCATCAAATCTTAGAAGACTTTTTCTAATTTCATAATTTCTGGCTTCTACTTTTTTTTGGGCTCGTTCAAGAGCTTTTGTAATCCAGGGGTGTTGAATACTTTCTCCATCCGAAAGGCCAAGTGTTTTGAGAACAGAGTCTAATTTTTCTGAACCAAAAATCCTCATCAAATCGTCTTCTAAAGATAAAAAAAATTTTGATGAGCCCGGATCTCCTTGTCTTCCAGATCTTCCACGTAATTGGTTGTCGATCCTTCTTGATTCATGTCTTTCTGTACCAATAATATATAAACCACCTGAATCTTTAGAGGTTTTCATATCTTCAACTTGACTTTTTGATTCCTCAGATCCGCCTAACTTTATATCTGTTCCTCTTCCAGCCATATTAGTAGCAATTGTAATAGTTCCCGGTTTTCCAGCATTAGCAATTATTTCTGCTTCCTTAAGATGGTTTTTTGCATTCAATACTTGATGTTTAATGCCCTTATTATTAAGTATTTTTGATAAATACTCGGACTTTTCTATTGATACCGTCCCAACTAGACATGGTTGTTTTTGACTAATACATTTTTGAATTAAATTTACAATTGCTTCATATTTCTCATTTAATGTTCTATAAATTTCATCTTCATGGTCAATCCTAACCATGGTTTTATTAGTCGGTACTTCAACAACTTCGAGTTTATAAATATCAAAAAATTCATCTGCTTCTGTTTTTGCTGTACCTGTCATTCCTGACAATTTTTTGTATAATCTAAAATAGTTTTGATAAGTAATTGCAGCTAAAGTTTGATTTTCTACTTGAACTTCCAAGTTCTCTTTTGCCTCTATTGCTTGGTGAAGACCTTCAGAGAATCGCCTACCTTCCATGGCTCTGCCTGTGAATTCATCAACTATTAATACTTTGCCATCCTGAACAAGATAGTCTTTATCTTTCTCAAAGATATATCTTGCTTTTAAAGATTGATTTGTATGGTGCAGAAGAGTTACATTGTGAATGTCGTATAAATTTCCATCAGTCAACAATTTTTGTTTTTTGTAAAGACTTTCTAATTTCTCTACTGAATTATCATTTAATACAACACTTTTTGATTTTTCATCTTTTTCATAATCTTGAGACTTTAATTGGGCAATTATTTTATCTACAACTTTATATAAGATTGATGATTCTTCTACAGAACCTGATATTATTAAAGGTGTTCTGGCCTCATCAATTAAAATCGAGTCGACTTCATCAATAATTGCATAATTGAATCCACTTTGGACAATTTGATCTTTGGAAAACTTCATATTGTCTCTTAAATAATCAAACCCGTATTCATTATTTGTTCCATAAGTAATATCACATGAATAGGCTTTTTTTCTTTCTTCATCATTCATGCCATTAAGAATATAGCCTGTTTGAAGCCCTAATTTTTTATAAACGGTTCCCATCCATTCACTATCTCTTTTTGCAAGGTAGTCATTAACTGTTACAATATGTACAGATTCATTGTTTAAAGAATTTAAATATGCAGCAAGTGTAGATACAAGAGTTTTTCCCTCACCAGTTTTCATTTCAGCTATCATTCCACGGTGAAGCACAACTCCTCCAATTAACTGGACGTCATAATGTCTTTGTCCTAATGACCTTTTTGCGGCTTCTCGAACGTTGGCAAAAGCCTCAGGTATGATTTCTTCAAGATTTCTGCCATCAGAAACTTGTTTCTTTAATTCGATGGTTTTACTTTGAATTTCCTCGTCAGTAAATTTTTCATAACTTTTTTCTAATGAATTAACTTTTTCAACAATGGGAATAATTTTTTTAATGAGTCTATCATTAGAAGAACCAAAGATTTTTTTTGATAAATAATTTAACATGTTTTTATTTATAGTAATTTTAGATATAAAAATATATCAAATTTGTTTTTTGTACTGTCATGTCGATTAAATTATCTCCATTAGCCCCGCAAAAATTAAAAAATGTTAATTGTATTGAAGGGATTAGTGCTTCAATAACACATTGTGGATTAAAAAAAAACAATAAAGAAGATCTAGTTTTAATAAAATTAGATAAACCTGGAGAGATCATAGGAGTTTTTACTCGTTCTAAAACTCCAGGAGAGCCAATAATTTGGAATAAATCAATTATAAAGTTTGGAAAGGTTTCAGCAATTTTAATAAACTCAGGTAATGCAAATGTATTTAACGGAAGCGCTGGAAAATTATCGTTATTAAATATTGTTAGAGAACTCTCAGAACAACTTAACGTACCCAAGAATGAAATTTTTGTAGCTTCAACAGGAGTAATTGGTGAGCCTCTCGATGAAAAAAAAATTATAAAAAAAATTCCTTTTCTAATTTCAAGCCTTAAAAATGATAAAGACTCATGGAATAAAGCTGCAAGAGCAATAATGACTACAGATACTTTTCCTAAAACCCATTCAGAGAAGTTTTTAGGTGAAGGCAAATTTGTGATAAATGGAATAGCTAAAGGTTCGGGAATGATAGCTCCGAATATGGCGACAATGCTAGCATTTATTTTTACTAATGCTCAATTTGAAAGAAAAATATTTGAGTCAAAATTTTTTGAAATTGTAGATAAAACATTTAATTCGATTACCGTTGATGGCGATACGTCAACTAGCGATATGGTTTTATTTTTTTCAGTTAAAAGTGGAATACAAAAAAAAATGAAACCAGGTGAAAAAAAAATTTTTTTTGTATATCTTGAAAACTTAATGAATCAATTAGCCGAATACATTGTTAAAGATGGAGAAGGGGCATCAAAATTCATAAAAATTAATATAAAAGGCGCAAAGAGTAAGATTGACGCCAAAGAAATTGGGAAATCAATTGCAAATTCTCCCCTTTTCAAAACAGCAATGGCTGGATCTGATGCTAATTGGGGAAGAATAATAATGGCAATAGGAAAATCTAATGCTCATATTAACCCAATGAGACTATCCCTTAAATTTGGAAAGTTTGTAATTTTGAGAAATGGTAAAAAACTTTTCTCACGTTACTTATCTGATATTGATAAATATTTGAAAAATAATGAAATTGAGATTACTGTTAACATTGGATTAGGTAATTATAATTGGACGGTATGGACTTGCGATTACACTAAACAATATATCTCAATAAACACCGATTATAGGAGCTAAAAATTTTTTTGGAGGTTGTTGCATGTGTTTTAAAAAAACAACAAAAGATTTTAATATCAAATAGACCACCCGATAAAGATTTTTCAGGTTTCTATGAATTTCCTGGTGGAAAAGTTCAAATCGGAGAGTACATGCTTGAAGCCCTTCGTAGAGAAATTTTTGAGGAGCTTGGAGTTAACATAAAATTAAATAAGACTTATTATTTGAAATCATTTCGTATTTCTCAAAATACCAAAAAAATAAGTTTAAATTTTTTTATTTGTTTGGGTTGGACAGGAAAAATTATTAATAAAGAAAAACAAGAAATAGAATGGATTTTACCCGCTCAATTTAATAAATATGATTTCTTAAAATCTAATAAAGAATTTATCAAATATTTATCTTCTTTTATTTTTCCACCCACTAATTGAAATCACATCACAACTTACCTTTAGACCGTTTAGGTCACTGAATTTTTCTTTGTATATTTTGTTTAGAGTGTTTATGTAGTTTTTTGTCATAAGACTTTTTTTTCTATTAATTAGAGCGCTATTTTCTCCTAGCCCTCTCAGATCTTCAAATATCTTTCTTACATTCTCATAGTAAATCTTGTATGTAATTTTTTCAGAAACTATTTCATTAAAACCCAACTCAGTTAATAAATCAGATACATTAATCATTTTTAGATTAGGAGCTAACCTCATAAATATCCCATTAAATATTCTTTCATCGGTTTCAAAAAGAGCACTTCTTAGTTCAAAAAGTGATTTTTCTCCAAAAAAATTACATATCAATAAACCTTCATTATTTAATAAATTGTAAAGGTTCTTAAGATGTATTTTTTTTTCATTAATATTGTGTAGGTACAAATTACTAATAATAAGATCAAATTTACCATTTTTAAAGGGAATTGTTTCAAAATTACCTTCGACCTTTAAGATGTTTTTTTTGGATATATAAAATTTCTCTAAGAGTTCTCTATAAGGTGATAGAAAAAAAATATTTTTAAAACAATCATCTGAAATGTTTTCTAATGCTTCACCTCTATCAGAGGATAAAATAAGAATATTTTCGTAAAAATCACTAATTTCAAAAATTTTTTTTCCTAAGACCTTGGAAAACTTCTTAAATAAAAAATTATACTTTTCCCAATTTCTACTTGATTTGTTTTTAGAATTAATTAAAGAATTTATATCAATTATATTATTGTTCATTTTATTAATTGCCCATGAAAAAGATTTTAATTTATTCTTCTAATATTTGCCCTTATTGTACAGCTGCAAAAGAATTACTTCAAAACCTTAATTTAAGTTTTCATGAAGAAATAGTGGATAATAAAAATGATGTAAGAGGTGAAATGCTCAAAAAGTCTAATGGAAGAACAACAGTTCCGCAGATTTTTATAGGTAAATTACATGTTGGAGGCTATGATGATTTGGAAGCAATCTACAAAAGTGGTGAATTAATGAGCTTATTGAATGAATAAAAAATTTCATGTTGCTTGTTTGCAAACAAATAGCAGTAATATTCCTGAAGAAAATATATTAATGCTTGAGAATATGTTTTCAAAGATCAATCAAAAATCTTTTGACTTGATTTGTCTTCCTGAGTGTGTGGCTATTTTTTCTGACTGCAAAAAAACAATAGATGATTTTCATGAAAATTGGCACAAAGAATTCATGAATTTTATTTTCAATCAATCAAGAAGAATGAATGCAAATATTTTAATAGGCTCTATTCCTTATAAAAAAAAAAATAAAAAATTTCTCAACAGATCTATACTTGTTAATCCAAAAGGAAAGGTAATTAGCCAATATGATAAAATAAATCTTTTTGATGTATCTTTAGGACTTAATGAAAAGTATTGTGAGTCAAGAAATTATGATCCAGGCAAACAAATTCAGATTGCTAAATTGCCATGGGGCAATATAGGTATGAGTATATGTTATGATATTAGATTTCCATCTTTATATAAAAAGCTAGCAAAAAAAGGAGCTCATTTCTTTTCGATTCCAGCTGCGTTCACACATACTACAGGAAAGAGCCATTGGCATACTTTAATCAGAGCAAGAGCAATTGAGAATGGATGTTTTGTTTTTGCTGCTGCACAATGTGGTTATCATAAAAATGGTAGACACACTTTCGGTCATTCATTGATTGTTGATCCTTGGGGAAAAATAATTGCAGAGGCAGGAGAAAAGCCTTGCATTATAAGTGCGTCAGTAGAGACGAAATTGATTCCAAAAATTAGAAAAAAAATTCCATCAATGACAAATTATTTTTTATGAAATATCGCCAACTTTATTTTTTTGTAATTTCTTGGTAGTTTTTTTAGAATTTAATAATTTTGAATATCCTTATTTCTCTGTATAAAATCTTGAGCTTGATTTTTTAAATTAAATTTATTAAAAAATTATTCAGATGAATCTTTATTGAGAATTAAATGCAGAAAACATATAATTTATTTTAGATAGGTTTGTATATCGCCAAAGATTATTGAATGGATTATAGATTGTTCCATTAATTTGAAAATCTGAAAAACCATTTAACAAAAAAACTTTTTTTAAATAATTAGGTTTTACTAATTTATTCCAATCATGCGTTCCTCTCGGAACAATTTTGAGAATTTTTTCAGCAAAAAAGAGTGCGAATATGTAGGAAGCAAATGTCTTATTAATTGTTGATCCAAAAAATAAACCATTCTTTTTAAGAATATTTTTTGATTTGGATATTATGTGTTCAAAGTTTTCTACATGCTCTAATACTTCCATACAGGTTATGATATCAAAATTTTTCATATTAATTTTATCAATGTTTATATTCTTATAGGATATTTTTAGTTTTTTCTTTTTTGCATGATCTTTTGCAATTTGAATTGCTTTTTTATTAGTGTCAATTCCAGTCACGCATGCTCCTAATCTTGATAAAGGTTCACACAGTATACCTCCACCACAACCAATATCTAATATTTTTAAACCTTTAAAAGAATCATTTGGTAGTTTTTTTCTAATATAATCTATTCTTATTATATTAAATGAATGAAGGGCTTTAAATGAACCATCTTCATCCCACCACTCATCAGATAATTTATCAAAAAATTGTGAATTCATAATAGCCGAGATTTTAAAATTTTAACTTTTCATTTTTTATTTTTTACATATGGTAGTATTTAAATTCTTAAATACAAATAATTCTTTATGTCAATAAATGTTATGAAATTTGGTGGTACTTCTGTTGCCAATATATCAAGAATAAGAAACATTGTTAAGATCATTGAAGAAAAAATATATTCTACAGGTGAAAAAATAGTTTTAGTGGTCTCAGCCATGAGCGGAGTAACCAATAAGTTGGTTTTAGAATACAAAAAATTAAACACTAATATCTCAACACCTGAATATGATGTAATACTATCAACCGGCGAGCAACATTCATCAGCTTTAATTAGTACAATGTTAAATGAAAAAAAAATTTCTTCCAGATCTATTTTAGGCTGGCAAATTCCTATCATTACAGATAATAATCATAGTCAGGCTAGAATCTTAAGTATTAATTCCAAATTAATAAAAAGTTATTTCAAAAAGTATAAAGTTTTAGTAGTTGCTGGCTTTCAGGGGGTATCTCATGAGAATAGAATTACTACTTTAGGTAGAGGTGGTTCAGATACCAGTGCAGTAGCAATCGCATATTCATTAGGTTTGAAAAGTTGTGAAATATATTCAGATGTTGATGGAATCTTCACATCTGATCCAAGGGTTGTAAAAAATGCAAATAAGATTGATTCTATTACTTATGAGGAAATACTTGAGTTGGCTTCACTAGGATCTAAAGTTTTACATCCAAGATCAGTTGAATTAGCTATGAAATATGGTATTAAAATCCATGTTAGAAGTTCTTTCAAAAGAAAGTTAGGAACAATGGTTGTGAAAGAAGAAAATAAAATTGAGAAAGAAGTTGTCACAGGAATAACTTCTTCTGAAAACGAAGCAAAAATTACATTAAAGGGTATTCCTGATAAACCTGGAATAGCGGCTGAAATTTTTGGTGCTCTTGCGAGAGCAAACATAAATGTAGATATGATTGTGCAAAATATAACTGATGATGGTAAATTTGCTAGTCTGACATTTACAGTTCCCATTGATGATCAAAATAAAGCTGTAAAAGAATTAAGAAAATCAAAAATTAAATTTAAAAAAATTCATTCCAACGACAATATATGCAAAATTTCAATAGTAGGTGTTGGAATGAAAAGTAATGTTGGTGTAGCGCAAAAAATGTTTGAAACTTTAGCAAAAAAAAATATTAATATTCAAGTTATATCTACATCTGAGATTAAAATAAGTGTCTTGATAGATTTGCCAAAAAAAAAAATGGCACTCAATGCATTGCACATTGCTTATGGCCTAAAGAAATAGATTTTTGTGATGAGTATGAATAGTAAATTGAGAAAATTGTTTTCCAAAGGTTCTAAATTTTTAGATGTTGAGTTTCCTATAATGGGAGGGGCTATGACATGGGTTTCAGAGAGCACACTTGTTTCTGCCACTTCAAATGCTGGAGGGTTTGGAATTATAGCAGCAGGGTCAATGAATGAATATCAACTTAAGCAAGAAATCTTGGATACAAGGTCAAAAACAAAAAAACCATTTGGAGTTAATTTAATTCTACTTCACCCGGAAATTGAAAGTTTAATTGATGTTTGTTTAAAACTTAAAGTGAGTTTGGTTGTTTTTGCTGGAGGTTTTCCAAAAAAAAGACAAATTCAAAAATTAAAGCATAAAAAGATAAAAACAATGTGCTTTGCCACGACCTCTTCAATTGCTAAAAAAATGATAGATTACGGTATTGATGGTTTGATTCTTGAGGGGAATGAAGCTGGGGGACATATTGGTCCAGTATCTATTAATGTCTTAGTTCAAGAAATACTCCCTGAATTTCTTGATATTCCAATCTTTGTTGCTGGGGGAATTGGGAGAGGAGAAATTTTTTTGAAATATTTAGAGCTTGGTGCTGCTGGGTGTCAAATAGGAACCAGACTAGTTTGTAGTGAGGAGTCTGTGGCTCACCAAAGATTCAAAGAGATATTTATAAAATCTGAAGCAAGAAACTGTCAAATTTCTGTAAGGTTGGATAATAGATTTCCTGTAATACCTGTTAGAGCAATAGAAAATAATGCTTCAAGAGAATTTATACATGAGCAAAAAAAAGTTCTTCAGTTACTAAATGATGATAGAATTTCCTTAAAAGATGCCCAACTTAAAATAGAACATTTTTGGGCTGGATCTTTGAAAAAAGCAGTTTTAGATGGTGATATTGATAATGGCTCACTGATGGCTGGACAAAGTGTAAGTTTGGTAAAAAAAGTGCAACCAGTTAAAGAAATATTAAATGAAATTGTTTCTCAGGCAAACCAACAATTAATATATGAAAGCAAGGGGGAGTAATTGAAAGATCAAGAGGAACTGTCGCACAGTGAAAAAAAAACTAAAGATATGCTCTACAAGATTATCGGAAGAAAAATTTCTGAATCACGAAAAAGTGCCAGAAGGAAATTAGAGGGAATTTCAAAAAAACTGAATATCAGTATAGAAATTTTAAAAAAGATAGAAAATGGTGAAATTTACGAATATGATAAGAATCTTCCAATAAACGGTTTCATAAAATCATTTGCAAAAATTACCAATACAGATGTTTATGATGAAATTCATAGATTGCAAAAAGATTATCTAATTGAAGAACAACCTAAAAGTGTATATCCGAATGCCCCTGAAATAAAAACAAGCAAAGTATTACTAGTTTTTATAACTTCTTTCTGCTTTCTTTTGTTAATTATATTATTTTTAAATTTCAATAACAATAAAACTAAAGAAGAAGGCAGTGAAATTAGTTCATATAATGAGAATTTTTTTGATCGAGAAATTCTAAATGAAGTATTACTTGAAGATAGCAAAACATTATTCTCAGAAAATAGAGAAGATAAGATTACTTTAAAAGAGATTGATGAATCTTTTTTTGATATAATTTTCTTGGAAGAAACATGGATAGAAATATATAATGATGAGAAAATGTTGATGGATTCTGGATTATTTAAAGTTGGGGAGAGTTTGAGTTTTAGGTTTGAATCACAAAAAAGTGATTTTTTTATTAAATCAGGAAATCTAGGAGGATTTCAAATTTTTTTTAAAGATGAATTTTTTGCTCCTTTCGGTTATTCTGGAGAAGTAAGTAGAGGTTTTTACTTAAAAGAAGAGATTTCTAAAATTAAAAATTAAGGTTATTAAAAATGAGTGTAAGGCCCTGGAGAGATATTCAAAGAAAGAAAACAAAAAAAATACAAGTTGGTAATGTTGATATTGGAGGAGATTCTCCAATATCAGTTCAATCAATGACCAATACATTGACAACTGATATAAAAGCAACTATCAAGCAGATCAAAGAGTTAGAGGATGTTGGAGCTGACTTAGTAAGAGTTTCATGCCCTGATGAAGAATCGACAACTGCATTAAAAAGTATTATAAAAGAAGTTAAATTACCAATAATTGCAGATATTCACTTTCACTATAAAAGAGCAATTGAGGCAGCTCAATCTGGAGCAGCTTGTTTAAGAATAAACCCAGGAAATATTGGGAGTGCAGAGAAGGTTAAAGAAGTAATAAAAGCAGCTAAAGATAATTCATGTTCTATAAGGATTGGAGTAAATGCTGGAAGTTTAGAGAAAGATTTATTAGAAAAGTACGGTGAACCCTGTCCAGAAGCAATGGTGGAATCCGCCATGAAACATATTCAAATATTAGAAGATAATGACTTTTTCAATTTTAAGATTAGTTGCAAAGCCTCAGACGTTTTCTTAGCAGTTTCAGCCTATTATGGAATATCAGATACTTGTGACTATCCATTACATCTTGGTATAACTGAAGCTGGAGGATTAATGCCAGGCACAATAAAGTCTTCAATTGGTATGGGTTCTCTTTTATGGGCGGGGATAGGTGATACAATTAGGGTTTCTTTATCAGCTGACCCGGTTGAAGAAATAAAAGTTGGTTTTAATATTCTTAAATCATTAAATTTAAGACACCGTGGAGTGAATGTAATCTCATGCCCATCGTGTGCAAGACAAAACTTTAACGTTATAGAAAGTGTTGAAAAACTAGAAAAGAGATTAGAGCACATTACAACCCCAATGACATTATCAGTAATTGGATGTGTTGTTAATGGTCCAGGTGAGGCAAGAGAGACCAATCTTGGTCTTACTGGAGGGAAAAGTGGGCATCAAATCTATATAAATGGTGAAAAACATCATGTCCTCAGAGATGGAGATATGATCGACCATTTAGTAGATTTATGTGAAAAAAAGCAAAAAGAGTTGCTTAATAAAAAAGTATAGGTTTTGCAAAAAGTTAGAAAAGTCAAAGGAACTAAAGATCTTTTTGGAAATGAAATTTTAAACCATAATTTCATAAAAAACCAGTTTCAAAAAGTATGTAAATCCTTTAATTTCAAACAAATAGCAACTCCAATTTTAGAACATTGTGAAGTGTTTACAAAATCTCTGGGATTAAGTTCAGATATTGTTTCAAAAGAAATGTACAATTTTGTAGACCAGGGAGATGATAATCTTGTTTTGAGACCCGAGGGAACTGCCGCCATCGCAAGAGCTGTAATTACCAATGCACTTGAACAAGAAAATAATAAATTGTTTTATCACGGTCCAATGTTTAGAAGAGAAAAACCTCAAGCTGGAAGGTTGAGACAATTTCATCAAGTAGGGGTTGAATATATAGGTTCAAAAAACTTCCTCAACGATTTAGAGATAATCTTATTAGCAGAAAAGTTTCTCGATAGTTTGGGTATTAGAAATAAATTAGTTCTTCAGATTAATTCATTGGGTAATAGTATAAGTAGGAATGCATATAATTTAGCTTTAAATAAATTTTTACAAAAAAATATAAATTTCTTATCTGACACCAGTAAAGAAAGATTAAGCAAAAATCCATTGAGAATTTTAGACTCCAAAGAACCAAAAGACCAAGAGCTTATCAAAGAATCTCCAGATATTACAAAGCATTTAGATGAAGAATCTAGAGTTTTTTTTGAGAATCTGATTAATGGTCTAGAAAAATTACAAATTAATTTTAAGATAAATAGATTTCTTGTTAGGGGATTAGATTATTACAATCATACAGCATTTGAATACATAACAACTGAAGAAAAAAGTCAAAATACAGTTTTGGCAGGCGGAAGATACGATGGATTAATTAGAAGTTTAGGAGGTGGTGAATTGACAGGTGTTGGTTGGGCTGCAGGTATTGAAAGAATAGTTATGAAATTAGAAAGATCTATAAAATGTGATTCTAAGAAGATTTGTTTTTTTTCTACGAACCAAAATCTTGACATAGAAGTTCTTAAAATTATTAAAAATACAAAATTTAAAAACTCTATTAAGATTAATGTAATAAACTCAGGGAGTTTAAAAAAAAAATTTGCTAAAGCAAATAAGATTGGTGCATACGGTTGTATTATTATTGGTGAAAGTGAATGGGAGTCAAAAAAAGTTATTTGGAAAAATTTCACTACAGGAAAACAAGAATTAGTTAATATAGATAATATTGAAGAATTCTTTAACAAATATTTTTGAAAAAAAGTGTCAGTAACAGATAATAATTTCTCCTCTAAACCTAAGCAAATAGCGCAAGCTTCTATTCAAGTGCTTACAAAAGTTTTTGGTAGTTTAAATGAAGTTAGTTTGATTGTTATAAGTGATATAAAATTAGCTATAAATATTGCAGAAAATTTTAAAACATGCGGCCTAAAAAATTATAATATTTTTGATGAGTCGTTGGAAAGATTTTTGACAAAAAGAGGGAATAGTAGTTTTAGCTCGGATAACTTGGCAAATCTTTTGAAGGATTATGATATGATCATGATAGGTGATAACAGTCAATCAAAGTTGATTGAAAGTCATACTGTAAAAAAAATTTTAAAAAAAAGAAAACATAAGCCAATATTCTTTGTTGATTGTGGTATTCCAGGAAATATAAGTATGAATATTGGTAAAATTAATAATTGTTTTTTATTTGACCTTAATGACTTAGAACAACTTTATTCTTCTTGGTTTCAAAATATTAGAACTTATGAAGATACTAGTAAAAGTTTGTACGACTTTGAGTTAAAGAGTCTTATGGATTCTTTTTTTAAGAAACTAGATCTAAATTTAGAGCAGAAAATGGTTTTTGAAAAAAGGGTTAATATTTTACTTAAATCAAATGAGAAAGAGATTAAAGTTATTTTAAAAAACTTTTTAAAGACTTTTTAATATTATGGAAAAAAAAAAACTAGAGAGTATTTTAGATAATTTTTCTGATCTTGAAAACAAACTGAATAATATGAGTAGTGAAAATTTCAGTGAGTATGCAAAGCTTTCAAAAGAGTATTCAGATTTAAAACCATTGGTAGAAAGTTCAAAAGAATATATCAAGTTACAAAAAGAACTAGATGATACAGAAGAGCTTATTTTAAGCAATGATATTGAACTAAAAAGGGAAGCTGAGAACGAAAAAGAAAGGTTAAAAAAGAGAATATTAAACTTAGAGGATGAATTGAAATTTATGTTAATCCCAAAAGATGCTTCAGACGAAAGAAATGCAATTATTGAAATTAGAGCAGGCACAGGGGGAGAAGAAGCAGCATTGTTTGCCTCAGATTTACTGAGAATGTATGCAAAGTACTCTGAATTAAAAAATTGGAAAACTGAGGTTATGGATATAAGTCAAACAGATCACAATGGAGTAAAAGAGGTGATATTGAATGTTTCTGGTAAAGATGTATTTGGAAATTTAAAATTTGAATCTGGTACACATAGAGTTCAAAGAGTTCCCCAAACAGAATCGGGAGGAAGAGTGCATACATCAGCAGCAACAGTGGCAGTATTGCCAGAAGCAAATGATATTGATGTTGAAATTCAAGAAAAAGACCTACGTATTGATATTTTTAGATCAAGTGGGCCTGGAGGACAGTCTGTTAATACAACTGACAGTGCGGTGAGGATTACTCATGAACCAACTGGCGTAGTTGCACAATGCCAAGATGAAAAATCTCAGCATAAGAATAAAGCTAAAGCAATGAAGGTCTTAAGATCAAGAATATTTGAAATAGAAACAAAGAAAAAAGAAGATGAAAGAGCACTTGAAAGAAAAACACAGGTTGGAACTGGTGATAGGTCTGAAAGAATAAGAACTTACAACTTTCCGCAAGGAAGAGTTACAGATCATAGAATTTCTTTAACTTTATACAAGTTAGAACAAATTCTAAATGGTGAATTTCTTGATGAGATAATTTCTGGTCTCATAGCTGATTCAAATATAAAGAAACTATCAGAGTAAAAAAATTATGGATTATACAATTGAAAAAATTATTAATAGTGGCAAAAAATATTTAGAACAAATTGGAATTGAAAAAGCTAAATTTGAAACAATTCTTATAGCACAGAAAACATTAAAAAAATCAAATCTTGAAATATTAGTAAATCCAGAAATGAAAATTTCTAATAAAAAAAGAAAACAGATATTTAAGAGAATTTTTAAAAGAGTTAATAGAAAACCAATTTCCAAAATTTTGGGAACAAAAGAATTTTTTTCAAATAATTTTTTTGTAAATTCAGATGTTTTAGATCCTAGACCTGAAAGTGAGTTAATTGTTGATTTTGTAAAAAAACAATATGAAAAGGATTTAAGAACAAAATTAAGTGTTTTAGATCTTGGTGTAGGAAGTGGTTGCTTAATTATCTCAATATTTCTAGAATTATCAAAACTTGAGATCAAAGGTCTGGGTGTTGATATCTCTAACAAGGCTTTAAAATTAGCAAGAAAAAATGTTAAAAATTTCAATCTTCAGAAAAATCTAAAAATAAAAAGAAGTAATTGGTTTTCAAATATTAACGGAAAGTTTGATTTAATAGTTTCAAATCCGCCGTATATTAAAACGTCGGAGATAAAAAAATTATGTTCTGAAGTCAGACTCTATGACCCGTTTATTGCATTAAACGGTGGTAAAAATGGTTTGGAATCTTATTTAAAAATAGCTAATAAAGCCAAAAACTATTTAAATAAGAATGGAATTATCTGTTTAGAATTAGGGTCTAAACAGCTTAATTCTGTGAATAAAATATTTTATAACTTAGGTTATGAAACTATTTTGGAAGAAAAAGATTTACAAGGTATTAACAGAGTTGTAGTTTATAAGTTAAAATAATATTTGAAATAATATAGCAAAAATGCTAATTATCTTTTCATCTTAAATAATAGTAACTCAATTAAAATTGAAAATTGATAGAAAAAAGAAGACCTCGAAGAAGAAAACCGAGATTAAACCATAAAAGATCTAATTTTGCCAGACCCTTTGAAAACAGAGGTATGAGCGTTCCTAGATCTCGGGGAGCATTATCAAAAGTGCTGGAGAAATATACAAATCTAGCTCAAGATGCTGTTTCCAATGGAGATAGAGTAGTGGCAGAGAATTATTTTCAATACGCTGAGCATTATCAAAGAGTTTTAAATGAAACCAATGAAAATTCTGGGTCTGATACTACAGAGATTACAAATGTTACAAAAACAGAAAATAATGATTTTAAACCTAGTAGAACTGAAAGAGCTATAAATGCTCAGAATGAAAGAGTTGAAAAAAATAATTCTCACGAGGAGAGCAAAAATAAGGATGTACAAAAACCTGAATCAAATGAACAGAAAGCCTCTAAAACATTCACTAGTGATGGGTTAGAGGCTTTAAAACCTTTTGAAATATAAACTTAATCATACAAACGAGCTGTGTCTGATTCTTGAAGTTGTGTTGCAAGAAACCTTTCTCGAGTGAGTGAAACATTTGCATAAAAATTTGGTACATCTTCTTCTTCAACATTGAGAGTTGATTCAGATTTTAGCTTCATTGGGTTAACAGTGCGATTTTTGTATTTTACTTCATAGTGAAGGTGAGGACCCGTACTTCTTCCAGAAGTGCCAACATATCCAATTATTTCGCCTTGCTTAACTACTCTACCTTTTTTTATTCCTTTTGCATACTTGTAAAGATGAGCATATCTGGTTTTAAAATTGTTTAGATGTTTAATCTCTACAAATCTACCAAAAGAGCCATTTCTTCCAGCGTAAGTTATTCTTCCATCTCCTGCAGCCATTATCGGTGTTCCCCTTTTTGCAGCAAAATCAACACCTCTGTGCATTTTACTAAATCCTAAAATAGGGTGTTTTCGAACCCCAAACTTGGATGATAGACGAGCCCCTTTTACTGGCGTCCTCATTAAATATTTTCTTATACTTTTACCTCTTGCATCAAAGAAATCAACTTTACCATTTCCGAGTTTATATCTAAAAAGTTCAATTTTGTGGTCATGTAAGTGCATCAGACCATATAGAAGCATAGGTTTTCCAACAATAGAATTGTTTTTGGTAAAATTGGCTTCATAAAGTAATTCTATTGTATCACCATTTTTTACATCTCTTTGAAAGTCAATTGTATAACTTAATTGATGGAGGTATTCGTTAACAATTTCCTTTGGAATTCTAGCAGACTTTAATGTCTTGCTTAAGCTATTCTCAACTTTAAGTCTTTTTCTTACCACTCTTGAGTCAGTTGGAGCTTTGACAAAATAAAAAACAAAATCATCGTTAAAATTTCTTCTTAAATTCATTTGTTCAAGATTTTTTGCGAAAGTGTTTATTTCTACTACTTTATCTTTGTTATCAGATAAAAATTTAATATTTTCTTCAATTTTAAAATCAACATAATCTTTTATTCTTTCATAAACTATTTGCATTTCATTTGCTTCAAGAAATTTAGAGAGATTGGTTTTTAATGATTTTTTATTTTTTACAGTAATAGTAGTAGCTTTGAAATGAATTGGTTTTTCAGGAATTGGTCTAGTTTTAGGGTCAGGTATCCCAGAAAAAAGCATTGTTTCATAAACGGGTACTAAAGATAAATTAAGATTCTTCTCGTCATGATAATAATCTGTTGCTTTTTGTTTGTCTGAATAATTAGCAAGATTTAGGTTTTCAATAGTTTCAGAATTTTGGAGTGCGGGAATAGATGTTTTTTTTGTTAATTCAAATTTTTTTACTTTATTTAGTTCTTCATCGAAAAAATCTGTAGAATTAGATGAATTAATATTCCCTGTATTATCTAATAAATCAAAAATTTCTTCATTATCGTCTATATTAATTATTCCAAAATCATTGAACTCAGAGAGGTTTTGGATTGAAAAAAATATGAAAAAAACTATGGCTAAAAGGCTTATTTTTTTTTTAAGAATATTAATCACTATTTATTTTCCAGAATTGTATGAACTTTACAAAAAAAAGATTGACCATTCCATGTATTATGCTTATAACAATTTTCACTGATTATCAAATAATTTTTGATAATTTTGGCTGTTTGAAAATTGAATATAAAGGAATGTGTAGGTGGTGATATTCACCACAACACATTCAAGTAATTAATGTTACATTACATGTTTGTGTTGGGTTCAAACAATCAAGCTAGTCTTGATTAATCAAACTTGAGAGTTTGATCCTGGCTCAGAACGAACGCTGGCGGCATGCTTAACACATGCAAGTCGAACGAAGGCCCGGAGCTTGCTCCGGATCCCTTAGTGGCGAACGGGTGAGTAACGCGTGGGAATCTACCTAGAAATGGGGAATAACTATTGGAAACGATAGCTAATACCGCATAATCCCTCTGGGGCAAAGGCTTCGGTCGTTTTTAGATGAGCCCGCGTTAGATTAGGCTGTTGGTGAGGTAATGGCTCACCAAACCTACAATCTATAGCTGGTCTGAGAGGATGATCAGCCACACTGGGACTGAGACACGGCCCAGACTCCTACGGGAGGCAGCAGTGGGGAATATTGGACAATGGGGGAAACCCTGATCCAGCAATGCCGCGTGAGTGATGAAGGCCTTAGGGTTGTAAAACTCTTTCAGAAGTGAAGATGATGACGGTAACTTCAGAAGAAGCTCCGGCTAACTCCGTGCCAGCAGCCGCGGTAATACGGAGGGAGCTAGCGTTGTTCGGAATTACTGGGCGTAAAGAGCGTGTAGGCTGTTAGGTAAGTCAGAGGTGAAATCCCTAAGCTCAACTTAGGAACTGCCTTTGATACTATCTTACTAGAGATCGAGAGAAGTTGGCGGAATTCCAAGTGTAGAGGTGAAATTCGTAGATATTTGGAAGAACACCAGTGGCGAAAGCGGCCAACTGGCTCGTTTCTGACGCTAAGACGCGAAAGCGTGGGTAGCAAACAGGATTAGATACCCTGGTAGTCCACGCCGTAAACGATGAGTGCTAGCCGTTTGTGATTTATCACAAGTGGTGCAGCTAACGCGTTAAGCACTCCGCCTGGGGAGTACGATCGCAAGATTAAAACTCAAAGGAATTGACGGGGGCCCGCACAAGCGGTGGAGCATGTGGTTTAATTCGACGCAACGCGAAGAACCTTACCAGGTCTTGACATCCTGATTTTGGTTGTTAGAAATAACTTCCTTCAGTTCGGCTGGATCAGTGACAGGTGCTGCATGGCTGTCGTCAGCTCGTGTCGTGAGATGTTGGGTTAAGTCCCGCAACGAGCGCAACCCTTATCTTTAGTTGCCATCAGGTTATGCTGGGCACTCTAAAGAAACTGCCGGTGATAAGCCGGAGGAAGGCGGGGATGACGTCAAGTCCTCATGGCCCTTATGACCTGGGCTACACACGTGCTACAATGGCAGTGACAATGAGCAGCGATAGCGCGAGCTTCAGCTAACCTCAAAAATCTGTCTCAGTTCGGATTGAACTCTGCAACTCGAGTTCATGAAGTTGGAATCGCTAGTAATCGTAGATCAGCATGCTACGGTGAATACGTTCCCGGGCCTTGTACACACCGCCCGTCACACCATGGAAGTTGGTTTTACCCAAAGACGACGCGCTAACCGCAAGGGGGCAGTCGGCCACGGTAAGGTCAGCGACTGGGGTGAAGTCGTAACAAGGTAGCCGTACCGGAAGGTGTGGCTGGATCACCTCCTTTCTAAGAGTATTTTAGAAATTTTTTTCTAAAATAGTTATACAAATCACCACCTTCACATTCCTTTATAATTAAAGTTTCCAAATGGGCTAGTAGCTCAGTTGGTTAGAGCACACGCTTGATAAGCGTGGGGTCGGAGGTTCAAGTCCTCCCTGGCCCACCAGTTAACAAGGGGGCGTAGCTCAGTTGGGAGAGCGGTAGCTTTGCAAGCTATAGGTCGTCGGTTCGATCCCGTCCGCCTCCACCAACTTACCTTTAACTGAGTTTTTTTTGAATAGTGAATATTAATATTAAGTATATTGAAAACTTCAATTTTTATATTTTTTTTATATTTGTGTATAAAAAAAGTTTGAGAGTTCAATAAAGTATGAAAAGGGCGTTTAGTGGATGCCTTGGCATTGAGAGGCGATGAAGGACGTAGCACGTTGCGATAAGCTTCGGGGAGTTGCGAGCAAACTTTAATCCGAAGATTTCCGAATGGGGAAACCCGACTCTTTAGAGTCATTTCTGCATGAATAAATAGTGTAGTAAAGCAAACCTAGTGAACTGAAACATCTAAGTAGCTAGAGGAAAGGACATCAACCGAGACTCCGTTAGTAGTGGCGAGCGAAAGCGGATTAGGCCTGTACTTATTTAGTAATAATCAGAATCAGTTGGAAAGCTGAGCCAAAGTAGGTGATAGCCCTGTATGGGTAAAAAATTAAATAAGTCTTGAGTAAGGCGGGACACGTGAAATCCTGTTTGAACATGGGGGGACCACCCTCCAAGCCTAAGTACTCCTCAGTGACCGATAGTGAACAAGTACCGTGAGGGAAAGGTGAAAAGCACCCCAAGTAGGGGAATGAAATAGTATCTGAAACTGAATGCCTACAATCAGTAGGAGCCTCTTTAGAGGTGACTGCGTACCTTTTGTATAATGGGTCAGAGACTTAATCTTATGTGCAAGCTTAAGCCGTTAGGTGTAGGCGAAGCGAAAGCGAGTTTTAAAAGAGCGATTAGTTCATAGGATTAGACCCGAAACCGAGTGATCTAGCTATGGGCAGGTTGAAGGCACGGTAATACGTGCTGGAGGACCGAACCCACGTATGTTGAAAAATGCGGGGATGACCTGTGGCTAGGGGTGAAAGGCCAAGCAAACTCGGAAATAGCTGGTTCTCCGCGAAAACTATTTAGGTAGTGCGTTGTGATTAGGTTGCTGGGGGTAGAGCACTGGATAGAGAATGGGGGAGCGATCCTTACTGACTCTAACCAAACTCCGAATACCAGTTAACTTTGCACAGCAGACAGACTATGGGTGCTAAGGTCCATAGTCGAAAGGGAAACAGCCCAGACCACCAGTTAAGGTCCCCAAGTTATGGTTAAGTGGGAAAGGGAGTAGAAAGTCCAATACAACCAGGAGGTTGGCTTAGAAGCAGCCATTCCTTTAAAGAAAGCGTAACAGCTCACTGGTCTAATTAAGTCTTTCCGCACCGAAGATGTACCGGGGCTCAAACCATACACCGAAACTGTGGACACTCTTTTAGAGTGTGGTAGCGGAGCGTTCCGTAAGCCGTTGAAGTTGTACTGTAAAGTATAATGGAGGTATCGGAAGTGAGAATTCTGACATGAGTAGCGATTAATAGTGCGAGAAACACTATCGCCGTATATCCAAGGGTTCCTGCGCAAGGTTATTCCACGCAGGGTAAGCCGGCCCCTAAGGCGAGGGCGAAAGCCGTAGCCGATGGGAACCAGATTAATATTTCTGGGCCTGCTAGTAGTGACGAATATCAAAACTTGTATTTTCTTATTGGATTGAAAGTGCAACAGAGATATTCCAGGAAATAGCTCTAGCATATAGACCGTACCCCAAACCGACACAGGTGGATAAGTAGAGCATACTAAGGCGTTTGAGAGAACGATGTTGAAGGAACTCGGCAAATTACTCTCGTAACTTCGGGATAAGAGAGCCTTGATAGTGGGCAACCATTGTCAAGGGGCACAAACCAGGGGGTAGCGACTGTTTACTAAAAACACAGGGCTCTGCAAAGTCTTTAAGACGAAGTATAGGGTCTGACGCCTGCCCGGTGCCGGAAGGTTAAAGTGATGTGTGCAAGCATTGATCTGAAGCCCCGGTAAACGGCGGCCGTAACTATAACGGTCCTAAGGTAGCGAAATTCCTTGTCGGGTAAGTTCCGACCCGCATGAATGGCGTAACGACTTCCCCACTGTCTCCAACATTGACTCAGCGAAATTGAACTCTCCGTGAAGATGCGGAGTACCCGTGGTTAGACGGAAAGACCCCGTGCACCTTTACTATAGCTTCGTAGTGGTATTAGTGAATTGTTGTGTAGGATAGGTGGGAGACTTTGAAGCAATAGCGTCAGCTGTTGTGGAGTCGTCCTTGAAATACCACCCTACAATTCGTTGATATCTAACCAAGTCCCGTGAAGCCGGGACTGGGACCCTGCGTGGTGGGTAGTTTGACTGGGGCGGTCGCCTCCTAAAGAGTAACGGAGGCGCGCGATGGTAGGCTCAAACCGGTTGGAAATCGGTTGTAGAGTGTAATGGCATAAGCCTGCCTGACTGCGAGACTGACAAGTCGAGCAGAGACGAAAGTCGGTCATAGTGATCCGGTGGTTCTGAGTGGAAGGGCCATCGCTCAACGGATAAAAGGTACGCCGGGGATAACAGGCTGATACTGCCCAAGAGTCCATATCGACGGCAGTGTTTGGCACCTCGATGTCGGCTCATCACATCCTGGGGCTGGAGCAGGTCCCAAGGGTATGGCTGTTCGCCATTTAAAGTGGTACGTGAGCTGGGTTTAGAACGTCGTGAGACAGTTCGGTCCCTATCTGCCATGGGTGTTGGATACTTGAGAGGAGCTGTCCCTAGTACGAGAGGACCGGGATGGACGTACCTCTGGTGTACCGGTTGTGACGCCAGTCGCATCGCCGGGTAGCTAAGTACGGACGGGATAACCGCTGAAAGCATCTAAGCGGGAAGCCTCCCTCAAAACTAGGTATCCCTTGAGAGTCGTGGAAGATTACCACGTTGATAGGCTAGGTGTGGAAGTACGGTGACGTATGAAGCTAACTAGTACTAATAACTCGAATGAACTTTATTGAAAATCTCAAACTTTTTTTATGCATACTTAGATTGTGTTTTTACGGTCCGGCGGTTATGGCGAGGGGAGAACACCCGATTCCATTCCGAACTCGGTCGTGAAAACCCTCAGCGCCGATGGTACTTTGTCTTAAGACACGGGAGAGTAGGTCGTTGCCGGGCCTTAAAAACACAATCTTCTGAGTTGTTGACGCGGGGTGGAGCAGCCTGGTAGCTCGTCAGGCTCATAACCTGAAGGTCGCAGGTTCAAATCCTGCCCCCGCAACCAATATATTTAATAGTTAAACTATGACTTAACCTATGTTAAAATAGATAATAACTAATTCAATATTTTAATCCTAATAGAAAACTCAAGTATGGATTATTCTAAAATAAAACCTGCTGAAGCTAGAGAAAAACTTCACAGCTCTATTTCAGGTTGTTTGCGTGAATTTATGCAGAGTTCTCCTGAAATGGTGGAGGTTTCATGTCCGTTTTGTGCTTCAGAAAAAAAGTCTATCTTTTTTAATATTGATGAATTTAAATATTACCATTGTGATGGATGTGGTTCAATATACAGCACACCTCGTCTAAAACAAGATCAACTGAATAGTTATTATTCTTTAATTGCAAACACAATTGAGCCACAAATAATTCAACGTGAGAAATATAAGCAACGAACTGAAATAATTATGCGACCACGTTGGGCTATGCTTAAAGCAAAACTTTTAGAATTAGGAGTTAAATTTCCATTTAATTCTATTTTAGAAGTGGGACCAGGAGTGGGTTATTTTACGGAAGTTTTGCAATCAGAAAATATTTCTAAACGCTATGTTTTAGTTGAACCAGATAGAAGTTGTCAAGGAATTCTAAAAAAATTGCCAAATAGTGTTATTTTCAATGGAGCACTTGAAGAATGCAATGCAAAAAAACATGGTGAAAACGATTTGTTGTTCATAAACAGTGTAATAGAACATCCTTTTGACCTTGTTCCATTCTTTAATTCAGTCCACAAGATGTTAAAAAAAGATGGAAGAGTTTGTCTAGTTGACATGAATGCATCTGGTCTTGACATAGAAATTCTTCGTGGAGATGCGGATAATATTAACCCAAATATAATTCTTCAGATTGGAACGGTGAGGGGTGTATCAGAAATTTCCAAGCGGTGTGGTTTTATTGTTGAGAAGTTTTTTTCTATGGGTAAAATGGATGCTGATATTCTTTTTGAATATTCTCAGAAACAACCATCTGAAAATCGTTTATCTGCATTTTCTCGACTGCTAAAAGATAAGAATGTAAGAACTGATCTTCAGAATTTACTTAGTAAATACTTAATAACCGGCTACACCGGATATATCTTGAAAAAATTTAATTTAAAAGAATTTTAATAATTAAGTTAATGATTCTAAAATTTTTTTATTTTTGGGAGAACAGATTTTGAAAAAAATTTTAAATCACTTTTAAAATCTATGAAAGAAAAAGCTATGCCGGAAAATTTAGCTTTATGAATTTCATAAATTTGCTCTGTTATATCCTTTGGTGAACCAACTATGGAATAAGTCCCTGCTCCTGCTGCGACTGTTTTCTTCATGTTTTTAAGATATTTTGAAACAATTGGTGAAGATAGCCCAAGGTTTTTAATAAAATTGTTAACAGCTTTATGATCAGCTTTTTTTTCTGTGCACAAATCATAATAATCTATAGACTCCTTGTTAGTTGGTTTACAAAACACATTTACAGCCGTAAAAATTTTTGTTTTAGGTGACAATGCTAAAATTTTTTTATTTTCATCAAGTGATTTTTTGTAATTGCTAAAGGTAGTAAATAACACATCACAATATTTTAAGGCAAACGACCTTCCATCTGGAGAAAAAGCAGCTGACATTATTGGTGGAGATTTTTTTTTTGAAGGTTTGGGACTACATAACCCTCCTTTGATTTTAAAGAATTTACCATTAAAATTTAGTGGTTTCCTATCTTCTAATAATTTACGAAAAATTGTTACCCATTCTTTTCCATGTTCATATCTAATTGATTTATCATAATTAAATTGACCAAACATTTCAAATTCATCTTTACTCCAACCACAAACAACATTCAAACCTACTCTACCATTTGATGCATTATCAATTGTAGATATACATCTTGCTGCATATACTGGATGAATGAAGGGGACATGAATAGTTGAAAAAAGTAAGATCTTTTTTGATAGTCCCGACAAACATGCAGAAAAACTTAATGTTTCATAACAATTACCCGTTGGGTTTGTTTTTCCTCCATAACCCTTCCATCTTGCAATAGGTAACATAAAGTCATAACCAGATTTATCAGCAAGTTTTATGACAAAAGAAATATTATCCCAAGTCTCTTTCCATCTTTCTGGAATGTCGACCATGGCAATGCCACTTGATGCATTAATTCCAAAAATACCAAGAAAAAGCTTTTTGCTTTTTAGAAAATTCATTTGACTGAATAATAATTGACAAAATTACTTTCTACAACTGTTTAGTCCTATTATTTGAACAAAAAAGGTTTTAAAATTTTTAACTAAGTTAGAATCTATAAACATTCTGTGATCTGAAATTTTTATAATAATTGTAAAAACAGGAGATATATAATAATAATAATAATATCTACTTATTTATAATTTCAAAATAATAACATGTTCACTATCAAACCCAATAAAGACAACGCAGACAGTATGTATGGATTAGTAAAAAAACTATTTCCTATTCATCGATGTTTAGTCGGACCAGGTTTTACTTCATCTTTAAATATTTTGAAAAAAGAGTTTAAAATGGAAGATTTAAAATTCAAATCTGGCTCAAAATTATTCGATTGGAAAATCCCGAAAGGATTTAAAGTGAATGATGTATTTATTAAGGATAGTAAAGGAAAAAAATTTCTCGAATTTTCGGATAACCATTATCATGTAAGACCTCACAGCTCTAGTTTTTTTGGAAAGATGACCAAAAAAGAATTGGAAAAAAAAATTATAACGCACCCAAAATTGAAAAATGCAATACCGATGAGACCAACATATCATAGAGATCAATGGGGAATATGTGCATCAAAATTGGAAGTTGAATCATTACCAAATGATAAATTTGATATTAATGTTGATGTAGAGAATATTGATTATGACCTTGAAATTGGTTTGCTTAAAATAAAAGGTAAAGGTAAGAAAACAATTTTAATCAGTTCATATTTATGCCATGCACATGGAGCAAACGATAATTTATCAGGCGTTGTTGTAGCTTTGGAGTTATTTAGGTTATTAAAAAAATGTAAGAATATGGAATATAATTATATTATAGCTATTTGGCCTGAAACATTAGGTGCACTGGCTTTTATAAAAAAAAATAAGAAGAAGTTGAAGAATATAGTCGGTGGTTTTTCATGTATGATTGTTGGAGATTCATCTCCTTTTTTATATAAAAAATCTATCGCAGGTAACTCACTGATCGATAGATCATTTATGCACGCATTAAAATACAGCAAAAAAAAGTATAAGGTCCTTGATTATTTTCCTGAGGGTTCGTGCGAAAGACAATTTAATTCACCAGGAGTTAGGATTCCATATGGATTAATATCAAGAGGATTTACAAATTTTCCAGAATACCATACTTCTTTAGATAATCTTAATATTATTAGTAAAAAGAATTTATTAGAATCATTACAAATTTGTTGTTCAGTTATAGAAATTATTGAGAGAAATTTTAATTATAAACCAAATTATACATGTGAACCATTCCTAAATAATTATGGTATTTATCCTTATGACCTAGGAGCTGGACAGGGCGAAGCTATAACAAGAGAAGCATTAATTTATTATGATGTAGCAAATTTTATTGATAAAGACGTTGATCTACTATCGATTGCTGAGAGATTAAATCTTTCAATCAAAAAATTTGATAGGGCAATTCAAGATTATAAGAAAGTTGGCCTTATAAAAAAAATATGAATTATAAATCACTTAAAGATTGTTTATATTTGAATAATATTGATAAGTTCGACTTTATAATTATATTTTCAGACTTTTTTAAAATTATGATGAGGAATAAAGTTGCATCTGATAAGTTTTGTTGTGAGTTAAGACAAAATATTGATTATTTTAAGAAATTTAAAACTATTGTACTGCCGACATTTAACTTAGACTTTTACAAAACATTGAAAACTGGAGAAGATGTCAAATACATTACCACTGGATATCTAAATAAATATTTATTACGGAATATAGAATTTTTAAGAACTAGAAAACCAATAGGAAACTTCTCAGTTGTTGGTGATAAAGCAAAAAAAATTTTGGATTTAAAACAAGAGTCTTTTTTTGGAAAAAATTCTGTAATTAGTTTTTTAGCTAGAAATCAAACATTAGGGTTGGGAATTGGAATAAATCCTGAAAATTTTGCTTGGACAACCAACCATGTTTGTGAGGAAGAAATGAAAGTTCCATACAGATTTTATAAAAAATTTATTGGACATAATTGTGATACCAATGAAAAAGTTGAGGAAAATGTTTTTGTAAGAAACTTGGACATGAAGTTTGTTAATGATGAGACTATAATTCCCAAAGAATTATTTAAAAGAAATAAAATTCAAAAAGTCCAATATAAAGATGTAAACCTTACTTTTACAAACTTGAATGATCATTACAAAGAAGGTATAAAAATATTAAAGAAAAATTTGTATGGTTTAGCAAAAAAATGCTAGAAAAAAAAATTTTAGAAATAATCAAAAAAATTAAAAATACTAAGAATTTAAATAAGATCGAAACAGATCTTGATATGATGAAATCTGGTTATTTAGATTCCTTAGAGATGATAAATTTAGTTATGGAGCTCGAAAAACAATTTGATTTTAAATATGACGAATTTGAAGAAAAATTTAATATTATTTCTATCAAAAACATAAGGAAATTTATTAGTGAAAGATGAGCAACTAAAAAAATTGTTTTTCGATAAAATAAAAAAAAATTTATCTTCAGATAATTTTTTTTTTCTAAACAAATCTTTTAAATATTCTGATCTTCATAAATATTTAGATATTCTGTATTTAAATTTAAAAAAAAAAAATTTTAAGGAGATAGTGGTGATATGCGACAGATCATTATTAACATATGTTTCGCATGTTTATGCATTTTTGTCAGATAAAATATGGGTACCTATTTCTGCAAATATGAAAGAAAATGAATTGATAGATATTTTAGATCAACTTACCCAACCCCTGATATTAAGTTCTGACTCAAAAAAAATACCAAAAATTAAAACCTCGTTTAATTATATAAATTTAAATGCAATAAAATTTGATGATTATAAAGGTGAAAAAAAATTAACTTTTAAATCACATAATTCTACGACTGCAATTTTTTTCACATCAGGAAGTACTGGAAAGCCAAAAGGTGTCAAATTGAACTTTAAAAATATAATTTATAATTTGATTAATATGCAGAAAATCATTGATGCCAAACCTAGTGATAGATTTGTAGATTTTCATGAAGTTTCATTTGTTATTTCAATCCCTATTCTTATATACTGCCTTTTTTCTGGATCTTCTATTGTTGTTGGAAATAATATTGATCTATTGAATCTTAAAAAATTATATTCAAAATACAAATTCAATATTTTAATTACAGTTCCAACTCTTCTAAAAATTATAAATAGATCAAATTATACACCTTCAATGAAGCTTTCAACACTTGTTACATGTGGTGAGCCAATAACTAGGAGTTTAATTAAAGATTTGAATAATAAACATAAGTTAAAGAATTTTTTTAATTTTTATGGTTCTACAGAAGTTGCACCTTGGATTTTATATGCTGATTTAAAGATATGTTTAAAAAATAAGATATTTGAAGACGATTATGCGCCTGCTGGTAAAAAGCTCGACTTTATAAAACTTATTATAAGTAATCAGACAAAAACATTAATAGCTACTGGACCACAAGTATCATCAGGTTATTTAAAAAAAAGATCATTCAAGTTTAAAAAGATTGGCAATTATTATAGTTATGATTCAGGTGATATTTTTGAAAAGAAGGGTTTGTACTATTTCTGCAAGGGTAGAATTGATCATGAATTTAAGAGAAACGGTGTTAGGATGAGTATTCTAAATCTTGAGTATTCATATAAGAAGCTACTAAAAATGGAAAATTTATACGTTGTTTTTATTAAAGAAATAAATAAGTTATTTTTAGTGACAGAAAAAAAAATGAATAGAAATTGTCAGGAAATTATTTTTCAAAAATTATCTAAGAACAAACAGCCTGATTACTTTATTTCTCTAAATGCCATGTCTAAAACTTCATCTGGCAAAGTTTCACGTAAAAAACTTGAGGAGTTATGTTTAGACCAGATTTCTTAATTTTATTTTAGTTTTTCAAACTCAATTTTTAATAATTTTGTAACTTTTTCACTGTGAAATTCTTTTTCCTCTAATTTTGCTACTTTGATTATTTCAGTTGCTGTACCAGTTACAAAAATTTCTTCAGAACGCTTTAAATGACTTAATTTAAAATTCCCCACTACTAATTTAATTTTTTTTTTTTTTAAAATTTTTATAACTATTTGTCTTGTTATACCATTAAGAACACTATGAGTTTTTGAAGTGTAAACAATATTATTTTTAACCCAAAAGATATTGCATGCTGTGGTTTCAGCAATATTATTATTTGTATCTAACATTAAAGAATCGTCGTAACCTTTTTCAGAAGAAACGATTTTTTCAATTATACTTGCTTGATAAGAACCAGAAGATTTTGCTTTGATTGGAAAATATGAGTTATTTGATTTCTTATACTTGGCAACACATAATGATATCTCATCTTTATTAAACAATAATTCCCAATTCCATATAGCGATAAAAATTTGTGATTTACATGATTTTGTATCCGGAGACATAGAATTAGAATCTCTAAAAACAATTGGTCTTATATATCCATCTTTTATTGAGTTAATTTTTATTAGTTTGTTAATAATCTTAGCTAATTCATTTTTTGTTAAAGTTAATTTTAATTTCATTAAATTGCATGAAATTATTAGTCTATCAAGATGTTCGTTTAAATAAAAAGGTTTCTGAGAATAAACTCTTATACCTTCAAAGACTGCCCCACTAAAATGTAGGGAATGATTTAATAAAGGAACCTTGGCTTTCTTTGAATCTACAAACTTATTATTTAAGAAGAATTTTCCTTTTAATTGAGAAAAGTCCATTAATTATCAGCGATTCTTCTGTTTTCTTTAAAATGATTGGATACAAAAAATACCAATGACTTTCTAGATCCTTTCAAAACTTTAGTTACTTCGTGGGGGTACAAACAGTTACTAATTATTAAACTGTATCTATTACATTTATAATCAATAAATTCTTTTTTGTTTTCTGGTTTGTATACCCTGTAATACCCTCCATCATAATTTGATCCGAATTGAATCACACACGCGGCTAGATAATCTGGGTTGCTATCTATGTCTAGATGGTATCCAATAAAGCAATTTTGTTCGATTTCATTAAATTGCACTCTTCTAATAAACAATTTTTCTCCAGTCCCTAGAATATTTTTAATATATGATAATATATTCTGTTTTTCTAAAATAGACATTACAGACTCTGCAAATTTTTTATTTACAACTTTAGGTTTCTTAATATCTGTTTGAAATCTCCCAACTGACAAATGGTTAGGTTCTCCAGCATCACCTATTTCAACGAACTCCTTTGGAACATCTTCGCACATTTTTTCTAAGTGTTTTAATTCTTCATCAGAAAATGGAACGTTTTTGTGATCTATATAACAAGTTCCATTCTTTTTATATAATTGCATAAAGTTTTTGCTCATTTAACATGCCTTATAAAATTTTTAAAGATCATATCTTTCACATCCCTTTTTAAATAAAATTTTCGAAACAATTCTTGTTAAGATCAAATTTTAATATACTTTTTTCAAATATGCCAGACCAATATTTCTATTCAAGTTATAAAAATATTTCATTTTAGGATGATCAGCTGCGATAATTAGAGGGTTAGAAAATTTTTTATGAATAATATCTCCCATGGATGCATATTCTGCACCTTGATGTAATAGTACGTTTAAATAAAATTCATTATTTTCTTTTGGAAACCAATTTAAATAAAGGTTTTTCCTAGCATTTAATATATCAAAAATAATTTCTTTAAATTGGAGATTATTCTTAAATCTTTCATCAATCTTTTTTCGATTTTTTTTCATTAAATATTGCCAATCGTTCATATTAGATAAATCATCAACAAAGAATCCTACTTTATTGAACAATCGTTTTTTTTTTAACTTTTTGACACTTTGTGATAATTTGTTGATAAATAATTCTTTTGATATTTTAAGGCGACTACAATTCTTTTCTGAAAAAGCCTCAAAATCTCCATAGTAGACATTGTGAATGAATGTTACATCATTACTTTTCAGGAAGCGATATACATTGCTTATTTCATTTATAATTCTATTTCCAGGAAGACCAATATCAGAATTAAGTGTATTAAAAGTGAAAGAGAAAATATTTTTACCTATTTTTTTATATTCATAATCTGGACATATTGGTGAAATAATTTGTATTTCTCCTTTATCTAATACATTAAAAAATTCTTTTTTTTCGTTTTTTTCAAAACTATGGAAATTTGGAGTAACTTTTTCTGCTAATAAATACTTTTTTGAATTCATAATATTTTTAATATGGCTTGCACAAAGACAGATAGAAATAAGACTAGGGTTAAATCCAAATAATTTGGTTAAACATGAGTAAACAACATTCGATTTGCACTTTGACTTTTCTGAAATATTCTTTTTTTTTTTTTTAACTAAGTCAAAATTGATGATTTTGTAGTGATCTTGAAGAATTCTCCAAAAAATAAAATATCTAGGCTTTATTTTTTTAGTATTATTTTTTAATTTATCATTATAAAAAAGATATAACTTCTTCAGGGTGTTGATCTCTTTTTTTATCTTTATTATATTTAACTTTTCATAATCAATATTCTCATTCTTAATTATCATATTAAGAATCATCTTTGATGTTGATTTCTTTATGGAAAGTATTTCATCATTATTTTTTTTAATTCCTGATTTTAACTTCATTAGCAAAAAGATTTAAAGAGTTTTCGTAGATTTTATTTTTTGTTCTTGGAATAGCAGTGTAAATAATCGAACCAAAGTCTCCAATATTTTCTCTTAATTTGAGTATTTTATCAGATACAATTTCTGGAGTCCCATAAATAACAAGTTTTTTTGCAATCTCACGAACATCAGATACACCAAGACCAAAAATATCTGATTTACCAAATGTTTCCATTTTATTTTTTATGACATTAATCATGTAAAGAAATGGTGACTCCTCATTAAAAAGTTGCTTCTCCGCATCTTTTTCTTTTTCAACTACAAATATAAATCTAGCTATTTTTATTTTTTTTTTTATCAAACTTTTTTTTATTTTCGAATTCCTATTATAACTTGTTATGTGATCTTTGAGTGTATCCTCAGAACAGAAATTGGAACTTAAAAAAGACCAATTATTTTTATAGCAAGTTTTTAAATTGTGAGAATTTTTAGATAAGATTGGTAGTATTATTTCAAGATTCTTTCTTTTTTTGTAAAGACCGTCAAAATAACCAAGTAATAATTCTTTAGATCCTTTTTTCTTTGAAGAGATTTTAAAATTTTTTGTTTTTATATCAAGTAAGTTCTCAGAGTATAAAATTTTTTTTGCTACTTCAATAATTTCAATCATCAATTCATAATTCTCCTGGCCAAACTTTTCAGTTAATTCCAAGTCACATTGATTTGAACCACATCCTATACCTAAAAGAAGCCTTCCTGAAGAGAGATTGTCTATGGTTGAAATTAAACTTGATAGAACAGCAGGATGATAAAAAATTACATTAGCGGTCATCGAACCCAAATTTATATTATTTGTAACCCTAGAAAGTGATGAAATTAATGTCAGAGAAGAAGATACTTTTTCATACATATCTGCCATATGCTCGCCGAAAAAGGCCTCATCAATATTATTGGCATCACAAAAGATTGTATCTTCAATAACAGTATCTAAAACCTGCTTGTAAGAAGTTTTTGGATCATTGATTGGGATAAAGAAAATGCCTTTCATTCAGCGATATTATAGCATGAATTAAAAATTGACAATTTTTTATTTTTTTGGAAAATAAATTCATTGACCTTAATATTTTTGCTGATAATTTGATGAATAAGTTTTTCTTTTTTCGTCTCTTTAAATAAAATTATTAAGAAAACCAAGTGATTTTAGATTGTATTTTATGGACTCAAAATTAAAATATTGCTCAAGATGTTGTATGCCAGAAACAACTGATGGTATTGAATTTGACGAGTTTGGAGTTTGTAAAGCTTGTATTGCTTCAGAAGAGAAAATGAGGATAGATTGGGTAAAAAAAGAAAAACAATTGAAGTCAATTTTATTAAAAGCCAAAAAAAAATCAGGTGATAATTATGATTGTATGGTCCCAATAAGTGGAGGTAAAGATAGTGCCTTTCAACTACATGTGTTAACTAGAACTTATGGACTAAAACCTCTTGCGGTTACATTTAATCACAATTGGTATAGTAAAGTAGGGTGGGAGAATCTTTGGAATGTTTTAGAAAAACTTGATGTGGATCACATAATGTATACTCCTAAAAGAAGTCTGGTTAATAGATTGGCTAGAAAATCTCTAACAATGATAGGTGATTCCTGTTGGCATTGTCATGCTGGCATTCATGCCTTTCCATTAAGTGTTGCTGTGAAATTCAATATCAAATTACTTGTTCTTGGAGAGTCACCTGCAGAGTTTTCAGGGAGAGATACATTTGGAGAACAAAAATTTAAAGATGGAAAAGCTTCGAATCTATGTAAAACAGCAATTGGTTCTCATGGAAAAGAATCTGTGGATTCAGTCACAGGTAAAAACATAGAGAAACAAGAAATGGTTTTATTTAAAGCTCCAAAATCTTATGAATTAGATAAGGCTGATGTGAGATTTATATATCTTGGAGATTTCTTGTTTTGGGATCACGAAAGACAAATGAATTTACTCGTAAAAGAATATGGGTGGAAAGAAGATGATGTTGAAGGTAATTACAAAAGGTATAAAAGTGTAGAGTGCCGTATGCCAGGTGTTCATGATTATTCAAAATTCATAAAAAGAGGTTACGGTAGAAGTACTGATTTTGTTAGTCAAGATGTGCGAGCTGGACTGATGACTAGGGAAGAAGCATTTAAAATAGCAAAAAAATATGATTCTAAGAGACCAAAGGCTCTTGATTATTACCTTAAAATCACTGGGTATACAGAAGAAGAGTTTCTATCTATTTTGAAAAAATTAAGAAAAGGTGAAGCAAAAAATAAACTCTAGAAATATAAACAAGTTAGTCAAATAACTTGTAGTGATGGTGTCTTAAAATTAAAATATGTAAATGATAAACTTTGAGTTTGAAGAAAAGTTCTTTGATGAAGAAAATTTAAAAACTGCTACCTATTTTAAATTGTCACAAAGAATAAAAGATAATAAATCTCACCTAAAAAAGAAGAAAATAGCTATTATTTCTAGTTTTACTATTGATGTAATTGAAAATTATTTATTTGTTGAACTTGCGAGGAGAGGAATATATTCAAATTTTAAATTTTTTCCAATAAACCAGTTTGAACAACAAATCTTAGATACAGGCTCAGATCTCTACAAATTTAGACCTGACGTAGTTATTTTATTTCCCTTGGTAGAAGACTTATGTGAAGACAAGTTAGGCTTTATAAATAAGACAACTATTCAAAAGTTTCTTAAAAGATTTGAGAATTGGATTTTTGAGTTAAGAAAAAAAAGTAATGCAGTAATTTTATCCTCAAATTTAGAACTATCTTCTTTTTTCCCAAAGCTGATTTCTGATACACAGGATACAAGAAGTATGAATTTTATAATAAATAACGCTAATTTAAAGTTAATTAAATTTTGTAATAAGATTGAAGACTGCTATTTGTTTGATTATAAAAATACTATTTTTAGTTTTGGTTCGATTAACTGGACTGATAGTAGATTTTTCTTTCTTGCTAAAATTAGACAATCACAGAAAGGTCAAATATTTTTGTCAAAAGTTATTGCAAGGTATATATCAGCAATTTTTTCTATTCCTAAAAAATGTATTGTAGTTGATGCTGATAATACTTTATGGGGTGGTGTTATCGGAGAGGAAGGTTTAGGAGGAATAGATTTATCAGATTCATACCCAGGCAATGTTTTTAAAGAATTTCATAAATATCTTCTGAGACAAAGGTCAAGAGGGGTCATATTAGCTTTGGCTAGTAAAAATAATGAAATAGATGTGATCAATACATTAAAAAGTCATAAGGACTCTATTCTTAAGCCAAAACATTTTTCATCAGTTAGAATAAACTGGAATGATAAAGCTAGAAATATTAAGCAAATTGCGAGCGAACTCAATATTGGATTAGATTCTATAGTTTTTGTTGATGATAACCCTGTAGAAAGAGAATGGATAAAAAATGAAATTCCTGAAGTTTCAGTTCCCAACTTACCTGAAGATCCTCTGAAATATATAGACTGTCTGGAAAGGATGGAAGCTTTTGATTTTTTATCTATTTCAAATGAAGATAAAAACCGTGCTGAAATGTATTATAATGAAAGTAAAAGAAGAAAAGAAAAAGATAAGTCCAATTCTCTTGAACAATTCCTTAAAGGATTAAAAATGAAAGCTCAATTAGAGGAGATTGATTCAACAAATTTAAAAAGAGTTGTTCAATTACTTGGAAAAACTAATCAATTTAACTTGACCATTAGAAGACATAAAGAATCTGAAATAAAAGAAATGTTAAGTAATGGTGCTATTGGTATTACACTTAGGTTAAGTGACAAATTTGGAGATAGTGGTTTAATAGGTGTTGCAATAGCTAAATTAATTAATCAAAGTTTTGCTTCTTGGAAAGTTGATTCATTTTTATTAAGTTGTCGAGTTCTTGGAAGGAATGTAGAAGATTTACTTCTAAGTTTACTTTGTGAAAGAATTAAGAGTCAATCTAAACACAGAAAGATTATATTAGAAGGTGAATATATCGAGGGTAAGAAAAATCATCAAGTTTCAGATTTTTATTCTAAAAGAGGATTTAAAAGTTCAAATGGTTTTAATAACAAATGGTTTAGAGATATTTATAAATATCCTGTAAATAGGCCACAACATATTAAAGTTAAAAGCAATGAAAAAAGAATTAGAAAACAGACTCAAACAAATTTTAGCTGATATTTTTGAAATTGATATTTCAGAAATAACAGATAAATCAAGTTCTGATACAATTGAAAAGTGGGACTCTCTTCAACAATTAAATTTAGCAACAGCAATTGAAGATGAATTTGAAATTAGTTTTTCTGCAGATGATATTACTGATATGCTCTCATATAAATTAATCAAAGAAATAGTTTTAGAAAAAATAAAAGAATGAAAAAGTTTATTGTTGGGAAAAAATTTGTGACTAGTTTTGATGTTGAAGCAGATTTAATTGAGAATTTTGCAAATTTTTCTGAAGATTATAATCCTATTCATCTGCAAGAAGAGGTAGCTAGAAAATATGGTCACCCAAAGCAAGTTGCCCACGGGGTAATTTTAATGGCCAAAATATCTCAGATGATTGGGACCAAGATTCCTGGTTGTGGAGCCATTTGGCTTAGTCAAGAAATTACTTGGGTTCATCCAGTATTTTTAGATGATCATATAAAAATAATTCTTGAGATTGCAGCATATTCAGTTGGTGCTAAAATACTAAGTTTAAAGACTACTGCATTTAACCAAAATAATATAAAAGTGATGGAAGGTATGGCTAAAGTAAAAGTTGGAGTTGAGTTAACAACTAAAGTGTTAAGAAAAAAATCTAAAAGAGCTCTAGTTACTGGTGGGTTAGGAACTATAGGAAATGCAGTTTGTCAAAGATTAGCTAAGAATGGGTATGACTTATTTATTACTTATAGGAATGATAATAAAAAATCAAAACTAATAAAAAAAAATCTAGAAAGATTTAATGTTAAATGTGAGCTAATAAAAATTGATTTATTAGATCCATTAAAAAATTGGAAAAAAAAAATTACAAATCTTGGTCCTTTGGATATATTTATTCATTGTGCATCATCAGATTTAAAGCGTAATGATGCAGAACAAATTGATATTCAAGATTTGCGAAAACATATGCGAATAAGTTGTGAGTCAGCAATCGAGATTGTGAATTTACTTGTGCCACAGATGATTAAAAAGAAATTTGGAAGATTTATTTTTATTGGAACATCAGCACTAAAGGATACCCCTCAAGAGGGTTGGTCTTCTTATTTAATGTCTAAACATGCCTTGTGGGGTTATGTTAAAAATCTTGCTGTTGAATTAGGTTCAAGAGGTATAACAGCTAATATGATTTCACCTTCACTTGTTATTACAAACTTTACAGCAGAGATACCACATAGAGCTAAAGAAGTTGAAGCAATGAAAAACCCTACCAGAAGGTTGGCTGTTCCAGAGGATATTTCAGAAACAATTGGCTATATTTGTGGTGACGAGGCATCATTTATAAATGGGCAGAATATTTTTTTAACAGGAGGAACTTGATATTTAATGCCAAAATTCCTAGAAGTTAATAAAGGTGATAAAGACGACATAATTGAATTTCTTAATAAAAATATATCAATTAAGAAAGATGAATTTGATAACATTTTTAGACTTCAGAAGTTGACATTAACTCGAGAAAAAGAAAGTTTTTATGGTTGGTGTATTAAAGATGAAAATAAAAAGATAAGAGGTTTTTTGGGGGCAATCACTCATAAAAGTCCCTATCACAAAAATAAATTGGTTGTTAATATGACAAGTTGGGTTGTTTGTTCTGACTATAGAGCCCATAGTTTGGGTTTGTTAAAAAGTTTCATTAATAATAAATCAATGATTTATACAAATTTCAGTGCCTCAATTAATGTTCAAAGAATCCTTCCACGTTTTGGTTTTAAAGTGATTGATGATGGTACAAATATTTATAAGACTTATCTTAATATAGGATTGAAATTAGACAGAGGTTTAGAATATGGTGATGATGCAATAAGTAATTTTATAGGAACAGAGCATGAAAATATTATCAATGATCATGTCAAAATTGGAGGATTAATAATATCCTCACCTTCTGGTAGAGCTTATATTTTTTTTAAAAAAAAGATAAATTTGTTTAATTCTTTACATTTAATTCATGTGATTAATTTTTCTTCAAGAGGTTTTTATGATGACTGGGTTGGAATTTGTAATTATGCATTGGTAAAACATTTCTCCACCAAGATATTTGTGGATAATAGATTTGCTCCCCAAACTATTAAGCCGAACCATTTTGTTAAAAGAAAAATGTTTGTAAAAGGTCTGAAAAAAAACGAAAAAGTTCCTACTAGAGCATATAGTGAACCTCTCCCTCAATTAGCTATATAAATCCTTGAGTATTGATAAAGGTATTTTTTTTTTAATTATTTTCTTATCAAGAAGTTTCCTAAAACTAGATAATCTAGTCCAGATGAATAAAAACATCTTAATGCGTCAGTTGGTGAATTAACTATAGGTTCACCTTTTACATTAAAAGATGTATTCAATAATACGGGTACATTAGTAATTTTATGAAAACTTTTTATTAGTTTCCAAAAAAGTAAATTATTTTTTTTAACCACTTGAGGTCTAGCTGAACCATCAACATGAGTTACGGAAGGAATAATTTTTCTAGCATCCATTTTAACATTCGCACTAAAGCACATGAATTCATTTTCTGGTGCTTTTTCAAAATAGTCCTTGAAAAATTCAGCTAAGACAGATGGTGCAAATGGACGAAAACTCTCCCTAAATTTTATTTTTTTATTAACAATCTTTTTCATATTTTTATTTCTTGGATCTGCTAAAATACTTCTTGAGCCAAGCGCTCTTGGACCAAATTCAGTTTTACCTTGAAACCAACCCACAACATTGCCCTCTGATATAATTTTAGCCGTTGTATCAAAAATATTTTTAGATTGTTCGTAGGGAATCTGGTATGTATCGAGTATAGATTTAATCTCAATATTATTAAATTTTTTTCCCAAGAAAGCATCAAATTCGTTGTTCTTTAATTTTAATCCAATTTTGTTAGCAGCTAACAAAGCACCGCCAAGACTAAGTCCTGCATCGTGAGATGCAGGTTGAACAAAAATATTTTTAAAACCTGATTTAAGATATATATTTTGGTTCATTACAATATTTTGAGCAACTCCTCCTGCAAGACATAGATTCTCACAATCATACTTTTTATGAATATTTTTTACAAAGTTTGAACCAATTTCATTAAAAACCTTTTGGACACTAGAGGCTAAATTAAAATGTTTATTATTAATTTTTTCATTTTTTTTTCTCTTTCCTATATTTTTCAATTTTAAACGATATCCATCTCCAATATTTCTTTTATAAATATTGTATTTCCATTTTTTGGCATCAATTTTAAAGAATCCTTTCTCGTTTAGGTTTATAATTTTTTTTATTTCATTGTAATATTTTGGTTTACCGTATGCGGAGAGCCCCATTACTTTGTATTCATCACCAAAATCTTTAAACCCCAGATATTTCGTGACACTTTCATAAAATAAACCAAGAGAATTTGGAGCTGACTGCTCTAGAACTTTAATAATTTTATTATTTTTAGTTTTTGATACAGTTAAGCAAGGCCATTCTCCTCTGCCGTCCCAAGTAATTATCACAGCATCTTTAAAATTAGAGACATAGTAAGCACTTGCTGCATGTGCTAAATGGTGTTCAAAACATGTAATTTGACAATCACTAGATAATTTTAAATTGTGTCTTTCAAATAAACTCTTAATTCTTTTTTTAATTCTAAAAAAAAGAATTAAATCTCCATATATAGCTTTTATAGTTGCATTTATACTTTTATTATTTACCAAACAGAAAAGGATTCGAGATAAATAACTTTTCATTGGAAGATAGGGAACAACAACTTGATTAATTTTATTAGATTCAATTTTTCCTTCACTTAAAAGATGTTTGATTGACTCTGCTGGAAAATTTGATGTATGTTTTTCTCTAGTAAATCTTTCCTCCTCGCAACAACCAACAATTTTTTCTCCTTTAATTAGAGTTGCACTAGAATCATGCGTGAAAAGAGTTATTCCAAGGATATTCATTTTTATAAAACTCAGATTTATTTGAAATTTAAATTTATGATTAAAATTAGTTAAAGATATCAAAAAACTTACAAATGACAATTTTTTTGAAAAAAAACTAATATATATGATACTTATTTATTCATGCATTAAATTATTTTTTTTCTCTTTCTTTTTTTTGAAAAAAAAATA
>CACACI010000009.1 GCA_902530985.1 uncultured Alphaproteobacteria bacterium
GTCAATTATTCTTTTTTTATATAAATTTTGTTCAATTTTTGATAAGAGTTTTTCTTCCTTTTTTGTAGATTTGAAAATATATTCATTAAAAAAACATTGCTCAGCAAAGCTTATTAAAAATTTGTAGAACTTTTTAATGACATTTTTTTTTTTGCTAGTGTAGATTTCTAATAAAATTTTTCTTATTTGAGTCAAGAATTCTTCTAAATTAGAATCTACTACTAAACATCTTTTTAGAATAAGTTGAAGGATTTTATCATTTAGTATGGAAATTAATTTATCATTAAATTTATAACATTTATTAAACTTACTGGTTTCAATGTAGTCTCTATTTTCATTATAAATAGTAAATCTTAAGAAATTTTCAAAACCATACCTATGACAAATATTTTGTTGATCTAAAAAAAATAAACAAATTTCCTTCATTACTTTTTTATTAGCATTTGAAATTTTTGCTGAAGAAAATTTGATGTATATATTTCGCAATATATTGTAATGTGTCTTGTTAATTTTAAGAGCAGAGAAATAACTTTTTATTGCTGAGTCAATATCATTCCCTTGATAGTAAACGTCACCAATCTCTAGATATTCTTTAAATCTTATAGTTTCTGTTTTTTTGATATCATTTGCATCCATAGTTAAATGTTAGCAATTTAAATGCCACTTAATTAATAATATCAATTGCCTAAGAGGTTTTCTTTCCTTTATTCATTTTGTCAGAACATTAGGCTAGCTGTACCGTGTATCCGGGGTTCAAACCCTTTGGTAAAAACTCATAAAACTATAAAATCGCTATACTTCAGTTCCTTCTAGACATTTACCTTCAAAATATAATATTTCCCAGGGTTTTAAAGAGAATGATTTAATGGTTTTGAGAGACAATTTACCTTTTTTGTTAAATAAAGGTTTATCAATAGTCTTACTTTTTTTGAGTTTTTGAATGCTGTAAAAAAAATCGGGATTATCAAATCTGTAGAACGTTCTTTTTGTTTTTCCTGTAACTCTATCTATTAAATAGGATTCTAAGAAATAAGCTTGCGATACGAATGTATTAATTGAAATCGTATTCTCAGTAAGTGTAAAATCATCAAGTAATATGCCTTGATGATTAAACCATGAGTTTCTTAACCTATATTCAATTTCACCGTTAGGTTTATTATCTTTGCGAATCTCAACATTATCTTTGCAACTAAAAGATTTACAAATTTGTAAAGTATCCAGTTTTTTAACCTCTGAAGAATTGAGACTTTTTGATTCACTTTTAATTAAATCTGGATCATATTCACAAGATAACTTTAATACATTTGTGGTTTTTCCATGAACTTCAAAAGTAGTAAAAAAAATAGCCAAAAGCATAATTATTTTTTGAATAAATTTTGTCATTTTTATTAATTAATCATTTTGATTTAACAAAACAATATATAATTTAATATCATAGTTTAATTGTTAAAAAAAAATTTTAAAGATTACTATTATTAATAGTTTTTTCCAAATATTACTATTTCATATATAAGTTTATTCATTTAATTTAGCAATCTTAAAAAGTTCAATTTTTTAGTTGGTTTGTGGTACAAAGTCGGGGGTCAATTCCCATAAACCACCACATTATTGAGTAAGGTTGATGCTGAATCAATATAAACACAATTTTCACAATGCTCTGTTCTAGATGGTATAATATCAGAATCTAATTTTTTTTCATTTCTAAAATTGTAGGTTCAATCCAATTTATTTAACTTAATTTTTAACTGTATGGACCAAATTTTATTAAAGACCAAATACTGTATAGAGTTAATACAATAAAAAAATAACTTGAAGCAACCTTTGTATTCAAGCAATTCTGAATGTTATTTCTTAAAAAATTAGTCAGCATTATTGCAAAAGGAATGATTAAAATAGACACTATATTTATAGGCCTATGACCTCCGAGCATTACAAAAAAAGATGAAAATAAAAAACAAAAAAATATTGCTGATTTATATATATTATCATTGAAGTTTCTATTAAATCTTCGATGAAAAAAAATTAATGGTGTAAATAGAAATATAAATAAATGCTCTTTAAAAAAAATTTTGTAAAAATCAAAGAAATCAGATACCAGTTTGATAATAGTTCCAAAAAAGCCATTATCTTTAAAAAAAGGAAATATCCAAATAATAAATCTATATTCTGTAAAGTTTGAAACATGAAAATAATTGTTAAGGTTGTAAATGTAAAAATACCAGGCTAGATATGGTAGACAGAATAATGAAGAGAATAAAATGACTTTTGATAATAAGACTGAATACTCTTCTTTTTTAAAAGAATTGAAGAAGTATAAAGCAATCAAAATAACAAATGAAACAATAAAACTTGCATAAAAAAGCATTAAAATACCAAGAACCAAAAAAACTAGGATAAGCTCTTTAGCAAAAATTCTACTTTGTAGTAGTAAAGATGAAAAATATATTGTTGTGCTTGCGCAAAAAATATTTAAGAGTTTGGTTGAGGGAGAGTAAAGGAATTGATTTACTGTATTATTAAAAATAATTAATAATGAAAGCCAGAGATACCATTTATGATAAGTTAAAGTTGAAAAAACCGAAAATCCAAATAATTTAAAGAAAAAATATATACTCAAACCTAAAATCATCAAGTTAACTAAAAAATAACTAGTGAAAATTATTTTTGGGTTGAATTCTTCATGGATTTTTAGATTTGACCCATCTTCTTTTTTCATAAATGAACTTTTTGGATAATTGGTGTCATTTACAAAATAATTGATGAATTTTGAAATCCAATATGTCGTAAAAATTAAACCTGGGCGTGGTTGTCTTATCGAATCCTTTTCATAGAGCCTTTTAGGGTTGCTAGTGTTTAGAATCCAGTCAGCTGAATCACAGTTCATGCTGTGACCAAGATAGATATTAATAGAGAAGTTTCTAACACAAAAATCTTTTTGTTTATCATCTGGCACTCTTGGCCCTATCATAAGAAGAAAAATATAAAGAAAAATAACAAGCCAATAAACTGAAGGTAAAAAGAACTTTTTGATATGCATCATGATATAATAATTCTAACTATATTTTGATCAATTTTTAATATATTTTTGAGAATTTAAATAGGAGCCTAGCTCGTTGATACTTGAGGTCGTGGGTTTAAATCCCCACAGCCACTCCATAAAAACTATTATAATAAAAGCATACTTACTTAATCATTTTATTATTTTTTTCTCTATGATATTTTAACATATGAGATTCTTTTATTTCCTAATCCTAATTATTTTAGCTTTTACCACAGGATATTATTCTAAAAAATTTAATATTCCTGCCAGTTTTCATTCCTGGCTAAAAAACTCTAATACTAAAATTGATCATACAAAAGTAAAACATATCTTTTCCAAAGATTACATAGATTTTGATTTATTAACTGAGGAAGTAAGATTGTTTGTAAATACAAATAGTATTAGAAGAGATAAAAAAGATAATTTTAATGAAAATGATTCAAATAAAACATTAGAAATGATGATTAATTTTTATAGTAAAAAAGGTCCACCACCTGCTTTATCTTGTTCTGCAAGAGCATTGGTGATGCAAAGAATTCTTCAAATTTTAGATTATAAGTCAAGAATCGTTAACCTTTTTTCAGAGAATAGTGGATCTCATACATTATTAGAAATACTTAACCCAAAAACAAAAAAATGGATTTTAGAGGATCCCGATTACAACATTTCATATAAATTTCTTGGAAAAGAAGAAAAAATCTCACTTGCGGATGTAATAATTCATTCTGTTGATAAATATATTCCATGTAGGGAAAAAGAATGTCAATGGAGTTTTGCTGACAATTTAAAAGTTTATTCAGGAGCAGCACTTTATTTTAATTTTGATCATTCACCAATTATCCTAATCAATCAAAAAAAAATTAAAGCAAATGCAGTTCTAAAATGGGATAATAAAAAAAGAGATATTGCAACCTATGTAAATGATATTTGGGGCCAAAATATTACAAATGCAGTCTCAATTATTTTTAATTAGTAAGAAATTTTCTGTTCCCAAGGCCTAAGAAGCAAATGTCATCAACCACCACCCCAGTTTATTTAATTTTTAAACTAAGATATAGTCTTGCTAGAATTCATTGTGAAAATTATATATTATTTTGTTTTAACTATAGGAGACTAAAAGATTATGGAATTTTCTGGAACCAAAGATTACGTTTCAACTATAGATTTAACAGTAGCAGTTAACGCTGCTATAGCTTTGGAAAGGCCGCTTTTGGTCAAAGGCGAGCCAGGAACTGGAAAAACTGAATTAGCTAGACAAGTTGCTAATGCTTTAGATCTTGAGATCATTGAATGGAATATTAAGTCTACTACCAAAGCTCAGCAAGGCTTGTATGAGTATGATGCTGTAAGTAGATTAAGAGACAGTCAACTAGGAGAAAAAATAAAAGATATAGTGAAATACATCAAAAAAGGGAAAATATGGAATGCTTTTGAAACAAATAAAAAATCAGTTCTTTTAATAGATGAAATTGATAAAGCAGATATTGAATTTCCAAATGATTTGTTACAAGAACTTGATAAAATGGAATTTTATGTATTCGAAACAGGTCAATTGATAAAAGCCAAAAAAAGACCAATTGTTATTATAACATCAAATAATGAAAAAGAATTACCTGAAGCTTTTCTTAGAAGATGCTTTTTTCATTATATACAATTTCCAGAAATAGAGACCTTAAAAAAAATTGTTGAGGTTCATTTTCCAAATATAAAAAAAAACCTATTAGATTCAGCTCTAAAAACATTTTTTGAGATTAGAGAAGTTCCAGGGTTGAAAAAAAAACCCTCAACTTCAGAAGCTCTTGATTGGATAAAGCTTCTTTTAATAGAAGATATAGACCCTTTAGATTTAAAAGTTGATGAAAAAAAACTCCTCCCTAAACTTTATGGTGCATTGTTAAAGAACGAGCAAGATATTGAACTTTTTGAGCAAATTGCATTTATGTCTAGAGGTAATAAGTAATAATGTTTCTAGATTTTTTTTTAAAATTAAAGAATTCTAAAATACCTGTTTCATTAAATGAGTTTCTTATATTTTTAAAAGCATTAGAATTTAATTTTGTTCAATATGATATAAATAAATTTTACTATTTAGCTCGTACATGTTTGATAAAAGATGAAAAATTAATTGACAAATTTGATGTTATTTTTGCAGAATATTTTAAATCTCTTGAAAGAGTGGAAATAGAGGATGTTTTAAAATTTTTGAATGTACCAAAAGAATGGTTGTTTAAACTTTTTGAAAAACAACTCTCAAGAGAAGAGATTAACAAAATAAAATCACTTGGTAATTTTGAGAAATTAATTGAGACATTAAAAAAGAGACTTAAGGAACAAAAAAATCGTCATCAAGGCGGTAATAAATGGATAGGAACTAGTGGGACATCTGCTTTTGGTTCTTATGGTTATAATCCTGAGGGAATAAGAATAGGTCAACATGAAAGTAGATATAGGAAAGCCGTAAAAGTTTGGGATAAAAGAATTTTCAAAGATCTTGATGATAATCAAGCATTAGATAATAGAGGGTTTCAGGTTGCATTAAAAAGATTAAGACAATGGGCTAGAACTGGAATAGAAGAAGAATTCGATATTGAAGAAACAATTAAGGATACTGCAAAAAATGGTTATCTTGATATAAAAACTCGAAAAGAAAGGGAGAACAATATAAAAATACTTTTATTTTTAGATATTGGCGGTTCAATGGATGATCATGTTCAAAAGGTTGAAAGGTTATTCAATGCTGCAAAAAATGTATTTAAAAATTTAAATCACTTCTACTTTCACAATTGTTTATATGAGGGAGTATGGAAAAATAATATAAGGAGGTGGGAAGAGAGGATTTCAACTACAGAAATTATGAGGACATACGGTAAAGAATATAAATGTATTTTTGTTGGTGACGCTGCGATGAGCCCTTATGAAATACTTACACCAGGAGGAGGGAATGAACATTTCAACAAGGAAACTGGGAGAGTTTGGCTTGAAAGAGCAATTAACAAGTGGCCATCAAATTTGTGGATAAACCCAAACTCCAAAAAGTATTGGGATTCTACTTATTCAACTTGTATTATCAAAGAAATCTTTAACCAAAGAATGGTAACCTTAAGTATTAAAGGTATAGAAGAAGGAACCAAAATTTTATCAAATAGTAATTTCGTAAGTTAAAGCCTTGAGAATCAAAGGTTTTATGTTAGGAAACTATTAATAATAGTCAGGTGCTTCATCCCCCTTAACCAACCCATTCTAAAGCATCTATTTTCTTTATGACTTTATGTTCTTCTTCATTAAGTCCTGATTTCCAATAGCTTGAAATATACATTTCTTTTTTATTAATTTTTTTTTCTTTTTGGAAAAAATCTCGCAGACTTTTCATCTTACTAAATTCACAAGCAACCCATATATATGGATTTCCATCTAACCATTTGAGTTCTCGAACAGTATCTAATAAATTAGAATCTTCATTTTGATTTGATTTGACAACCCATTTAATTTTTATATTTTTTGGTTTTTTTAAATTAATTTGATCATTTTTTGATAAAATTTCTATTACTGAAAATCCAATAGAACTTTTAGGGAGTTCTTCAAGATATGCACTTATTGCAGGTAATGCTGTCATATCACCCACAAAAAAAAACCATTCAGAATTTACATTAATCTTTTGTTTTAAACCTGGACCTGAAATTAAAATTTCATCACCAATTCTAGTCTGAGAAGCCCATTTTGTTGCATATCCTTGATTTCCAGAATGATGTGCAAAATCGACATCAAGTTCAAGGTTTTTTTTTCTAAACTTTCTAATTGTATATGGTCGAACTACAGAATCTTTATTATGAGATAAGTTTTTTGAAAATAGAAATTTAATATATCCACCATTTTCATTTTCTGGAAAATCATTTAAGTCATTACTTGAAAAAGTAATTCTTTTCATATTTGGTGAAATTTGAGAAATATTTAATACTCTTATTTTTCTAATTCTTTTCATAATTCCTTATTGACAGTGATTAATAGAAACTTTTGATTCTAAAATTTCATTTCCTTCATAATTAGTTTTTACACCTTTAATTGTTGAGGCGTCTAAAAAATCAAATCCAGTACTAACCCTGATATATTTTTCATCTATACATTTTTTATGTGATGGATCAAATGCTACCCAACCTAAATCCTTTATAAATATTTCTACCCATGCATGAGTTGTATTTTCGCCAGAATTCGTCTCCTCTAATAAAAAACCATTTACATATCTCGCTGGAAGTTTATTAAGCCTTGCAGCAGTGATTAGTATGTGCGCAAAGTCTTGACAAACACCTTTTTTTTGTTTTAAAGCCTCTTCAGAACTCGTAGATATTGTTGTTGAACCACTTACATATTCGATAGAATTTGAAACTACTAAATTAAGTTTATGAGCTAAATCAATTTGGTCTGTATTTTTTTTTTCAACTTCTTTTGATATCCTTTTAATTCTTTTACATGGTTTTGTTAAATCAGTTCCTCTTAAAAAACAAATTGGATTAACTCTTTCTTTCAATCCTTTTACAACACCTGATAAATTTTTTGTTTTTAAAATACCTTTTGAAGAAATTTTTAATTGTCCACTAAAATTATTGATAAAAATATTTTGTACTCTATGTCCTAATGAATCAATATGAGACTCAATTATTTTTCCACTACTAGATGCTGTGTTCCATTCGATAATTTCTTGATTATAACATATTGATGGGTAAAGTTTAAGACTTTGTATTATCTTGGGAACGATTGAATTGTATTTGTAAGTTGTGGCGTGAGAGATTTTGATTTTCATGTTTCTAAACCAAAAAAATATTTCTGCTCAAACTTTTTATATACAAAGTTTATTTCCTCAATGAAGGACTTTAGAAATTCATGCAAACCAATATCAGAAATCCTATTGGCATTTAAATTTTTCAATTTTTTATATATCGATCTAATCTTTTTTTTTGAAGTAGAAGTTTGTTTGTAAAATTTAGTTAATCTATCTAAATGATGATGAATTTTTTCTACAGAAAAAATTAACGATCTTGGACATGTCATGTTGAGAATTAAAAAATCTAGAATTTTTATGTATGTTATTTCCTGTCCTCCATATGCCCACTGAAATGCTCTAAATGATGAAATTGATCTAAGCATTAGACTCCATTGAAAATTATCTATGTCGCTACCAACATAATTTATACTTGGAAGTAAGATAAAATATTTGACATTAATTATTCTAGCAGTGAAATCCGCCCTCTCAAAATAAGTTCCTAATATCAGAAAATCATAACCGTCATTAATGAGTTGAGTATTAAGTATTGTGCCACGTATCAAATTTACTTGTTTTTTTATCCATTCAATAATTTCGGGTAATTCTTTTAAGATATTTTTAGTATCTTTCATATTTTTGTCTAATTCGTGAAAGGAAGTATTAATTGCATTCCAAACCTCAAGAGTAACTGCAGTTCTTACCATTCTGATATTTTCTCTTGCAGATGTTATGCAGTTTTTAACTGAGGACGGATTTTCTAGGTCAAAAAGTAAATAAAAAATAATTTGTTCTTTAGATATATTTTTATATTTTTTTAAATACTCATTTTTCATTCCTGATGTTTCTAAAATTGATTCCCATTCATTGTTGTAACCTGCTTCAGTGTTGGGAATCAAAGAAATCCTATAACCAACCTCTAATAGTCTAGCTAATGAGTCAGCTCGTTCGATATATCTAGCTGACCAAAATAAATTTTCTGCAGTTCTACTTAACATAATTAATTATTCATTCAGTACCCAAGTATCTTTAACTCCACCTCCCTGAGATGAGTTAACTATCAATGAACCTTCTTTTAGTGCCACTCTTGTTAATCCGCCATTAACTAACTTTGTTTTATTAGCCCCAACCAAGCAAAATGGTCTTAGGTCAACATGTCTGGGTGATAATCTATTTTTATCAAAGATCGGAACCGATGATAATTCAAGAATAGGTTGTGCAATATAGTTTTCAGGATTTAATAGAATTTTTTTTCTAAAGTTTTCAATTTGTTTTTTTGACGATTTGCTACCAATCATTAAACCATAGCCACCTGAGCCGTGTACTTCTTTTACAACTAATTTGTTCAGATTGTTTAGAACATATTTCCTTTCATCATCTTTATAACATCTCCAAGTTTTTACGTTTTCTAATATGGGTTCTTCGCCTAAGTAGAATTTTATTATTTCAGGTAAATAAGAATAAATTGCTTTGTCATCAGCAATACCTGATCCAGGTGCAGAGCAAATATTCACATTATCAGATTTGTAGGAATCAAATAGACCAGGGATTCCAATAAGTGAAGAGCTGTCAAAAGATATTGGGTCAATAAATCTGTCGTCAATTCTTCTATAGATAATATCTACTTTTTCTGGACCTCTAGTTGTTTTCATATATGTTATTGATTCATCAACAAAAAGATCAGTTCCTTGAACTAGTTCAACTCCCATAAGGTCTGCAAGAAAACTATGTTCATAGTATGCACTATTTAATGAGCCAGGAGTAAGAATCACAACTTTTGGTTCTTTATTACACTTTTTTGGAGCTAAACTTTTTAAGACATCTAATAAGTAATGAGGATAGTTTTCTACTGTTTCAATTTTTAATTTTTCAAATAACTCTGGAAACATTCTCATCATTATTTCTCTATTTTCAATCATATATGAAACGCCTGAAGGTGTTCGGCAATTATCTTCAAGAACTTTAAATATTTTTTCATCAACCCTTATAATATCTGACCCAATTATTGGACTATAAATCCTCTTTGGAACTTTAAATCCAACCATTTTGATCTCATATGCTGGATTTTTATAGATTAAGTTTTCAGGTATTATTTTTGCTTTTACAATTTCACCAGAATTATAAATGTCATTTAAAAAGGCGTTAATAGCTAAAGCTCTTTGAACCACTCCATTTTTAATTTTTTTCCACTCAGTTCCAGAAATTATTCTAGGAAACATGTCAAAAGGAATTAATCTTTCAGTTGAATCAAAATTATTATATACAGAAAATGTGATGCCAATCTTTTTAAAAAGATTTTCAGCTTCATTTTTTTTTTTAACAATTATATTTTCTGGTAAAGATTTTGCCCAATCATATATTTTGTCATAAAATTTTCTAACTTTTAAGTTTTTATATACTTCATTATACATTTTCTTTTTACTCATTATCGGAGTAGAAAGACAGCTGAATGCGTTCCTTCGGTGTCAAACCTACTTCCGACCATAAAGGTTGAACGTTTAAATAGGTTATAACTTATATTTTTATAAATCAAGATGTTTATTTGCTTTGTGCGACTATATGTTTAAAATTTAAACTAGGCCCCCTTATATTTTCTCATTGATTGATTTTTTCTCATAAAATATATTTATATATAAAAATGAAATTTTTAATTTTTTCAGATCTCGATGGTACTTTTTTAAATAATGATACTTATTCTTTTGGTACATTAAAAAATTATATAAATGAATTAGATCTTCAATTTGAAATCATATTTGTTTCAAGTAAAACATATGAGGAAATCGTTAAGGTTAAAAATAAAATAAATTTAAATTATCCATTTATAGTTGAGAATGGAGCATGTATTTTTTTTCCATTGAATTATTTTAAAGACAAATTAATAAATAAAAAATTTATTAAATATAAAAAACATTTTGGTTTTAAATTATCGAAACTTGATCCTAAACTGTTAGTAAAATCACTAGACCATTTAAAAGAAAAATATAATTTTAGGTTTTATAATGATTTATCAGAAAAAAAAATCAAAGAAATTACAAATTTAACAATTAATGATGTAAAGCTGAGTAAACTTAGAAAATTTACAAACCCAATTTATTGGGAAGATTCATTAAAAAAAAAAAAGGATTTTAAGAATGAGATAAACTTGATTAATTCAAATTTTTCAGTTTTAGAAGGTGGAAGGTTTTTTCATGTTTCAGATAATTATGATAAGGGATTGGCATTAAAAAAATTCTTAGAAATTAGAAATTCTTTAGAATCTTCATTTACAACAATTTCAATGGGAGATAGCGAAAATGATATACCAATGCTTGAACTAACAGATTTCGGCTGTATCATTAAATCAAAAACAAATATGAAATTTGTTTTAAAAAATAAAAAAATTTTTAAAAGCAAAATGATTGCTCCAGAAGGTTGGAAGGAATCATTAGAATATATTTTTAATAAGGAGATGAAAAATTTCTGATTTCTATCAAAATGGAATTGTCGCTACCCTTCATAATTTTTCCAAACGAACAAGCGAGGATCTTGAAAATGAGATTTTAGAGTTTTCCAAATTTAGACCAATAACTTTAATCCTCCCATCACTATATTCCGAGCTAAAAGGAGTTGCACTTCCTAAGATAATAGATGAAATCAGCAAGGTAAAATATTTGCAAAACATAGTAATAGGTTTAGATAAAGCTAACGAAAAGGAGTTTATAGACGCCAAAAAATTTTTTTCAAAACTTCCACAAAAACATGAAATATTGTGGAATGATGGGCCTAATCTTAAGAAATTGGATAAAAAGTTATTAGATAACAATTTAGCTCCCCAAGAAATGGGTAAGGGAAGGAATGTTTGGTACTGTATGGGTTATATTTTGTCTTTAGGAAATACTGAGGCAGTTGCATTGCATGACTGTGATATTATTACTTATGAAAAAGATTTGCTGTCAAGATTAGTTTATCCTGTTGCAAACCCAAAATTTAATTTTGACTTTTGCAAAGGTTATTATCCCAGGATTTCTAAAAACAAAGTCAAAGGAAGAGTTTCAAGATTATTGGTTACACCTTTATTAAGAGCCTTAGAAAAAACAATTGGTAACAATGAGTTTATTTCTTTCATTGATTCATTTCGTTATCCACTTGCAGGAGAATTTTCATTTAGAAGAAGAGTTCTAAAAGATATAAGAATTCCATATGATTGGGGCCTGGAAATTGGAGTTTTATCAGAGATGTTTAGAAATTATGCTGGAAATAGATTGTGTCAGGTAGACATTGCAGATAATTATGATCACAAACATCAAGAAATATCTATTGATGACAAAACAAAGGGATTGTCCAAAATGTCTATTGACATAATCAAAGTTTTAATAAGAAAGCTTGCTTCTCAAGGTGAAATATTTTCTATGTCAATTTTTAGATCATTAAAAGCGACATATTTCCGTGAAGCACTAGATTTTGTGCAAATTTATAAAAAAGATGCAATGATGAATTCTTTTGAGATTGACGTTCATGAGGAAGAGTCTGCTGTTGAGTTGTTCGCACGAAATATAATGGAAGCGGGCGAAGTTTTTTTAGATTCTCCTATGGAATCTCCCAATATACCTACATGGAACAGAGTTGATACAGCATTTCCAAATTTCTTAGCTGAATTAAAGTTAGCTGTAGAATTAGATAATAAAGACTAATCTTTTTTTTATGAAAAAATTAGGATCTGAAATTATTGAAAATTACCTTAGTGGGATATATAAAAATCTTTCATTGAAAGAAATTAGTAAATTATCGAGAGAAATAGGAAAAATTTTTTCAAATGATTTTAAAAAAAAGTCTCAAAACATTTTGTGGAGTGAAAAAGATTTCTTTTTGATCACTTATGTAGATTCAATAATAAAAAAAAAACAGAAAAATTTCACTACTCTTAATTCTTTTTTAAATAAATATTGCAAGGATTTTAATTTTCTTCATTTACTACCATTTTTCCCATCTTCATCTGATGATGGTTTTGCTATTATTGATTATGAAAAAATAGACAATCAACATGGTGAATGGAAAGATTTTAAGAAAATATCGTCAAATTTTAAGATTATGATTGATTTAGTCATTAATCATTGTTCATCTACCAATTATTTATTTAAAAATTTTCTTAAAAATCATGAACCAGGGTCAGATTATTTTATTTTTAGTAAAAAGGAATTTAAAGGTTTATCGAAAGTTGTAAGACCAAGAACATCAAAGTTATCAAGAGAAATAACAATGGATGGAAGAAAAGGTTTTGTTTGGTGTACATTTAGTCATGATCAAGTAGATTTTAATTTTAAAAATCCAAAAGTTTTAATTCTTTTTTTTAAAATTATTAAATTTTATATAGATAATGGCGCTGCAGTATTGAGATTAGATGCTGTAGCCTTTCTCTGGAAAGAAATTGGAACTAAGTGTATCAATCTTCCGGAAACACATGGTATAGTGAGGTTGATTAGGCTTTTGGTTGAAAAGTATTCACCAAATTCAATGATCATTACCGAAACAAATATTCCAAGTGACGAAAATTTAAGTTATTTTGGTAATAATAATGAAGCCCACTGTATTTATAATTTTTCTTTAGCCCCTTTATTAATACATGCAATTATTTCAGGAAGTAGTTTTTATCTGAAAAAGTGGTCACGAAGCATGCCTCCTGCTCAGATCGGAAATGCTTATCTAAATTTCCTATCAACTCATGATGGTATTGGGATGCGTCCCTTAGAGGGTATTGTGCCTGAAATAAAACTAAATAAATTTTTTAAGACCCTTCAAAAATCAGGTGCTTATCTTTCTTATAGATCATCTAATAAAGAAGAGAATGTTTATGAAGTTAACACCACATTATTGGATGCGTTTTCTCAAACTTATGATGGAAAAGATAGTTACAAATTAAAAAGGTTTATTTTATCGCATGAAATTTTATTTTCTATGGAAGGCATACCAGCTGTTTATATTCAAAACCTTGTTGGTTCGAAGAATGACATTAAAAAATTCAAAAAAACAAAATCCTATAGATCTATTAATAGAAAGAATTGGGAATTTAATAATCTTATTAAAAAACTTAAAACTTCATCTTCTATTAATAGTAAAATCTATAAAGCTCTGCTAAGACTTATTTTGTTGAGAAAAAAACAACCTGCTTTTCATCCAAATGCAACCCAGTTTACATTACAATTAGAAGATCATTTTTTTGGTATCTGGAGGCAAAGTATTGATAGAAGTCAGAGTATTTTTTGTGTAAGTAACTTAACTAAATATAAAAAAAAATTCTTTTTACATGATATTAATCTAATTTCTACAGATAAATGGTTTGATATATTAAGAAAAAAAAGAATATCTAAAATAGATAGTGAAATTAATTTACTTCCATATCAAAGTATTTGGATAACCAATAAAATAATATGAGATTTTATTTTTAGAATATAATGTCAGGAGTTTAAATTTTTTTAGCCAGTGGTTTATTAATATTCATAATTCAATAGAATTTAAATTTTTAATTATTTAACATTATAAACTTTATTGTTGTGTTAGGATGAAAAAAAATGGGTGAAATAAACGACGAAAGAATTAATAAACTAAGGTCTTCAATTCATGAATTAAGGGTTTTCTTGAATTATTCAAATTCAATGAAAAGAAGAAATGATATAAAGACTGAAGAGAAAGTTGAAAATAAGGAGTTCAATAAAGATAAGATTTTAAAGATAGATTTAAAAAATAAATCCAATAGGAATGATAGTTCTTCAAAAAGTTCTAAATTAAAAAAAGAAAAGAATAATAAAAAAGTTAAACATGAAAAATTAAATAAGAATAACAATTCCTCCAATAAAACTGATGACAAAGTTACAGTTTTACCAGGAGAGTGTGTTGTAAACCAAGGTGAACAAGGTAAGTCAGCTTTTTTAATTATTTCTGGATCATTTAATGTGGAAATAGACAAGAAAGTAGTTGGTTCAATGTCTACAGGTGATATTTTTGGAGAACTTAGTTTAATTTTAGGGGAAAAAAGAAAAGCCACTGTTAGAGCTATTTCAGGGTCTGAAGTTGTAGAGATAAATCCATCTTTTTTAAAAGAATACCTTTTATCTTCAAATACAAATACAGAAAAGGTAAACAATTCTAGATTAGAAACACAAAAAGTAATTAAAGAACTATCTGTAGAACTTGGAAAAAAGAAAAATCAAAAACTATCAATGAAAATTGATAAATTAAGTGAAATAATAAAAGATGAAACTAATATTATAAAATCTTTGGCTATTCAACTTCACAAAAGATTATCTAAAATGATTTCTGATGCAGAAAAAAAACAAAAAATTTTAGAAATGAATAATTAGCTAAAAAAAATAATTATTCGAAAAAGTACATGTAACTATAAGCAATTAGAATCGCTGGCAGACCACTGTAAAAGGTAGCATAAATGGCAGCTTTAGGTGCTAGCGCAATAGCAGGAAAAAGAGCATCACCATCGTTTGATATCGCATTTCCAATTTCAGCAGAAAATGGGATATAACCATTTAAATAAAATGTTGTAATGACAATCTGAGGACCACATCCAGGAATAAATCCAAACAAAATGGCAATTAGTGGAATAAAAATGTTCCAAACTTGGAATAAAGATTTTAAGTCAATATCACTAAAATAAAGAAGCAACTCATAAAATAAAAATCCACATACAACCCAAGTTGTTACAAAATTTGTGACATCAATTACTCTTGATAGAAAATTTCTTGATTTTTCTGTTGAACATTGAAAATCACTTAATGGATTTAAAGTCCACATAAAAATCGAGATAATAGCACCAATTGAACCAATCAATTCTGCACTATTAAAGTTTTTTAAAATTGTAAATTTATGGATATCAAATTGAAAAGCTGACATTACTCCAAAAACAAAACCAGGAAAAAAAATAATAAGCCAAATATAATTTAATCTAGATATGAATGTGCGCTCTATTTTTTCGAATTCTACTTTGAAATTCTTTTTAACTTTCAAATAATTGCTATGATGACAAAAGTCAACTAAGTAACCAGTAATAATACCTGTTGTACATGCAATCATAAATATATGCATTCCATCAATTGGACTCTGTGATAATAGAAGAAAAGCAGCATCTCCCATTGTTGAGGTTAGTACAGCTACTAATGAACCAAAGCTTATTCTTCCTTGAATAAATTGAGTAACTACAATTATTGCACCACCACAACCTGGAAGAGCACCTAATAGGGTTGAGATGGGTACATGAAACTTCTTTGTTTTTTTTAAAAACCTTTCTACATTAAAACCTGTTAATACATCTAGTCCTATAAAAAGAAATAATGTAAAACCAACGAAAACTGACACTTGTAAGTAGGCATCGACTAGAACTTGACGGACAATTAATCCGATTTCTGAAGATTGAAATGAAAAAGACAAAATTAAGAAGCCCAGAAGACATTTTTTTATTAGTCTGGCATCATTGGCTATAAATATAGCTTTATTGTTTTTTATAACTGAAAAGAGTGCATTCATGAAATTTTATTTTTATATATTAAAGGTATTAAAAAAAAATTCAATGATCTAATTAAGAACTATTCTAAATTAATTATTTTTTATGTTATTTCTTTTCTTCTTTTATTCCAATAATTTGATATAAAGTTTTTTTGTACTTAAATTTTTATGTTTTTATTCTATAACCAGTTTTAAATATAAAAGCGATTAAGAAAATGCAAAATCCTAAAAATAATAATGTCGCAAAAATTGAAATGAAGATACTTACATCAGAATTTCCGTAAAAACTCCATCTAAACGCACTAACAAGATACACAATTGGATTAAAGTAGGAAACTTTCTGCCAAAATTCTGGTAACATATTTATGGAGTAGAAACTTCCACCAAGAAAAGTTAAAGGGGTGATAATGAATGAGGGAATTAGTTGAATTCTTTGAAAATCATCTGCCCAAATACCAATTATAAAACCAAATAAGCTAAATGTTACACTTATTAATATCAACAAAAATAACATCCATAAGGGATGTAGAATATTAATTTCCACAAAAAAAGATGATGTTATTAAAATTATTAGCCCAACTATTATTGACTTACTAGCAGCTGCAAAGACATATCCACATGTAATTTCAAAGGGTGAAATCGGAGCTGATAAAATTTCATAAATTGTCCCACTAAATTTTGGAAAATAGATTCCAAAAGAGGAATTAGAAACACTTTGGTTTAAAATCGTTAACATAACTAAGCCAGGTACTAAAAAAGACGAGTAATTTACTCCATCGATATCATTAATTCTTGAGCCAATAGCTGATCCAAATACAATAAAATACAGGATTGTTGATAATACTGGTGATGCAATGCTTTGAGCAATTGTCCTAAATGCTCTTGACATTTCGAATATATATATGGCCTGAATACCTCTAATGTTCATTTATCTAATAATTTTAAAAAAATTTCTTCTAAATTACTCTTTTCAATTTCAATATCTTCAAATTTAATAGAATTATTAGATAATTCAGATAATAAATTTGATACATCATCATTTTGTTTTTTATAATCGTATGTAAAAATAATCTTTTTACCTATCTTTTTAAGGTCGTATTTTTTTTGAATTTTTGAAAGATTTACCATTTTATTAAATTTAATTATTAACTTTTTTGTTCCTAGTTTTTCTAGAATATCTGTTTTTTTGGCAACAATAATTATTTTACCTTTATTAATAATACCAATTCTATCTGCTAAATTCTCAGCCTCTTCAATATAATGAGTCGTAAGAAAAATCGTGACACCAGTTTGTTTTAACTTGTTTAAATACCTCCAGAGAGTTTTTCTTAAACTGACATCTACCCCAGCTGTTGGTTCATCTAAGAAAAGAATCTTGGGCTCATGAGATAATGCTTTGGCTATCATTACTCTTCTTTTCATTCCTCCTGAAAGTGTTCGTATTTGACTGTTTTTTTTTGTATATAAATCTAAACTTTTTAAAACAAAATCTAGATAGTCTTGTGAAGGTTTTTTATTAAATAAACCTCTGGAAAATTTTAGGGTATTTATTACTTTTTCAAAAGAATCTGTGGCAATTTCTTGAGGAACTAAACCTATTAATGACCTTGTCAATTTGTATTGTAATATATTGTCATATTTAAAAATTTTTACTTCTCCATTACTTTTTTTTGTGATTCCACATATTATATTTATAAGTGTTGATTTTCCAGCTCCATTAGGCCCTAGCAGGGCAAATATTTCTCCTTTTTTAACAGTGAGATTTATATTCTTTAAAGCTTTAAAACCATTATCATATGATTTGTTTAGATTTTTTATGTCAATTGCATTCATAATTTAAAATAACTAATTTAAAAATTAATATTAACTTATTACTTTTTTTGAAATAGCTAGGCCAAATATTCTTTATTATTTAGTTATTAAAAATAATAGTTTAAGAATTTTCGACTATAAATGATCGATCACCCTCAAAAATCTCTACTTTTATATTAGGATTTGATTTCATTTTGTTAATATATATCTCTTTAGACTTTTCAGCTGAATCTTTACAATCAAACTTATTGATTACAATACTGTGAAGGTCATTTATCCTTACGACTTCAATTGACAATATACCTGGTAAATTATTTATCATTTCATGTTTTGCAAGAGCATTCATTGCATCAGCTTCAATTTTTGAAGAGAATTTTATATTTACAACTCTAACGAACATTTAAAAACTCCTTAATTAATATCACCTTAGTATTATTATTTTTATATATAAACAAGCGGGTTGATTAAATATTTTCAACTATTCCTTTAATGTATATTTATTAATGGATCTGTAATACTAAAAACATGAAAAAGAATCATGACAATTACGCCTGACAAAAAAAGGTAATATAACGTAGGAATTATAGTAATCCGTAATGTTATACCCTCTTTGCCGAGCAAACCAACAGTAGCAGAAGCAGCAACAACATTGTGAATTGCTACCATATTTCCAGCTGCGGCTCCAATACTTTGCGCAGCCACCATTAAAGCGCCAGATAAACCTAACAAATTTGCAGTTTCAAATTGAAATTGACTTAACATTAAATTGCTCACTGTATTAGATCCTGCTAGAAATGCCCCTAATGCACCTATTAGTGGAGAAAACATGGGATATATTTGCCCCATTAAATCTGACATTCCTTTTGCCATTGCAATTGGCATACTGACAATATCATTTCCATTGATTCCAGAATTAATCATAATTCTTACCAGTGGGACGGTAAATAATAATACAAATCCAGCACCTAAAATAGTTTTTGTCGAATCTTTAAATGCTTTCATAATTTCTGAAAAACTCATCCGATGTATAAGAAATGTTAATAGGCTAACAATTAATAGGATGCCACCAGGTAAATATAAAATTTGGAAACCTGCACTTATCTTCTCTTCATTAAGAATATTAGGGAAATTAATATTAATTGATTTTAATAAATTTGTTAAAGGCTCAAAGGTTCTTGATACAATTAATAAAATAGCAAGAAGAATATATGGAGACCATGCCATTACATTGTTTATACTTTTGCCTTTAATGCTATCTAATGATATCTGAATATTTCCAATCCAAGATGATGGCCACTCCCTAGGGGGAGCAAAATCCCAAGTATCTTTAGGGACTAAGAAGCCATATTTTATTGCTAGTGTTACAATTGTTAAACCAACCAAACCTCCAATTATTGAAGGAAACTCTGGTCCTAAAAAAATTCCAGCAGCAGCATATGGAATTGTGAAACTTAAAGAAGCAAAAATTGCAAAAGGAAAACAAGTATAACCTTCAACCCAAGACTTATTCTTTCCAAAAAACCTGGTCATTATCATTATTAATAAAATTGGCATAAAAGTTCCGCAAATAGCATGAATAAGAGCAACTTCAGATACAATTAGTTTAAAAAATGAATGCCATTCAAATCCTTTTTGTAAGAGTTGATCTGATAACAAAGCTTTGTTTAGACCACCTTGAACCCCAACAATCATTGGAGTACCTACAGCTCCGAATGACACTGGAGTGGATTGAATCATCATACCAAATACAACTGCACTTAATGCAGGAAATCCAACAGCAACCATCAGAGGAGCAGCGACTGCAGCAGGAGTTCCAAATCCTGAAACTCCTTCGATAAAAGATCCAAATAGCCATGCGATCAATATAACCTGAATGCGTCGATCAGGGCTTATATTTGAAAAACCTTTTCTTATCGTCATTATTGCTCCAGAATATCTAAGGGTATTAAGAAGCATGATAGCCCCAAAAATAATCCATAAAATACTGGCAGTTATTATCAATCCTTGAAATGTTGAAGCAAGGATCCTATAACTACTTACTCCCCAAAAAAAATAAGCTATAAAACAAGTTAGTAAAAAAACTTGAGGCATTGCATGTTTAGCTGCTACTCTGAAACCAATTAATAGAATGCCAGCAAACAAAATTGGTGAAAAACCTAATAATGCTAAATTTCCATCTTGCAAATAAATCTCCTTGTTTTTATTTTTTAATTATTAGTATAGTAAGTTAGATGAAATAATAAAAATAAAACTATTTTTTGGTTTTAATTGGTTTTTTTCGAAGTGGAAAACAATTCTTACAAATTTTACAAATAATTCCGTAACAACTTCGAGCAGTACAAAATTCCCTACCATAATATATGATCTGAAGATGAAGCTTATTCCATGATTTCTCTGGAAATAATCTTTTCATATCTTTTTCTGTTTGCTTAACATTTTTACCATTAGTTAATCCCCACCTTTGAGCTAATCTATGAATATGAGTATCAATAGGAAAGGCAGAATGACCAAAACCTTGAGACATTACTACACTTGCAGTTTTATGACCTACTCCAGGTAGTTTTTCTAATTCAGTATAATTGTTTGGGACGGAACCATTAAATTTTTTTATTAAAATTTTTGACAAATCTAAAATTGCTTTTGATTTTTTTGGAGCCAGTCCACAAGGTCTTATTATATTATAAATATCTTCAAGAGGGAGTTTAGCTATTTCAAAAACATTTTTACCTTTGCTAAATAATTTTGGTGTTACTTTGTTTACTCGTTCATCGGTACATTGAGCACTAAGTAATACAGCTATAAGTAATTCAAAAATATTTTTATGATTCAATGGAATAGTTGTGATAGGATATATTTCATTTAAAGTTTGAGAAATAAAATCTATTCGTTCTTGTTTTTTCATTTTTAATTCTTTTTTAATATTTTTAAATTGTCTAAATAATTAAAGATAAATTTTTTACAGATCAAATTCATTGTATTTAATTGTTTTTTATATTCTTTTTTTATTTTTTTATTAGGGTCTTTGCCATATATTTTTTTAAGAGTTTTCATAAATGATTTATCACTAGACCATTTGTTAATTGTGTTTTCTTTTAATTCAATATGGAACTGTATTCCGTATGCATTTGTTTTATAACGGAAAATTTGATTGATAGTACTTTTTGAATATGCAAGAACTTTTATATCTGAACTATTAATTTGTTTAACTTCGTAACTATGCCATTGAAAGACAGTAAACTTTTTAGGAAAAAAAAATAAATTTTTATCTTTATAAATATTTTTATTAGTATAAATGTCATAAAAACCAATTTCAGGTTTTTTTGATTTTATAATTTTTCCTCCAATTATCTCCCCTAACAGCTGACACCCTAGACAAATTCCAATAAATGGTTTATTTAAGTCAATAACAAACTTTTTAATTGCTATTTTCTCTTTTTTTAACCAAGGATATTCCTCCTCCATCCATGTATCCATTGGACCTCCGAGAACAATCATGAGAAAAAAATCTTCTAAATTATTTGGAATACTTTCATTTAAATAAAGTTTTATTATTTTTATTGTTAAATTATAAGTTAATAGATATTCTTCGATTCTTTCTAAATTTTCTGTCTCCACATGCTGAAAAACTATTACTTTTTTATTAGAAATATTTTTCTTCATTTTAAAATACCTTTATTCCTTAATTGGAAAATAATTGAATATTATTAGTTTTTTAATATTATTAAAATATGAATTCTTTTTTAAAGTATTTTATTTTTTCATTTTTTTTAACTTTTGGAGATGTCTATTCTACTTCCACAACATTTGATCAAAAAATGATTTTTAATAATTTTGGAAATGATTTGCAGACTAATACTAGATCATCAATCCAAAACATACAATCTTTAGCTATTGGAAGTTCTATAGGTATTTTAAGTAATAAATTATATGAATCAGGATTTTTCTCTCCTTTGGGCCTCATACCAGAGAAAATATCAAATCTAGCACCCTTAGCATATAATAAAAATATAAGAATTTTTAATGAAATTAGATTAGCTAATTATTGCAAAATAAAAGAAATAAAATCTCAGGATTTAAATGATTTTAGATATGAAAATCAAATGTTTGTTCTAAATACCGCAGAAAACTGCTATTCAAAAAAAAAATCTAATAGATTTCTTATCAAAGAATTAGTAAACAGATATACAGAATATTAGAAAAAAAAATCTTAAAGTATTAATTATAACGTCTTTTGTAACTCTTTTCAAAGAAATTGAAATAATTATTCCTTGAGTTTTTTTTTATAATTTTTTATAAAATACATGAAATTAATAGACTATGAGTGAAATCCTTGAAATTAGAGATGGTTGTAAAACTCCATTAGATTTACTAAAAAGTAATGCTTTTGAACAGTATCTGAATATATACAAAAAACAGTTTGTTAAAGAACTTAAATCTCGTGAACAAAGTGATCAAAAGGAAGAGGTGTTGCATAAAAAAGAATTTGTGGAAGAGGTTTCACCAAAGACTTTTATTAAAATACTTGAAAGTAAAGAGTCAACATCTAGTTTTAATATATCTAAAAATAAAGAATACATAAGATTTGCTGAAGGTTTATTTCATCACTATAGAAAAAAATCTTATACAAGGTTAATCAAGCTACATGATGAAATACTCTCTTCTAAAGAAAGTGCTGAATCAATTAAAGATAGGATAAGTAAACGAGCTCATAATCTCAATGATTTAATTTTAGAGACGAGACGCATTCTTTTATCTAAAGTTGATTTTAGTATTGGAGTTAGAAGGAGCCAAGGTCTTGAATGCCAACCTAATGTTACTTGTGGAGAGATCTCAGGGTCTAATATTGACCTGCCAAGAACTTATTCAAAATTAAATCAGGTTTCGCTAACAACTCATGCTGATATGAGAACTGGCATTCATTATACAACTCATGCTAATAAGAGAGCTTTCCCTTTTTTTGCTTTAAAACAAAATCCTTTTAAAAATGAAAAATTTAATCCTAGCGACTATGTTGCAATTCCATTTGAAGTAGGGCAGTGGAACATAATTGCATATATTCATAAATCACGTGGATGTATAGAATTGGAGCCAGGGCTTTTGAACCTATTTCCTTTTTCTAAGGTTAGAAAGTTATCAGGAAAAAGACCTGATGGAGTATTTATATTTGGTTGTCCTCACTCTTCAATGGACGATTTAGGTTATTATTATGATGAAACTGAAAATCTATTAGTTGGTTTAATACCAAATATTGATGACTGTAAGTATTTTGGATACGGTAAAAAGCCTATATTAACTTTGCATAATGTACTTTGTATTTTAAATAATCATCTACCTCTTCATTGTGGTTGTACAAGATACGTCGTTAAATTTGATTCAAAAACTAACGAACCCTATATCTCTGATTCCTTTATAAAAGCTGATGATATGGGTAGAGCATCGCTTTTTAATGGTAACGTTGAAGACTTCAATGATTTTAAGGTTGATGTGCCATACTTTTTTGGAACAGAAACGGGCGCTTTTGCATGCTTAGATGGTTTTAGTGAGCATACAAAAATGCAAATGGAAGGCAGAGAAATAGGGTATAACAAACATGCTGGAACAAATGCTCGTCAAATTGTTCCTGTTACAGACTATACCGAAGTTTCAACAGGGTCAGAGTTGGATATTCTATTGTATTTAAATAATTATGATTTAATTGAACCTGGAAAATCTTGTATGAATGTAAACATGGATGTTGATGAAGCCTTAGAACATTTTCGAAAAGGTGCAAGAGTAGCTGCAGGAAGCACACAAACTCATAGAGGGAAAGTCGAGATTAGTTATTGGGCTAATCCATTTCCATTACTTAAAGACGAAAATTGGAAAGACTTACCAGAACATGAAGACTTATCAAAAAAATTTATGGTTATAGAAAAGAAATTTTTTAATATTATTAAAAAAAGAGTTGAATCTGGTAAAATGAAAATAGGCGTTGCGCATAGTATGTTAATGGCAGGTGTATATGCTGAAAATACAGATGATAAGTTAAAAAAGTGTGGTTTTAAGAATCGTGATTTAGTTGAGCATGAGGGTCCTGAAAGAGCAGCTAGAGATATGATAAATTTAATCAAACAAGCTGCCTTAGAAAAAAAAAAAGATTTACCAGAAGGAATTAGAGAAATCAATATCACTGTTGCAACAGTGGGAGACAGTAGAACAGGTAAATCTGAAATGTCTGAAAAAATGGAGGAAGTACTCAGTATGAAGGGTATATACTAAATATATTTTTGATTAAAATACTCCCAAAGTATTTAGATTTTATTTATTTTTCTTGAATAGAGTAATTAAATAATAAACAATGACTAAAAAATCATTTTTTCCGATATACATCAAATTTGATTGTTATTAAATGGTAAAGAAAGTTAAAATTCAGGCTATAATTGAAACAATTGATGACTCATTTATAGATGAATCAATGCTAAAAAGGACAATAAGTCCATTAGGAGAGGTCAAGTCTTGTAAGGTTGACTACAATTTTGAAAATACTCCAACTAAATCAAATATTGTTGATGACAAGCAAGTAAATAATTCTGTTTCAGAAATTTCTCATTTAATTAATGATGCTAATAAAATATATTTTGGTACATTGAAAATTGAGGAGAGAAAGTTTGTGGCTGCTTCTATACTCCATGCTGCGAGTATAGATAAAATAAATAAAAACTCTAAATATGCAGATAGTTTAACTAAAACATTTGCAAATAAATTCGAAATTGATCCAAGTTACTCTAAAGAACTTTTAGATCAGGCTAAAGATAACTCTTCTCTAGACACTCTTAAAGAAAAGTTTTTAGAGGGAGATTTAATTCAAATGTTTGCCTATATATGGGAAAAGGTTTTATCAAAAGGTGAAGAAGACGATTTTGAAATTGATTTGATAGAAGATAGTGGTGAAAAATTTGGACTAGAAAAACCAGATATAAATGATACGAAAAAAACTGGCAATGAAAGAGCAAAAATAATTAAAGCTATAGCCTCAATTGAATCTGGAAAGGTTGCATATAACAAATTAAAAGCATTTGAGAAAACTGTACTACTATGTTTGATGTTGACAGAATGCTCAACTATTGATGGAAAAATTTCTCAGGAAGATCTAAAACTTTTAAAAAGTGTTTTTAGTGAACAATTCGGTATTTCCTCAAATGCTATCACTGTAGTTGTGGAAAAGAAATTAGGTTATTCAATTACGAAAAAAGTTGAACAAGTTGAGGTTTATAGAGAGAAGTATGAATTAGTAGAGTTTTTATGGGAAAAAGTTCTATCTACTGAAACAGAGGTGACTGATCCAGAAATGACATTAATTAGAAAGTGGGTTAGAAGATTAGATATATCTGATGTTGAGTCGGAAGGTGCAAGGAAAGAAGTGGAAGAAAACTTAGGTCCAAAAGAAGAATAGTTAAATAAAATCAACTATTTATCATAATTACTAAAAAGATCATTAAAAGAAGTGACAAAAGAATAACTATAAGATTTTGGTGTTTTTCAGTTTGAATTTTAAGAATTCTTTCTGGTTTGTAAAACCTCATCTCTTCTAAAATTGAATCTTGCAAATCAGGGTATTGGTTAAAAAATGTTTTAATAATTCTTTTTTCGCTTTTTGAACCAATGACCTTTATCAATTTATTTAAATAAATTGCATTTTTTCTGTAGTTACCTTCTATAAGAATTTTTGAAAGAGTTTTTATTTCATAAGATGTTCCAAATTTCCTTTCTAGGAAAGCATTAATAAATTGATTTGAAATATCATTAAGTTTAAAGAATTCCTTAGTTTCTAATAGGTAAAATTGAAATTGAAAACCTAGTTTTTGGCTATATTTTGAGAGAATCTCTTTTTTTGTTTCCAACTCTGGATAAACCAGTAAAGCAATTTCCCAATCTTCGTCAATATATTTATTATTGAAAAGGTCTTTATCTTCAAATTCTTCATCTGAATATTCAAAAGATTTTTCAATTTGAAATTTTCTTAATTTGTTGTCGTAATCTTCTTTTTTTTTAATATCACTAAGAGTCTGATATGCTTCGTTAATTTCAGTAATTTTTCTATTAAGAGATTTTTTATCACCTTTATATACATCAGGATGATACAACTTTACTAGAGCCTTGTAAGCCGCATCAATAAGTTGTTTTTCAGGAACAGATTCAAATGAGAGACCTAATATATGATAATAATTTTTCATATTAATTAATACATAATATTAATAAGAGATGAATATTTCAATCAGTATAAATTAAGTAACTATATAGTATTCATATTATTTAACATATAAAAAGGATTAGAACATGGCATGGTCAAAACCAATTATTTCTGAAATTTCAGTAGGTTTAGAAATTAATTCATACGCTTGCGCTGAGAAGTAGTTTTAGAGTATATTTAATTTTTATATTAACTTAACAGAACAAACAAAACATATGAAAATATTAAGCACTATTTTGATTTCAATGAGTCTGATATCTTTCCAGGCTTTATCTTGTCCATATCAATCAATGGCAGAAATAGATAAAAAGTTATATTCTATCAAGCCTGATATGAATAGCGAGAGTTATGAGAAAGTCATAAGCTTACGAAAATTGGGCGAGGAAGCTCTTAATGCAGGCAATATTGATGAATCTGAAAAAATATTAAACAAAGCTTTAGCACTGATAAAATAAATTGAATTTAATCAAATAATTCTTCTTTTTGAAACTTTTTAAAATATTCATGTCCTAGAATACTTTTAATTTTATTCATAGTAATTTCTTTTATTTTAGCTTCATTCTTATCGAAAATTTCCTGGCATTTGCTTGACGTTTTTCTGGCTACAGCTAGATCTATAAACTCATTTTCTACGGCGTGTTTAGATCTTATTACCGGGTCCATTTTAGCTTTAGAACATTTAGATAAAATTTTATTCTTTTTTGATTCAATTTCATCTACCAAAGTCATTAAATCATTATATGAAAATTCTGGTTGGTTTACTTCTATAAACTGCCCATTCGTTTTAAATTCTAGGTTAAGATTTTCTAATTCTTCTTTTATTGGAACTGTATAATCTTCATTATAAATAAGAATTTTAATTTTTTTATTAGCAACTTCTTTGCTAATATTACAAACTTCACTTATCCACCTGGTCCTTTTATTGACTTCAACCCTTATTGTTTTAATCTGTTTTAGGACAACATCTATTTTGTGGATATCTTTGATTACATTTATATATTCATCCACTAGATTTTCTAACAAGTTCAGAGCTTGAATAGAGTAATTCTCCTCCACTTTATTTTTCACCCCCCCATTTCATATATATTATAGTAATTTTTAGGAAAAATTTCCATAAATCTGTAATATTTCTTTATCAAATAAATTTCTAACAATTTCATGTTTAAGTATTTTCAAATATATATATATATATATATATCTTTTGAAGGCTTTATATTTTTTTAAAAAATTTATCTAGAAATTTGTTTATTAAAGGAACAAAAATAATTATACAGCAAAAAACAACAGGCCATGCAATAATAAACCTTTCCCACCATTTAATTAGAAAATTCATATCGAATCCAATTTTTAAAAAAACTATGAATGCAGATACAAATGTACTTGTGCAAAAAGACATAATTGTTGCAAAGATTAACAAACGTTTATTTATCATTTTTTCAGAACCTAACTTATCTATTAATAATATCTATAATAAAAAAGATAAGTAATAATTTAAAAATAATAAAAAACTGTTATTAAATCTTCCTAATTTAAAATTAATGATTAAACGCAAGTTAGATATTTTGATTTAAAACACTAAATCAAATCTTTTTTCATTTTAATATAATTAATAAATGAATCAATTTTGTTTTTAAATTTAAAAAAACCATTTTTTGCAAGTGGCCAACATTCTATGTCAAAAGAATCAAAAATATATTTTATTTCAATATTCATTTCTGATGATAATTTATCTAAACTATCTTTTTCATAACCTATGCATGGGTAGAATGTGTGCAAATGGTTTGATCTTTGATTAAAATATTCATAAAAATCTTTTTCATTTAAAAATTTATTAATTTTAATATTATTTAGTTCAAGATATTTAAAATACTCTTCTAAGGCATCATTTTCGAATTTTTTTTTTGTTTTACTGGCTTTTGGATCATCAAAAAAATTAAAATAAACAACCTTATTTTTTTCTAATTTATTTATTAATTCTTTATCATAAATGAGATTGTTAGGATTAATAAGATAAAATTTAACATTATCTATACTTTCATTTAAAAAATTTGGTTTTTGGTATTTATAAAATTGATGAATAGGGGTGGCTATTTTTTTTTTAAGTTGATTCTTTTTGTGGAAAGAAAAATTTGAAAATTTTTCAATATTACTTTGTTGTGCTAAATAATATTTTCCAGAAGTATGTAAACCTGCAACCCACCTCCATGATAATGTATTTGAAGCTGCATCTGCATCGATTAAATTTCTATAGAAAAAATCTGCTCCAAGCTCCCATGGTAAATTTAATGTGAAGATCCAGATACTTGCAAACCACATTCTAGCATGATTATGGAGATAACCATATTTTATAAGTTCAATTACCCATTGATCAAAGCAATTTATACCTGTTTGTGCATTAGTTGCATTGATATAGTCTCTATAAAAACTTTTGTTAAATATATTTTTATTATACTTTTCGAGATGAGAAACATAATCATCCCAAACTTTAGGACGTCCTTCAAGCCACCCTTTCCAATATATTCTCCAAAATATTTCTTGAATATACTTATCAATTTGTAATTTCTCATATTTTTTTAGACAAGATAAAATAATCTCTTTTTCATGTATTATTCTTTTTCTTATAAATGGAGACATTTTAGAAACATTATTTCTTTTTCCAGGTCCGTAATCGAAATTTCTCGATTTAGAATAGTTTTGCAAACCATTGTTAATAAATATACTTAACTTTTTTCTGGCAGTTGATAGATTTGGTTTTGCAAACATGATTTTAAAGGCAGTCAAAACTGCCTTTAATTTTAATTGGATTTAGCTTCTTTTGATTCCTCTGTTGATGTGTCTGAGGTGTCTTTTATTTCTTTATGCCCCCCACTACAATGATTGGCATTAGAGAAATTAGTGAATAAAAACATTGAAAGAGTAAAAGTAAGCGTAAAAATAAGTTTATTCATATTTAACTCCGTTATTAGATTTATATAGTTGGTGTACGCTAAAAAAAAAATCAAGTTATTTTGTGGAAGCGGATTTGTTTTTCTTAAATTGCATTTTTTTAAACTTGTTTATGACTTTTTCTTTATTTACTAGTATTCCTATTGTAGCTCCAGTAATAAAAGCTCCAGCAGTAATAGCCCCTGTTAAGAATGCTGATTTTATCGCAAACCTTATAATTTTCATAATTACCTTTCAATAGGCTTTTAATTAATATTATTTTCTTTATCATTCAAGAAAAAATATTAATCTTTTCTTAGATGACCAAAAAAATTATTTTCAAATATTATAACATTCTAATCCAAAGTATCTATAATAGAGCCCTAAAACGAAATGGCTATACTCCTTTGGGAGTTTGTTGGAATAGTAAAGTTTCACAGTACAAAAGATTTAAAATTTTAACAAGCTTACTGGAAAATTTTTCATCTAAAAAATTATTAAAGTTAGCTGATATTGGTTGTGGGTACGCAGAACTTTTGAGTTATCTTAAGCAAGAAAATAAAATATATTTGTATGAAGGTTATGATATTAACAAAAAAATGATTGAGTTTTGTAAAAAAAAATTTGTTTCTCAGAAATTTTTTGTAAAAAATCATCCCATAAAGTCTTGTGATGTTTCAATAATGTCTGGTACTTACAATTATGCTGTTACTGATGATATAGTTCTATGGGAGGAATATATATTACACAATTTATCAAAATGTTTTGAAAAGTCTAATTTAGGGATTGTTTTTAATCTTCAATTTGAGAAAAAGAGAACAATTAGAAACAACATTTATTATACAGAAGTATGGTATATGTTAAAACTTCTTAAAAATAATTTTAAAAATGTTGTAAAATATTATTCTTTAAATTTAAAACATGACATATTTTTTATAATTTACAAAAATTGAAATTTATTTTGTCTTAATGCCTCATAAATACAAACTGAAACAGCATTTGCAAGATTTAAACTTCTACTCTTTTTTGTCATCGGAATAAAAATTCTGGGTGAATTTTCAAACTTTTTTAAAATTTCGTTTGAAAGTCCTTTTGATTCAGATCCAAATATGAAACAGTCCCCAATCTTATATTTGTATTTTTCGTAACTTTTCTCACCATACTTAGACACAAGGAAGTATCTTGAAAAATTATTAGCAATTAAAAAATCATCTATGTTGTCATAAATTGATGTTTTGATTTCTTTTATATAATCCATACCTGCTCGCCGAACAGCTTTCTCATTTATTTCAAATCCAATTGGTTTAATAATGTGTAAACTGCATCCGGTATTTACACATAAACGCATTATGTTCCCAGTATTTGGTGGAATTTCTGGGTTAAATAAAACTATTCCAAAGGTTGGCATTTGCCAGTAATTATAATATTTTAAATTTTAAACTAAAAATTTTTTTAATACTTTTTTATAATTTGTTTCAGAACGAAACCACTGAACAAGATTCCCTCCAGTAAAACCAGCCATCTTGATGTCAATAAACCATTGTTTAACATCAACGTCCCAACCATGAAATACATCAAGTTGAATACTTTTTTTATTAACTGATACAAAATTTCTAGCCATAATTAGTAAATAATTATATTTTAATTAACTGCAAGGATTGTTTTGCAAGTTTTGGACCATTTATTTTAGAAATCAATTTTAATATTAACCCAATTGATCATAGTTTTCTTAAAGTAATAAAAAGGATATTAAAAAATTATCTGAAGTAGTAATTCCCTTTAAGAATAGTTTTATAAGTGGATGTTGTTATTAATTTTTTCATCCACTTCTTTGAATGATGATATAAGTTTTTTATCATTTTCCATATCATTATTTGCGGTTGTTAGGAGTGAATCTCCATAAAAAATTGAGTTTGCTCCAGATAAAAGGCATAAAATTTGGGTTTCATTAGATAAGTTTTTTCTTCCGGCAGATAGCCTTATTCTAGATTTTGGTAAGATAATTCTTGCAGTAGCAATCATTCTTACTAGTTCAATAGGTTCAATTGGTTTTTGATTTCCCAGTGGAGTCCCTGGTACTGGTACTAAAGAATTAATTGGCACACTTTCTGGTTGAGGGTTAAGATTAGCAATAACTTCAAGCATTCTTGCTCTGTCATGCCATGATTCACCCATACCAATTATTCCACCACAACAAACACTAATCCCTGCTTCTCTAACGTTTTTAATGGTATCAAGCCTTTCTTCAAAATTTCTTGTTGATATTATTTCACCATAATACTCTGGTGATGTATCTATATTATGATTGTAAGCATCTAGACCAGCTTTCTTAAGTGCTTTAGCTTGATTTTGCGTTATAGTGCCTAGAGTTACACATGCTTCTAAATTCAGAGATTTAATTTCTTTTATCATTTTAACGACTAAATTTAAGTCATTGCCATCTTTAAGTTTCTTCCATGCAGCGCCCATACAAAATCTATCTGCTCCATTTTTTTTTGCTCTAATCGCTGCTGCTTTTACTTTTTCAAGATCAATTAAATTTTCTTTTTTCAATTCAACATTGTAGTGAGCTGATTGGGGGCAATACTTACAGTCCTCTGGACATGATCCTGTTTTTATAGAAATTAATGATGCTAACTGAACATCGCTTTTCTTAAAGTTTTTTTTATGAACTTTCTGAGCTTTAAAAACTAGATCATTGAGTGGTGAAGCAATTAGTTTTTTAATTTTCTTAAGAGATACTTTCATTTCAATCATAATTTGGTAAAAACATTTCACCTGTACAAAAAAGATACTCTAACCTGACTTTAGAATCAATAGGACCTTTAATTTGGTGTGATAATTCATTAATTATTAACTGTCCTCCACCAATTAATAACTCTTGAAAAAAAAATGTCATTAAGTCTTGTTTTGTTTTACTGATTATTAGAAACTCTTTTTTTGACTTATTTTGTTTATTTATAATTTTTGTTATTGAAGATGTGGATGTTAAAATATCTGCACTTCTTATTTCTCCATCAGACTTAACCAAAAATTCTGTTAGTGTATTATTATCATTATCATTATTTTTTTTAATTGATACAGATGTATTTATCAAATAATTTTCGTGATTTAAAACAAAATTTAACCCACATTGATCTGGAATATTATTTTTTAATGATATAATTGAATTAACTTTAATTTCAGCAAATGCTATTTGATAAGATAAAAGAAAAAGTAAAAGTAAAAGTAAAAAGATTTTTTTAATCATGTCTAAATTAAAAATATTAAATGTTAAACAAACTTTGGAATTAGAAAATAAATATATTCAAAAATATTCATTTAACAAGTTAATAAATAAAGCCGCAAAAAAAATTTCTAAGTTTATTGAAAAGCAATATTTGGATAAAAAAATTTTGTTTGTATGTGGTCCAGGTAATAATGGAGAAGATGGTAAACTCACCTATAAACTTTTAAAAAGTAAAATTAAAACGAAAACTTTCTGTATAAATAAAAAACAAAAAATAGATATTTCTAAACTTGAAAGATTAATAAATGAAACGGAAATAATTTTTGATTGTATTTTTGGAACTGGTCTTAATAAAAACATATCTGGAAAATTCTGTAAAGTTTTTGAACTTATCAATCATTCTAAAAAACATATTGTTTCTGTAGATATTCCAAGCGGAATTAATAGTGATTCGGGTTGTGTAATGAATCTTTGCATAAATGCAAATACTACTCTTGCAATGGGTTCTTTAAAACCTGGTTATTTTCTTATACCTGGAAAATGTTTCTTGGGAAAAATTATAGAAATGGATTTAGATTTGGGCTCCCCATCAAAAATAGAACCTAAAATTAGTTTAATTAAGAAATCATCTTTTAAAAATAAACTTCCTGAACACAAATTGATGATTCATAAATATGATAAGGGGCATGTTATGGTTTTAGGTGGCAAAATGGCTGGTGCTTCTCGACTTGTTGCATATTCTGCTAGAAAGGTTGGTTGCGGATTATCAACAATTACTGTTGATGAAGACAATATGAGTTTTTATTCTGGATCTGAACCTGGCACGATAATAAAAAGATTGGTTGTTAGTGAAATTAATAATGCCCAAGTTTTAGTTATTGGCCCAGGGTTAGGAAAAGATTACAATAAAAAAAAAATTGTAGATATAATAAAATTATTTGTCGGACCAATCATAATTGATGCTGATGCAATAAGCTTATTTAAAGGGTTTGAGAAAGAATTTTACAATTTACTTAAAACTAAAGAAAAAATTATTATCACTCCTCATTTTGGTGAATTTAAGAGAGTATTCAATTTTATCTCTATGTCCAAAATAGATATGTGTATTGAAGCATCAAAGCTTATTAATAATTGTGTTTTATTGAAAGGAAATGATACTGTAATTGCGTTTCCAAATAACAAAATTTGGATTAATAACTTAGCTAATAATAACCTAGCAACTGCAGGAACTGGTGATTTGTTGTGTGGTATTTTAGCAGGTCTCTTAGCTCAAAATATGGATTTTAGTTATGCAATTCTTGCATCAGTCTGGATTCAGAGTAGAATCTCCAAATCAAAAAATGATGTTGTGGTTGAAGATTTTTTAAAACAAATTCCTTTTGTTATAGACTCTTTAAAAAAAAATAATTGATTTAAATCTAATAATGTTGTTGTTTATAATTTATTTAAGCGGGCGTGGCGGAATTGGTAGACGCGCTAGATTTAGGTTCTAGTGACTTATGTCGTGTGGGTTCAAGTCCCTCCGCCCGTACCAAAGTTATGAAAATTATAGAAAAAAAAAATAAAGACGACTTAACAATTGAATGGGATATAACAATACCATCAAAATCAATTAATATTGAGTTAGAAAAGAAATATAACGAATTGATTAAGAAATTGAATCTTCCAGGGTTTAGGCCTGGTAAAGTCCCTTTAGATATAATAAAAAAAAGATATGGTCAAAATGTTGTATCCGAAACTTTGGACAAAATTATAAATGAGTCTTTAACAAAAGCTGTTAAAGAAAAAAAACTTAAACCTTCGGTTCAACCAAAAGTAGATATTAAAAAATATGAGGAAGGGAAAGATCTTGAGTTTACTTCAAACTTCCAAATAATGCCGGAAATTCCTGACATTGATCTTAAGGATTTAACATTGGAAAAATCTAAACTAAACATAACCAATAGTGATATTGATAATTCACTAAAGCAAATTGCAGAAAAACATGAAAGATTTATTCCATTAAAATCAAAAAGGAAATCAAAATCTGGTGATTTAATTTTATTTGATTATGAAGGTATGATAAATAATAAATCATTTGAGGGGAGTTCTGGTAAGGATGAGACTGTAGTTTTGGGTTCTAATAAATATATTCCCGGCTATGAGGATCAGATGACAGACTTAAGTATAGGAGAAAATAAGAAAATTGACGTAGTTTTTCCTGATGATTACAGGTTAAAAAAAGTTGCAAGTAAAAAAGCTGTTTTTAAACTTGAGATTAAAGATATACAAGAAAGAGTAAAAAACATTCCAATTGATGATAAGTTAGCTGAAGAAGTTGGAGAAAAAAACTTATCTCAATTAAGGCAGAAAATAGAGGAAAGAATGAAAAAAGATTTTGAAAGTCTTTCAGGATTAAAAATGAGAAGAGAGGCCACAGAGTTAATGTTGAAAAAGATTCAGTTTTCTATTCCATCGAAGATGATTGAAGAAGAGCTAGATTTTTTAAAAAAACAAAACTCTAAAGATAAGAAAAAAGAATCAGAAATAAAAGAATTAGCTAATAAACGAGTTAAATTGGGTCTTATAATTAATTCTATATCTGAAAAAAATAACATTCTTGTCGAAGATTCTGATTTAACACAAGCGGTAGTTAGTGAGGCTAGTAAATATCCAGGTCAAGAAAAACAGGTTGTTGAATTTTATAAAAATAATCCAAACCTAATGAATAATCTAAGAGGAGTTGCTTTGGAGGAAAAAGTCATGAAATTTGTTGTAAATAGTTGTAACAAGAAAGATAATACTTGTACTATTGATGAGCTTTTTAAATCCGACTTTTTGCAAAGTGAAAAGCAATTAGTTGAAAATAAAAAAAAGGAGAGTAAAAAATGAGTTCTTTAATTCCAATGGTTGTCGAACAAACAAATAGAGGTGAAAGATCTTATGATATCTTTTCACGGTTACTAAAAGAAAGAATTATTTTCCTCACTGGTGAGGTTAATGATGCTGTTTCTAGTGTTATTTGTGCACAATTCTTATTTTTAGAGTCAGAGGATCCAAAAAAAGATATTTTTTTGTATGTTAATTCACCTGGTGGAGCTGTTTCTTCTGGTTTAGCAATTTATGATACAATGCAGTACATAAGACCAGATGTTTCAACAGTTTGCATAGGACAAGCTGCAAGTATGGGATCACTTCTATTGACTGCAGGAAAAAAGGGTAAAAGGTATTGTTTGCCGCATTCAAGAGTAATGACTCATCAACCTTCTGGAGGTGTTCAGGGTCAAGCTTCTGATATTGAGATACATGCAAAAGAAATAATAAATTTGAAAAAGAGCTTAAATAAAATTTATGAAATCCACACAGGACAATCATTAAACGTTATAGAGAAGATGATGGATAGAGATCACTTTATGAATGCAGATGAAGCAAAAAAGTTTGGCATTGTTGATAAAGTAGTATCAGAAAGACCAGACATAAAAAAACAATAAATTTTTAAAATTTGGAATAAAGGTTGCAGTATTACAAATATTTTATAATTATATAATAGTTAATGGTTGATTCAAAAAATAATAAAAATACACTTTTCTGCAGTTTTTGTGGAAAAAGTCAACATGAAGTTAGGAAATTAATAGCAGGTCCAACAGTGTTCATATGTGATGAATGTGTAGAGCTGTGTATGGATATCATCAGGGAGGAAAATAAAGTTGTTGCTTCTCCTAAATCTGGTCATGTTGAAACACCTAAAGAATTATATAATCTTCTTAATGATTATGTCGTTGGACAAGATGATGCAAAGAAGATTTTATCGGTAGCTGTACATAATCACTACAAAAGAATTGATAATGCTTCAATTAACGCGGATGTTGAGCTTTCAAAATCAAATATTTTATTAGTTGGCCCAACCGGTTCTGGAAAAACTTTAGTTGCTCAAACACTTGCAAAAATAATTGATGTTCCATTTACAATGGCTGACGCAACTACCCTTACGGAGGCAGGTTATGTTGGTGAAGATGTAGAAAATATAATATTAAAATTATTACAAGCAGCAGACTATAATGTTGAAAGAGCCCAACGAGGAATAGTTTATATTGATGAAGTGGATAAGATAAGTAGAAAATCAGATAATCCATCAATAACTAGAGATGTGTCCGGAGAAGGGGTTCAGCAAGCATTGTTGAAAATTATGGAGGGAACAGTTGCTTCTGTTCCTCCACAAGGAGGTAGAAAACATCCTCAACAAGATTTTTTGCAGGTTGATACAACAAACATATTATTTATATGTGGGGGGGCATTTGCGGGAATTGATAAAATTATTTCTAGTAGAGGTGATAAATCAAGTATAGGTTTTGAGGCAGAGGTTAAAGATAAAACTGAAAAAGAAATAGGCCATATTTTAAAGCAACTAGAAACAGAGGATCTTTTAAAATTTGGTTTAATTCCGGAGTTTGTTGGTAGGCTCCCTGTAATTGCTACTTTAGATGATTTAGATGAAGATAGTCTGATTGAAATACTTACAAAACCAAAAAATGCTTTAATTAAGCAATACCAAAAACTTTTTGCTTTTGAGAATGTTAAATTAGAATTTACAGATGATGCATTAAGTCTAATAGCAAAAAAAGCGATTGAAAGAACTACTGGAGCTAGAGGGCTGAGATCTATCCTTGAAAATATTTTATTAGATACCATGTATAGTTTACCAGGGATTGAGGGAGTAAATGAGGTTGTTGTTAATTCAGAAGTTATTGAAAATAATTCCAAACCACTATACATATATGATAAATCTAACAAGGTAATGAATAAAAAAGCTTGATGACTAATTTTAAAGATCCATTCTGTGTTTTACCACTAAGAGACATTGTGGTTTTTCCTAATATGATAGTCCCACTTTTCGTTGGAAGATCAAAATCTATAAAAGCCTTAGATATTGCTGAAAAATACGAGAAAGAGATTTTTTTAGTAGCCCAAAAGGATGCAAATATAGATGAACCTCAACCTAAAGATATGTACAATTTTGGAACTATTGCATCAATTCTTCAGTTACTTAGATTACCTGATGGAACTGTAAAAGTATTAGTTGAAGGAATAGAAAGGGCAAAAATATCTCACTTCGCAGATAATAATGAGTTTTTTGAGGCATACATTGATTCAATTCCAATAGAGGATTATTCCAAAGATAAAGAAATTAGTGCCTTGTCAAGAACAGCAATAAGTCAATTTGAAAATTATGTTAAGTTAAATAGAAAAGTTCCACCTGAAATATTGGTCAGCCTAAATCAAATAACTGACCTTAGCAAGTTATCGGACACAATTGGTGCTCACTTGGGCAATAAGTTGTCTGAAAAACAAAATTTATTAGAGACAGTATCTATAAAAGAAAGATTTACCAAAATAATTGAATTTATGGATGATGAAATTGGAGTTCTTCAAGTTGAAAAAAAAATAAGAGGCAGAGTAAAAAGACAAATGGATAAGACTCAGAAAGAATATTACTTAAACGAACAAATGAAAGCTATCCAAAAAGAATTAGGAGAGTCCTCAGATGTCAAAGATGAAATAAGTGAAATTGAAGAGAAAGTAAAAAAAATAAATTTGTCAGATGAAGCTAAAGAAAAAGTCAAATCTGAAATTAAAAAATTAAAACAAATGGGTCCAATGTCTGCTGAAGCAACAGTGGTAAGAAATTATTTGGACTGGATTATATCATTACCATGGAATGATAATGTTGAAGTTGATATAAACTTATCTAAAGCCCAAAAAATACTCGATAAAGATCATTTTGGTCTCAAAAAGGTAAAAGATAGGATAACCGAATATTTAGCTGTTCAATCAAGAGTAAAAAAACCAAAAGGTCCTATACTTTGCCTTGTAGGTCCTCCTGGTGTTGGTAAAACTTCACTTGGAAAGTCAATGGCTAAGGCTTTAGGAAGACCTTTTATAAAAGTATCACTAGGTGGAATAAGAGATGAGTCTGAAATTAGAGGACACAGAAGAACTTATATTGGTTCTATGCCTGGAAAGATTATACAAAGCTTAAAAAAATCTAAACACTCCAACCCACTTTTTCTTTTAGACGAGGTAGATAAATTAGGTGCTGACTGGAGAGGTGACCCAGCATCAGCTCTACTTGAAGTATTAGATCCCGAACAAAATAAGAACTTTAATGATCATTACCTGGAAGTTGATTTTGATCTATCTAATGTAATGTTTGTTACCACAGCTAATACGCTTAATATACCTCAACCTCTAGCTGATAGAATGGAGATCATCAGAATCTCTGGATATACAGAAAATGAAAAAATGAATATAGCATCTAAATACTTGCTTCCTAAACAATTATCAGATAATGGTATTAGAGGAAAAGAAATTAAGATTGCAGACACTGCAATTAAAAGTATTATTCGTTATTACACTCGAGAATCTGGTGTAAGATCTTTAGAAAGAGAAATTTCAAAAATCATCAGAAAAGCACTGAAGACAATAATAATCAAAAGTAAAAGATCATTGTCAGTTTCCAAAAACAATATAGAAAACTATCTAGGAGTAAAAAAATTTAAGTATGGTGAGATTGAAAGTAAACCTTTGGTAGGTGTTTCAACTGGTTTGGCTTGGACAGAAGTAGGTGGTGAACTTCTCCAAGTAGAGGCAGTTATAATGCCTGGTAAAGGAAAAGCAATTTACACGGGAAAACTTGGTGATGTTATGAAGGAATCCGTCCAAGCTGCACAAAGCTTTGTTCATTCTAATTCTGCAAAGTTTGGAATATCTCCTAACCTATTTGAAAAACATGATATTCATGTCCATGTGCCAGAAGGGGCAACTCCTAAAGATGGTCCTTCTGCGGGTATAGCGATGTTTACTGCAATAGTATCAGCTTTTACTGGTGTTTCTGTTAAGAATGATATTGCAATGACTGGAGAAATTACTTTAAGGGGTAGAGTTCTTCAAATAGGAGGTTTGAAAGAAAAATTATTAGCTGCGGTTAGAGGTGGGATAAAAGAAGTCTTAATACCTAGAGAAAATAAAAAAGATTTAGCTGAAATTGATGAAAAAGATATTATTAATTCCATAGAGATACATTTTGTAGAAAATGCAAATGAGATCATAAAAAAAGCATTTACATCAAAAATAATCCCCTACAAACCTACTAAAGATAAAAAATTAGGTTTACCTGATAAAACTTTGAATCAAAAAGAAAATACTATAAGACATTAAAAATGTGTTTGACTAGCCTGTATGTTAGGGTAGTATTGATACAGCATTTAATTTTATGCTTTTTATAAATTTTCAAAAGGGGGTCTAGAGTGAATAAAAATGATCTAGTAAACAAAGTTTCAGACCATACTGGTTTAAGCAAAACTGATAGTGCTAAAGCAGTGGATGCTGTTTTTGATACTATAACTTCAGAACTTAAGAGTGGCGGTGATATTAGGTTAGTTGGATTTGGAACTTTTCTAGTTTCAAAAAGGAAAGCAACTACTGGGAGAAATCCTCAAACCGGTGCTCAGATTCAAATCCCAGCTGCCAATGTGCCTAAGTTCCGAGCAGGTAAAAGTTTGAAAGAATCGCTCAATTAAGAATAAAAAATCACATCTTTTTTAAAGAGATGTGATTTACACCTTCTTTAATTCATTTAAAACCTTAAGCATCATACCTTCGTTAATTCTTCCAGTGTTAACATTTCGAGGGCTGGGATGGTAACATGCATAAAGTCTCAATTTTTTGTTTAGTTGGTATGAATCGCCATGTATAAATTTATTTTCTGATCTTTTCAATTGAAATAGATCTAGACAGGCATCAAAGGCAATTCTTCCTAATGCCAACAAAATCTTTGCATTAGTTAAGCTTTTGAATTCTTCTGTTAAGAAAGAAAAGCAATTTTTTAATTCTGCGGCCTTAGGTTTATCATTTGGTGGAACACACTTTAATACTGGTGTCATATAAACATTTCTTAGAACTAATCCATCCTCTAAATGATCTGAGTTTGGTTGATTAGCTAATTTTGCTTTGTACATGCATTTAATTAGAAATTCAGCAGATTTGTCTCCTGTAAAAACTCTTCCAGTTCTATTTCCTCCATGAGCAGCAGGAGCCAGTCCCAGAATAATAATACTAGCTCTTTTATCTCCATAACCTACAACTGGTTTACCCCAGTATTCTTCATTAATAAATCTTTTAGTTTTTTGGTATGCGATTTTTTCTCGAAATGCCACCAGCCGCTTACACTGGAAGCAGTTTGTTATTTTTTTATTAAGTATTTTAATTCTATTAGTCATTCATAATTGGAATTAATTTATTTTGATTATTAATATTCACAGATTAAAAATTAATTGTTTTAAAATAAACTAAAATAAATTATAAACAAGTTTGATTATGGGCGGTTAGCTCAGCTGGGAGAGCGCCACGTTTACACCGTGGATGTCGGGAGTTCGATCCTCTCACCGCCCACCAGTCTGGGGGTGTAGTTCAGTTGGTTAGAACGCCTGCCTGTCACGCAGGAGGCCGCGGGTTCGAGTCCCGTCACTCCCGCCACCCATTTTCTTTATCTTTAAAATTTTATTTATTCATTAAATATAAAATGTATAATCAGCCTTAATGAATAAATTTAGTGTTTTAATACTTTTTGTTTTTCTTTTTTTTCTGAATAAATCATTTGCTCAGGAAACTGAAGAGAAATCTGATGATGACAAAATTGATTTTGCAATTCCTGGATCACCCGAAGAAACAGAAGGTTCAGATGATTTTTGTGAAGTTTCTCAACATTCAGAATTGCTCAATCTTCTTAATTTTAAGCTTAAAAAGTTTAACCCAGTTCCCGAAGATCGAAGAGGTGGTGAGGTAAGGGGCGGTGGAAATTCGCTTACTGCAGATGAAGTGACAACAAATTCTATCAGGTTTTATGCTGAACAGTTAAAAGATGTAAAACCAGTTAAAATAAGAATAGAAACATTTACTTCTTTGGGAAAAGGACCTATTACTTCATTGATTGATAGATCTTCAAAGGTTTTTTTAAAACATCCAACTGAATGCAAGTTTTTTCAACTATATGGTGATCAAATAATTGGTTCTTATGCAATGTCATTTGATAATATTTTGAGACTTTATGCAAACGCAGTAAATAAGAATAATCAAATTGCTCAAGATTTTATAAGGACTCAATTGGTTCCCGCCCCAATGTCATTAGATGAGGCTATTAGGTCATTATATGATGATTATGGATATCAACAAAATATAATTGAATCTTTATTACCTGAGGATGTTAAAAATCTTTTTTTTGGCGAAAATTCATTAGTTAGTATTGCAGATGTAGCTGAATCAAAACTTCTAGCTTTTTCACTTCTTGGAGGGAAAGTTGATCAATTTCAAACCTATGAAATATTTATAGTTGCACCAAAATCTAAAAAAGGCCTATTAGGTAGTAATGAAACTATAGTGATATCAGGAAGTGGAAAGATTTATGAAGTTCCATTATTAAATATTCCTCTAGCTCTCAATGTTATGAGATCTTTAGGCTTTAATGCCAAAATAATCCTAATTACTCATCTTTATATAGGAGATGATGCCTTTTGTCGTGTAGGTGATGGAGGGTCTTGGTATCATTACAAAGGAAAGGTAAAGAAAGCTGGATGTGACTTTCTATCTAATGCCATTATGGCAATAAAAAATAATACTCTTAACTTAAGTGATGATTATGGCACATACAAGCATAGTATTGATAAAGTAAATAACATTTTAAATAATTAACTGTAAAAAACTTTTATTATTATTATATAATAGAAAAGTATGATTATGATAGAATATGTGCCAATACTAATTTTTCTATTACTGGCTTTTGGTATTTCAATTGGAGCAATATTTTTCTCTCTTATTGTTGGCCAAAGAAACGCGTATCCTGAAAAAAACTCAACTTATGAGTGCGGTTTTGAGCCTTTCGACGACTCGAGAACTCGTTTTCAAGTGAAGTTCTACCTTGTTGCAATATTATTCATAATTTTTGATTTGGAAATAATTTTTTTATTTCCTTGGGCGCTAGCCTTTAATGAGATTGGTTTGTTAGGTTATATATCCATGATGATTTTTCTTCTTGTTTTAACAATTGGATTTATTTATGAATGGATGAAAGGAGCATTAGATTGGAATTAAAAAAGATTGATGCTAAAAATTTTGACGATTTAAATAACCAAGTTAGTTCAAATGGTTTTTTAATAACGAAAGTTAAAGATCTAATTAATTGGGCACGTTCAGGTTCTTTATGGCCCATGAGTTTTGGTCTTGCTTGTTGTGCTGTTGAAATGATGCAATCTGCTGCAAGTAGATACGATTTTGATAGATTTGGTATAGTGTTTAGACCAAGCCCCAGACAGTCAGATGTAATGATTGTTGCAGGAACTTTGACAAATAAGATGGCTCCAGCACTAAGAAAAGTTTATGATCAAATGCCTGAACCAAGGTGGGTTATTTCTATGGGAAGTTGTGCAAATGGAGGTGGTTATTACCATTATTCATATTCTGTTGTAAGAGGTTGTGATAAAATCGTTCCTGTAGATATTTATGTACCTGGTTGTCCTCCAACAGCTGAGGCTTTGTTATATGGAATACTTCAACTCCAGAAAAAGATAATGAGAGATAATAAGATTTTCAGATAATGAGTAAAGCAGATAATATATATGTAAAAGAGATATTTGATCTCATTAAAACCTTACTCAATTTTTGTAAGTTTGAATTGTTTATTGAAAAAAATGAAATAAGTCTTAATTGCTCAAGTAAAGATTTATCAAAAATTCTGTTATTTTTTAAAGATAACCCTTCCTTAAGTATGGAATGTCTTATTGATATAACTGCTGTTGATTATCCTGAAAAGGTAGATAGATTTCTTGTGGTCTATAATCTTTTGAGTATTTCAAAAAATTTTCGTTTGAAGATTAAAGTAAAATTGCCAGAGAATGAGGCTATTCCAACGGTGAATGAGATATTTTCATGTGCTAGCTGGTATGAAAGAGAGATATGGGATCTATTTGGGATAAGGTTTACGGGGCATCAAGATCTGAGAAGAATTCTTACTGATTATGATTTTCAAGGGCATCCCCTCAGGAAAGATTATCCCCTCACTGGCTTTACTCAAGTTAGGTATGATAATGAATTAAGTAGAATCGTGGTAGAACCTGTTAAATTAGATCAAGAATATAGAAATTTTGATAATTTGAGTCCTTGGGAAGGAATGGGTGAATATCTCCCAGGAGATGAAAAATCAAACCTTAAGAATGACTAAAAGAGAAAACTATTCACTTAACTTTGGGCCTCAGCATCCAGCTGCTCACGGTGTTCTTCGTCTTGTATTAGAACTTGATGGAGAAGTGGTTGAAAGAGCTGATCCACATATAGGTTTACTTCATAGAGGAACTGAAAAATTAATAGAAAATAAAACATATCTTCAAGCCTTACCATACTTTGACAGACTAGATTATGTTTCTCCAATGTGTCAAGAACACGCATTTGCCCTTGCAGTTGAGAAACTTCTTAATATTAAAGTTCCAATTAGAGGTCAATTTATTAGAGTTATTTTCTCTGAAATAACAAGAATTCTAAATCATATATTAAATCTAACAACTTTTGCATTAGATGTTGGGGCAATGACACCTTTCTTGTGGTTATTTGAAGAAAGAGAAGTTTTGATGGAGTTTTATGAAAGAGTCTCAGGCTCAAGGTTGCATTCGGCATACTTTCGTCCTGGAGGTGTCCATAGAGATCTGCCGGATGGATTAATAGAGGATATTGTGCTTTTTTGTAAAAGATTTCCAAAACAAATTGATGATTTAGAGAGACTACTAGAAACTAATAGAATTTTTAGACAAAGAAGTGTTGATATAGGAAAGATTAGTAAAGAGGATGCTATCAATAAGGGTTTTTCTGGGCCATGTTTAAGAGCCTCAGGTGTTGAATGGGACTTGAGAAGGAATCAACCCTATGATTGTTATTCAAGCTTAGAATTTAAAATTCCAATTGGAACAAATGGAGACTGTTTTGAGAGGTTTCTTGTAAGAGTAGAAGAAATGAGACAATCAATTCTAATTATCGAGCAATGTTTGAAGAAATTCCCTAAAGGAAAATGTATTGCTGATGACCCAAGAATCGTTCCACCAAAAAGAAAAGAAATGAAATCCTCCATGGAATCACTAATTAATCATTTTAAACTTTTTACAGAAGGTTTTCATGTTCCTGTTGGTGAAACATATACTTGCGTAGAAGCTCCTAAAGGTGAATTTGGAGTATATTTAGTATCTGATGGAACAAATAGACCTTATCGATGCAAAATTAGAGCTCCTGGATTTCCACTTCTTCAAGCAACTGAATTTCTTTCAAAAGGTCATATGCTATCAGATTTAGTTGCAATTATTGGTAGCCTTGACATAGTTTTTGGTGAGATAGATAGATGAGTAATAGTAATTTTAAACTTGTTGCTGGTGATTCAATTCAACCAAAGGAATTTCGTTTTAATTCAGTTAATCTTCAAAAAGCAAAAAAAATATTAAAAACTTATCCATCGACATATAAAGAAAGTTCTATAATGCCTTTATTATCTTTGGCTCAAAATCAAAATAAAGGTTGGATTCCAAAAAAAGCAATAGAATACATATCACAATTCATTAAAGTACCTGAAATAAAAGTACTTGAATTAGCTACATTTTATTCTATGTATAACTTGTCTCCCGTAGGCAAATTTCATATTGAAGTTTGTACGACCACTCCCTGTATGCTCAGAGGTTCAGACAGAATGCTTGACTTATGTAAAAAAAAACTAGGAATTGATATTGGAGAAACTTCTAAAGATAAATTTTTTTCAATATCTAAAGTTGAATGTCTAGGAGCTTGTGTAAATGCTCCGGTAGTAAAAATCAATGAAAATTATTATGAAGACCTGAATTCAAATTCGCTTGAAATTTTAATTAATAACCTCCGAATCGATAGAAAAGTTAAAATCGGCCCTCAATCAAAA
>CACACI010000010.1 GCA_902530985.1 uncultured Alphaproteobacteria bacterium
AGCCAAATATGACGTCGATGAGTGTATTCAAAGGGGTGGTACATATGGTTCTCTTCTTAAAGTTACACTTAATTTGATTATCAGAGAGATTGATGAGGAAACTGGTGTTTCTTCCGTAAAAGATATTAAAGAACAAGAAGTTTATTTAGGTGATATGCCATTAATGACTTCAAGAGGAACATTTGTTTTTAACGGTACCACAAGAGTTGTTGTCTCTCAGATGCATCGTTCTCCTGGAGTATTTTTTGATCATGATAAAGGAAAAAGTCATTCTACAGGTAAGTTTCTTTTTGCCTCTAGACTTATTCCTTATAATGGTTCATGGATTGATTTTGAATTTGACCCAAAAGACCTAATGTACGTCAGGATTGATAAAAGACGTAAAATATTAGCTTCTTCTTTGCTGTTAGCTCTTGATGATAAGAAGTCTTCCGAATATAGAGAAAATTGTAAAAAAAATGGGAAAGAAATTGATTATACAAAGATTAATGGGATGACACATCAAACATTTTCTTATTTTTATGAAACGAAAACTTTAAATAGAAAAAACGATAATTGGGAAATCGACTATAATAAGGAAGACCTTACTGGTCAGAAACTAGAGTTTGATATTATAAACTCTGCAAGTGGAAAAACTTATGCAAACGCTGGCGACAAGTTTAATGTTGTCATTCAGAAGAAAATAGAAGGTGATTCTGTTAAAAAATTATTGATTGATAATGAAACTTTAAAAGGAAAATTTCTAGCTATTGATATTTTTGATACAAAAACTGGAATTATCTTTTTTGAAGCAGGTGATGAGATCGATGAAAATGTTTTAAAATACCTTAAAGAAAAAAATATAAACTCTATTGATATTCTTCTTATAAATTCAAATCAACAAGGTTCTTACATAAGAGACACATTTTTTGCAGATAAAAATAAAAATAGGAATGATGCTATTACAGAAATATACAAGATTTTGAGACCAGGAGAACCACCAACTGTAGAAGCAGCTGATAAGTTATTTAGAAGCCTTTTCTTTGACAGAGAGCGATATGATTTATCGCCAGTTGGACGATTAAAAATTAATACTAGGCTCAATCTTGAAACAGATTTAAATTTAAGAGTTTTGCAAAATGATGATATTATACAGATAACTAAATACTTAGCTGGTTTAAAAGATGGAAACGGTCACATAGATGATATTGACCATTTAGGTAATAGAAGAGTGAGATCTGTTGGAGAACTTCTGGAAAACCAATACACTCTTGGTGTCATTAGAATGGAGAGAGCGATTAAAGAAAGAATGACTAATGCACCAGATATTGAAACGGTAATGCCTAACGATTTAGTAAATCCAAAACCAGCATCAGCAGCAATCAGAGAATTTTTTGGTCAAAGCCAACTTTCACAATTTATGGATCAAACAAATCCACTCTCAGAGATAACTCATAAAAGAAGATTATCTGCTTTAGGACCTGGAGGTTTGTCAAGAGAAAGAGCCGGTTTTGAGGTTAGAGATGTACATCCATCACATTACGGAAGAATATGCCCAATTGAAACACCAGAAGGTCCAAATATTGGACTAATCAACTCTTTGGCAACATATTCTAAGGTAAATAATTATGGTTTTATTGAAACTCCTTACAGAAAAGTTGAAAACTCTAAAGTAACATCTGAAATTGTTTATCTTTCAGCTATGGAAGAAGAGAAATATGCTATTGCTCAAGCTAATGAACCCCTGAAAAGTAATGGCTCATTTGAAAGTTCATTTATTTCTTGTAGAAAAAGTGGCGATTATTTAATGTTAGATCCACGAAATGTGGATTATATAGATGTATCTCCAAAACAGTTGGTTTCTGTTGCAGCAGCATTGATCCCCTTTCTTGAGAACGATGATGCCAATAGAGCTTTAATGGGTTCAAATATGATGAGGCAGGCTGTTCCACTGTTAAAAAGTCAGTCACCATATGTTGGAACAGGAATGGAATCTGTAGTTGCCAGAGATTCAGGTGTTGTAGTTGTCGCAAAAAGATCGGGTTATGTAAATCAAGTTGATTCGTCAAGAATTGTTGTAAGTGCAATTCAAAAAAGTGACAATGATACCGGTGTAGACATTTATAGGTTGAGTAAGTTTCAAAGATCCAATCAAGATACTTGTATAAATCAGACTCCTTTAGTTAGAGAGGGAGATTATGTTGAAAAAGGAGATATAATTGCTGATGGACCAGCTTCAAAGATTGGTGAGTTGGCTTTAGGGAAAAATGTGACAGTTGCTTTTATGCCATGGAATGGATACAACTATGAAGATTCTATTCTCATCTCTGAGAAGCTAGTTGTAGATGATGTTTTTACCTCAATACACATCCAGGAATTCGAAGTATTAGCTAGAGATACAAAACTTGGACAGGAAGATATAACAAGAGATATTCCAAATATTGGTGAGGAATCTTTAACTAATCTCGATGAGGCTGGTATAGTCCATATTGGTGCTAAGGTTAACCCAGGTGATATTCTAGTTGGAAAGGTTACTCCAAAAGGTGAATCTCCAATGACACCAGAAGAAAAACTTTTAAGAGCAATTTTTGGTGAGAAGGCGGCAGATGTAAAAGATACTTCTCTTAGACTTCCACCTGGTGTTTCTGGGACAGTGGTTGAAGTTAGAGTGTTCTCAAGAAGGGGGATAGATAAAGATGAAAGATCTTTATCTAATGAAAGGATGCAAATAGAACAATTACATATTGATATGGAAGATGAACGATTTATTCTTGAATCAAGTTTTGAAAATAATTTAAAAACATTACTAATAAACCAAGACTATGATAGTGGTCTGGATAAAAAACCAAAAAATACAAAATTATCAAAAGAAGTCCTAGATGAGATTAAATTATCAAAGCTGAAAAATATTCATGTAAAATCCGATACTGTTATGAAAAAAGTTGAATCATTGAATGATGCCTTTAATCATAGTCTTGAATTATTAAATAAAACATTTCAATCAAAAGTTGATAAAGTTCAATCAGGCGATGAACTAATGCCAGGAGTAATGAAACTTGTAAAAGTTTTTGTTGCAGTTAAAAGACAACTTGCACCTGGTGATAAAATGGCTGGTAGGCATGGGAATAAGGGAGTTATATCAAGAATAATTCCTGTTGAGGATATGCCCTATATGGAAGATGGAACACCTGTTGATATAGTTTTAAATCCACTTGGAGTCCCATCTAGAATGAACGTTGGACAAATTTTAGAAACCCATTTAGGAGCCGCATCCGTTGATTTAGGTAAAAGGTTTAATGAACTCGCAATTAACGCAAAAAGTGACAAATCAAATATTGATAAAATTAGAAAATTATTTAAGAGTGTTTATGGTGAAAAAATATATAAAGAAAGAATTTCAAATTTGAATGACGATGATATTTTAAAAAGAGCAAATAAATTAAAAGAAGGTGTTCCTTTTGCAACTCCTGTTTTTGATGGTGCTAAGGAAATAGATATAAATAATTTTTTTAAAATGGCTTTTAGTCATACTAGTGGCCAAAAAAAACTAGTTGATGGCAGAACTGGAACATATTTTGACAGATCAATAACAGTTGGACAAATCTACATGCTAAAATTAAATCACCTCGTCGATGATAAAATTCATGCACGGTCCATAGGTCCATATAGCTTGGTAACTCAACAACCTTTGGGAGGTAAGGCTCAATTTGGTGGGCAGCGGTTTGGAGAGATGGAGGTCTGGGCATTAGAGGCTTATGGAGCATCATATACTTTACAAGAAATGCTAACAGTAAAGTCAGACGATGTTTCTGGAAGAACAAAAGCATATGAAACGATTGTAAGAGGTGACGATAATATTGAATCGGGCATTCCTGAATCATTTAATGTGTTGATCATGGAGTTGAAATCCCTGGGTCTGAATGTTGAACTTTTAGAAAGAAATGTTAATAAATAGGGGAAATTATGAATGAATTAGTAAAATTAATTGAAAAGCCAAGTATTGTTAATTTTGATCATTTAAGGATTTCTATAGCAAGTCCAGATGAAATTATTTCATGGTCTCATGGTGAGATTAAAAAACCTGAAACCATAAATTATAGAACTTTCAAACCTGAAAGAAGCGGACTTTTTTGTGCAAGAATCTTTGGTCCTATAAAAGATTATGAGTGTGTTTGTGGAAAATATAAAAGAATGAAGTTTAAGGGTATAATCTGTGAAAAATGTGGAGTTGAAGTTACTCTTACAAAGGTTAGAAGAGAGAGAATGGGACATATTCCTCTTGCTGCACCTGTGGCTCACATTTGGTTTTTAAAATCCTTGCCAAGTAGAATAGGTTTGTTGCTAGACCTCGCACTCAAAGATTTAGAAAAAGTTCTTTATTTTGAAAGTTTTATTGTTACGGAACCGGGAATGGTAAAATCTTTAAAGAAATTCCAAATTTTAACTGATGAAGAGAATTCTAGTCTTAAAGAAGAGTTTGGAGATAGCTTTCAAAGCATGATAGGTGCAGAGGCAATACAAAAGCTTTTATCTGAAATTAACTTAGAAGAAGAACAAAAAATAGTAAGAGAGGAATTATCTTCTACATCTTCTGAAACTAAAAAAAAGAAGTTAGTGAAAAGGTTAAAATTAGTTGAAGCATTTTTAAGTTCCAAATTAAAACCTGAATGGATGATTCTGAACGTTGTGCCAGTTATTCCTCCAGAACTAAGACCTTTGGTTCCACTTGATGGTGGAAGATTTGCAACATCAGATTTAAATGACCTTTACAGAAGAGTAATTAATAGAAATAACAGACTTCAAAGACTCTTAACTCTAAAGGCTCCAGATATTATAGTTAGAAATGAAAAGAGAATGCTACAAGAGGCATGTGATGCACTATTTGATAATGGTAGAAGAGGTAGAGTAATAACCGGTACGAATAAAAGACCTCTAAAATCTCTTTCTGATATGCTAAAAGGGAAACAAGGTAGATTCAGACAAAACCTTCTTGGTAAAAGAGTTGATTATTCTGGAAGGTCAGTCATAGTTGTAGGTCCAGAACTTAAACTTCATCAATGCGGTATTCCAAAAAAGATGGCAATTGAGCTTTTTAAACCATTCATTTATTCCAAGCTTGAAAAGTACAACTTAGCTACCACAGTAAAAGCAGCAAAAAAGATGGTTGAAAAAGAGAGACCAGAAGTTTGGGATATCTTGGCAGAAGTGATTAGGGAACACCCAGTTCTGTTGAATAGAGCTCCGACCCTTCATAGATTGGGTATTCAAGCTTTTGAACCGATACTTATTGAAGGAAAAGCTATTCAACTCCACCCCCTAGTTTGTACAGCATTTAATGCAGATTTTGATGGTGATCAAATGGCAGTCCATGTGCCATTATCACTAGAATCACAATTAGAAGCTAGAGTATTAATGATGTCTACAAACAATATTTTATCTCCAGCCAATGGAAAACCTATAATTGTCCCCTCACAAGATATGATTCTTGGTCTTTATTATTTAAGTTTAATGAGTCCTGAGGGTTTAGGCGAAGGTATGATCTTTTCTTCGATAGAGGAATTGCTTGCAGCCATTGATCAAAAAAATGTTTCACTTCATTCAAAAATAAAGTGCAGATTTAATACAGTTAATGATAACTTTGAGCCGATTACTCGAACAGTATCAACAACTCCTGGAAGAATGCTTCTAAGTGAAGTTCTTCCCAGACATCCTAAAGTTAGTTTTGAAATTATTAATAAAGTTCTAACTAAAAAAGAAATTAGTAATGCCATAGATCTTGTTTATCGACATTGTGGACAGAAAAAAACAGTTATATTTGCTGATAAACTAATGGAAATAGGATTTAGAGAAGCATGTAAAGCAGGAATATCTTTTGGTAAAGATGATCTTTTAATACCATCAACGAAATCAAATCTATTAGATGAAACAGAAAAGAAAGTTAAGTCTTATGAAAAACAGTATTCAGAAGGACTTATAACAAAAGGTGAAAAATATAATAAAGTTGTAGATGCTTGGGCAAAGTGTTCAGACTCTGTTGCAGATGAAATGATGAAGATTCTTGTTCCCAGTGAGGCAGATAAAGTAGAGAACTTTAATTCTGTTTACATGATGGCAGATTCAGGTGCAAGAGGGTCAGCAGCTCAGCTTAAGCAATTGTCAGGAATGCGAGGATTAATGGCAAAGCCCTCAGGTGAAATAATAGAAACTCCAATTGTTTCAAACTTCAAAGAAGGGCTGACAGTTTTAGAATATTTTAACTCTAGTCATGGTGCAAGAAAAGGTCTTGCTGATACAGCCTTAAAAACTGCGAATTCAGGATACTTGACAAGAAGGTTGGTTGATGTAGCCCAAGATTCTATTATTACAGTTGCTGATTGTTTTACATCGAAATTTATAACACTTAATGAATTAGTTGAGGGTGGTGAAATCGTTGAACCTCTATCTGAAAGGGTTTTAGGAAGAACTTTGGCAGAAGATTTAATTGATAAAAAAAATAATAAAATGATTGCAAAGTCTGGTGATATGGTTTCAGAAGAACATCTTCCTCTAATTGATAGTGTTGGTTTTGAGCAAATCAAAGTTAGATCTGTTCTTAGTTGTGAAGCCGAGTTTGGAGTTTGTGGCAAATGCTATGGTAGAGACTTAGCCAGAGGAACTCCAGTCAATGTAGGAGAAGCTGTTGGAGTAATTGCTGCTCAATCAATAGGAGAACCTGGCACGCAGTTAACTATGAGAACTTTTCACATAGGTGGAGCTGCTCAAAAGGGGACAGAAATTTCAAATATTGAATCTAAGTTTAATGGAACAGTTAAATATCTTAACTTAAAATCAGCTAATGATAGCTCAAATAATGTTATCAACATGTCCAGGAATGCAACAATTTTAGTGCTTGATGAAAATAAAAAGGAAAAGGCGAAACACAGGTTGCCATTTGGTTGTAAAATTAATTTTAAGGATGGAACTTCTGTAAAAGCAAATGATATTATAGCAGAATGGGATCCATTTACCTTACCTATAATTGCACAAATTGATGGTGTTGTTAAATTTAAAGACTTAGAAGAGGGAATAACCACTCGTGAAATTGTTGATGAATCAACTGGATTGTCTAGCAACATTGTGATTGATTGGAAACAACAAGCAAAAAATCAAGATCTTGTTCCAAGAATTGAAATTCACAATAAGAAAGCTAAAGGTGAAGTTTTAACTCTTGAAAATGGAAGTATGGCCAACTATGAATTAACAGCTGATTCCATTATTAGCGCAACTAATGACCAAAATATAAAAAATGGTGATATAATTGCGCGCGTTCCAAAAGAATCGAGCAAGACAAAAGACATAACTGGTGGGTTGCCAAGGGTTGCAGAGTTATTTGAGGCACGAAAACCAAAGGATCATGCAATTATAGCTGAAGTATCTGGTAAAATAGAGTTTGGTAAAGATTATAAAATGAAAAGAAAAATCTCTATTGTTCCGGATAAGGCAGATTTATCTCCTGTAGAATATGTTATTTCTAAATCTAAACATTTAACTGTTCAAGAAGGGGATTATGTTGAGGTAGGAGATATTCTGGTTGATGGTAATTCCGTTCCACACGATATTTTAAGAGTTAAAGGTGTGGAAGCCCTTGCAACTTATTTAACAAAAGAGGTCCAAGATGTTTATAGGCTTCAAGGAGTAAAAATAAATGACAAACATATTGAAGTCATAGTTAGACAGATGATGCAAAAAGTTGAAGTGACAGACCCAGGTCAGACAACTCTTTTAGTTGGAGAGCAGGTTAGTAGAAAAGAGTTTAATGAACAAAATATTATAGCCGAAAAAGAAAATAGAAAACCAGCAAAAGGACATCAAGTTCTTCTTGGAATTACCAAAGCGTCACTTCAGACTGATAGTTTTGTTTCAGCTGCATCTTTTCAAGAAACTACAAGAGTTCTTACTGAAGCTTCAGTGTCAGGAAAAGTTGATAGTTTAATGGGTCTTAAAGAGAATGTTATAGTAGGTAGGTTAGTCCCTTGCGGAACTGGATCATTTATGTCTCAAGTTAAAATAGAAGCTAATAAAAAAGATAAAGAATTGTTAAGTAAAGCGACTGAAGAAACAAAGCAAACAGGGTAACAGTACTTTTTTTTTTCAAATGTTGACAGCCAATCAAGATGTGTTAGTTTTCAACGAATAATTGGTAGTGGTTTAAAACCAAACACAATTTTATTTTAGATTTTGAGGAAAAGAAATGCCTACGATTAATCAATTAATTAGATCACCTAGATCCAAACAGTTAAAAAGGAATAAGGTGCCAGCTTTAGAGAGATGTCCCCAAAAGAGAGGGGTTTGCACCCGAGTTTACACAACTACACCAAAAAAACCCAACTCAGCGCTTAGAAAAGTTGCAAGAGTTAAGTTAACCAATGGATTTGAAGTAACTAGTTATATTCCTGGTGAAGGGCATAACTTGCAAGAGCATTCCGTTGTATTAATAAGGGGTGGGAGAGTTAAAGATTTGCCTGGCGTACGATACCATGTCTTAAGAGGTATTCTTGATACGGAAGGTGTGAAAAATAGGAAACAAAGAAGATCCAAATATGGAGCTAAAAGACCAAAGTAAAGTAAAATGTCCAGAAGAAGAAAAGCAGAAAAAAGAGAAATAATTCCTGATACAAAGTACAATGACAAAGTATTGTCCAAGTTTATAAATATAGTAATGTATGATGGGAAAAAATCTAAGTCAGAAAAAATAGTTTACGATGCATTAGAAATTGCTTCAAACAAATTAAAGGTTTCAAAACCGATTGATTTATTCAGGAATGCCCTAAATAACGTAAAACCAGGCATAGAAGTTCGATCTAGAAGAGTTGGTGGAGCAACTTATCAAGTTCCAGTTGAGGTTAGAAATGATAGAGCTCAGGCTTTAGCTATTAGGTGGATTGTAGATGCTTCTCGAAAAAGAAATGAAAAATCAATGGTAGATAGATTGGCTCAAGAATTAGCGGATGCTCATGAAAATAAAGGTACATCAGTTAAAAAGAGAGAAGATACTCACAAAATGGCAGAAGCAAACAGAGCTTTTTCTCATTATAGGTGGTAATTAAATGACTAGAAAGACAGAATTAAATAATTATCGAAATATTGGTATTATGGCTCACATTGATGCTGGTAAGACTACAACTACAGAGAGAATATTATATTATACTGGAGTTTCTCATAAAATTGGAGAAGTGCATGATGGTGCAGCTACAATGGATTGGATGGAACAAGAACAAGAAAGAGGTATAACTATAACCTCTGCTGCTACAACATGTTTTTGGAATGATAAGAGAATTAATATAATTGATACACCAGGCCATGTGGATTTTACTATTGAAGTTGAAAGATCCCTGAGAGTTCTTGATGGGAGTGTTTGTGTATTTGACTCAGTTGCAGGAGTTGAGCCACAGTCAGAGACAGTATGGAGACAAGCTGATAAATATGGAGTGCCTAGGATGTGTTTTGTAAATAAAATGGATAGGATTGGGGCAAACTTTTTCAGATGTGTAGATATGATTGTTGAAAGATTAGGTGCAAATCCTTTGGTTTTACAACTTCCCCTCGGCTCAGAAGCAGAATTTAAAGGTGTGATTGATTTAGTGCGGATGAAAGCAATAGTATGGCAAGAAGAAACTTTAGGAGCAAAGTTTGCTGATGAAGAAATTCCAAGTGATATGGTTGATGAGGCCAATAAATATAGAGAGAGACTTATAGAAACTGTTGTTGAAATGGATGACTCTATTATGGAAAAGTATCTTGATGGCACACTACCTTCTGAAGAACAATTAAAATCTTTAATTAGAAAAGGTACAATTGATAGTAAGTTTGTTCCTGTTTTGTGTGGAAGTGCTTTTAAAAATAAAGGTGTACAACCAATGCTTGATGCGGTGGTTGATTTTTTGCCATCACCTCTAGACGTTCCTGCAATTAAAGGAGTTAAATACCAGAAAGAAGATGAAGCAATCACTAGACAGAGTTCAGATTCAGAACCTTTTTCTGCTCTTGCTTTTAAAATAATGAATGATCCATTCGTAGGTTCCCTTACATTCATGAGAGTTTACTCTGGAAAGATAGAAGCAGGTAGTTCTGTTCTAAACTCAGTAAAAGATAAAAGAGAAAGGTTTGGAAGGATGCTACAGATGCACTCAAACTCTAGAGAGGACATTAAAACTGCTTATGCTGGAGATATTATAGCTGTTGCAGGATTAAAAGATACAACTACTGGGGATACATTATGTGAAGCTGAAAATGCAGTTATATTGGAAAGAATGGAATTTCCTGACCCAGTAATAGAAGTTGCTGTTGAGCCAAAGACAAAAGCTGATCAAGAGAAGATGGGTATAGCTCTCCAACGATTAGCAGCTGAAGACCCATCCTTCAAAGTAAGTATAGACCACGAATCTGGTCAAACTGTAATGAAAGGTATGGGTGAGCTTCATTTAGAAATTTTAGTTGATAGAATGTTAAGGGAATTTAAAGTTGATGCAACTGTTGGTGCTCCTCAAGTTGCATACAGGGAAACAATTACTCAACCAACATCCATTGATTACACACATAAAAAACAATCTGGTGGTGCTGGACAGTTTGCAAAGGTAGTTATGAATTTTGAACCGCTTGAAAAAGGAGGAGGGTTTATCTTTGAAAGTAAAATAGTAGGAGGTAGGGTGCCTAAGGAATATATACCAGGAGTTGAAAAGGGTTTGAAAGCTTCCACAGAAACTGGTTTCCTGGCTGGATTTCCAGTTATAGATTTTAAATGTACCTTGGTAGATGGTGCTTATCATGATGTTGATTCAAGTGTTATGGCCTTTGAAATTGCTGCAAGAGCTGCATTCAGAGAAGCAATGCCAAAAGCTAAAGCTGTTTTGTTAGAACCAATGATGAAAGTAGAAGTGGTTACACCTGAAGAATATATGGGTGATATTATTGGAGATTTGAATTCGAGAAGGGGGCAAGTTTCAGGTATGGAGCAAAGGGGAGTTAATCATGTTGTAAATGGCATGGTACCTCTAGCTAATATGTTTGGATATGTTAACAATTTACGCTCTATGAGCCAGGGTAGGGCAAGTTATACAATGACTTTTGATCACTATGAAGAGGTACCTCATAATGTTGCAGAGGAAGTCAAAGAAAAAGTATCTGGTTAATTTACATAGAAGGAGTAATAAAAATGGCTAAAGAAAAATTTGATAGAAGTAAACCCCATTGTAACATTGGAACAATAGGACATGTGGATCATGGAAAGACAACATTAACTGCAGCTATAACAAAAGTTTTATCAGAAACAGGTGGAGCAACGGCTATGGATTATGCACAAATTGATAAGGCACCTGAAGAGAAAGAAAGAGGTATTACAATTTCAACTGCACATGTTGAATATGAAACTGATAAAAGACATTATGCTCACGTTGATTGTCCTGGCCACGCTGATTATGTTAAAAACATGATTACAGGAGCAGCTCAGATGGATGGTGCAATTCTTGTTGTATCTGCAGCAGATGGACCAATGCCTCAAACAAAAGAGCATATTCTTTTAGCAAGACAAGTGGGTGTGCCCTCTATTGTAGTTTTTATGAATAAAGTTGATCAAGTTGATGATGCAGAACTTCTTGACCTTGTGGAAATGGAAGTAAGGGAACTTTTGTCGAAATATGAATTCGACGGCGATAATATACCTATTGTAAAAGGATCAGCTTTAGCTGCAATTGAAGGGACTAACGAGGATACAGGCAAAAAAGCAATATTAGAGTTGATGCAAAAGGTAGACGAGCATATTCCTCAGCCTGCAAGACCTTTAGATCAAGACTTTCTAATGCCAATTGAGGATGTTTTTTCAATTTCAGGTAGAGGAACTGTTGTGACTGGAAGAGTTGAAAGAGGAGTTGTGAATGTTAACGATGAAATAGAAATCACTGGTATTAAAGATACTCAAAAAACTGTATGTACAGGTGTAGAAATGTTCAGAAAGCTTCTAGACAGAGGTGAGGCAGGAGATAATGTTGGAGTTTTATTGAGAGGAACTAAAAGAGAAGAAGTCGAAAGAGGCCAAGTTCTTGCTAAACCAGGCTCTATTAAACCTCATAAAAAATTCAAAGCTGAAGCTTATGTTCTTAATAAAGATGAGGGTGGAAGGCATACCCCTTTCTTTAAAAATTATAGACCACAGTTTTACTTCAGAACAACTGATGTTACTGGAACGATTGAACTTCCATCTGGTACAGAAATGGTAATGCCTGGAGACAATGTTTCAGTTACAGTTGAATTGCTTACACCTATTGCGATGGATAAGGGTTTGAAATTTGCAATTAGAGAGGGTGGAAGAACTGTTGGTGCTGGTGTTGTTGCCGAGATTATTGAATAATTTAATATAGGGTTTCTAAAAAAATGGCTAACCAAAATATTCGTATAAGACTTAAGGCTTTTGATCATAGAGTGTTAGATCAGACAACTCTAGAGATTGTGAATACAGCAAAAAGAACCGGTGCAAATGTGAAAGGTCCTATACCTCTTCCAACTAATATTGAGAAATTTACAATATTAAAATCCCCGCATGTAGATAAAAAATCTAGAGACCAGCTCGAACTAAGGACGCACAAAAGGATGATGGACATTACTGAATGGACACCCCAAACTGTTGATGCTCTTCAAAAGTTAGAGCTTGCAGCTGGTGTTGATATAGAAATTAAATTATAAGGAAGAACTGTGAGAGTTGGTTTATTAGCAGAAAAAATTGGTATGACTAGGTTTTATGATAAGTATAAAATCAATCACTCAGTTACAGTGCTTCAGGTTAAAGAATGCAAAGTAGCTTGTATTAAAAGTTCAGAAAAGCATGGTTATAATTCAGTTACTTTAACTCATGGTATTACAAACAAGTCTATAAGCAAACCATTTAAGGGTTTCTTAAAAATTAATAATTTAAAGGCTTTTTCTAAATGTAAAGAATTTAGGGTAAGTAATATAAATGACATGAAAGTTGGTGATAATATTGATGTCTCTAACTTTAGTATTGGCCAATACATAGACGTTACTTCGAATTCTAAAGGCAAAGGATTTGCAGGTGGTATGAAAAGGCATAATTTTTCTGGTAATAGAGCAACTCACGGTGTTTCTATTTCTCACAGGTCGCATGGTTCAACTGGACAATGTCAAGACCCAGGTAAGGTGTTCAAAGGCAAAAAAATGGCTGGAAGACTTGGTAATAAAAAAGTTACAATACAAAATCTTAAATTATTAAATATCGATATCGAAAATAATCTTTTGATTGTTAAGGGCGCAGTTCCAGGACATAAAGGATCAATTATAACTGTTTTAGATTCTGTTAAGAATAAACAAGATAAAAAAAATAATAAAATCGAAGAAAAATCTGCAAAGATGGAAGAAAAAACTTCAAAGACTGATGACAAAGTTAGCAAAGTCGAAGAATCTAAAAACAATCAAACAGATCAAGTTTCTTTAGCTCCTAAAAATGAAAATGAACAATCAGAACCTGAGAAAAAGTAAAAAAAATGAAAGAAAAGATCAATAGTTTAGATAATAAAACAGTCAAAGAAATTGACCTTGATAAGAATATATTTGGAATAGATATAAAAGATGAAATTATACATCGTATGGTAAGGTATCAGTTAGCAAAAAGAAGAAGTGGAAATCACAAAACAAAAGGTATATCAGAAATTTCTGGTACGACAAAAAAACCTTTTAAACAAAAGGGTACAGGTAGTGCACGTCAAGGAAGTAAGAGATCTCCTCAAATGAGAGGTGGGGCAGTAATTTTTGGTCCACAAGTTAGGTCACATTCTCATAAGTTGCCAAAAAGAATCAAGAAATTAGCCTTAAAAATGGTTTTATCAAAAAAATTTAAAGATGGAAAATTAAAAATTCTCAGTGAATTAAAGATCTCAAAACCAAAGACAAGCCTTTTTAAAAATAAACTTAGTAATTTGAAAATTGATTCTGCTCTATTTATAGATCACACGGAACTAGATAAAAACTTTTTTATTGCTTCTAAAAACGTTCCAAAAATTGACGTGCTACCTCTAGTTGGGATAAATGTATATGATATTTTGAAAAGGGAATATCTAATCTTTTCTGAAAAAGCTGTAAGTGGTATCCATGAAAGGTTAGGAAAATGAAAACATTATCAACACAAAAAATGTTTGAAATTATCAGAAACCCGCTTGTATCAGAAAAATCAACCTTTGTGTCTCAATTTAATTATTATGTTTTCAAGGTTTCACCAAAATCTAGTAAACCAGAAATCAAGCAAGCTGTAGAAAAACTATTTAATGTAAAAGTAATTTCAGTTAATACATTAAATCAAGATGGAAAAATAAAAAAATTTAGAAATATTAAAGGAAAAAGACCTGATTTTAAAAAAGCATTCGTAAAACTCGCAGAGGGGAATACAATTGATGCAAGTGTTGAGGTAAAATAAAGATATGGCTTTAAAAAAATATAAACCAAATACTGCAGGCCAGAGGGGTCTTGTATTAACTGAAAGAAGTGAATTACATAAAGGAAGCCCTTTCAAAAAACTCACTAAAGGTTTAACAAAAAGTGGAGGAAGAAATAATTTTGGCCATCTTACCTCAAGACGTCAGGGTGGAGGCCATAAAAGGAAATATAGAATTATAGATTTTAAAAGAAATATTCTAGACAAAGAAGCTAAGGTTGAAAGAATTGAATATGATCCTAACAGAACAGCTAATATAGCTCTTATAAAGTATGATAACGATGTTTATTCATATATTATTTCTCCACAAAATTTAAAGATTGGAGACAAGTTGATTTCATCTGAAAAAGCTGAAATAAAAACAGGCAATTGTATGCAGTTAAAAAATATTCCAACGGATACTCTCATACATAATATTGAAATGAAACCAGGTAAAGGTGGACAACTCAATAGGTCTGCTGGAACTTATAGTCAACTAATTGGTAAAGACGCTGAATATGCTCAAATAAAATTATCCTCTGGAGAAATAAGAATGATTCGAGTTGAATGTAGAGCGACAATAGGAATGGTATCAAACCCAGATAACAAAAATATAAAACTTGGTAAAGCAGGAAGAAAAAGATGGATGGGTATAAGGCCAGTTGTTAGAGGTGTGGCAATGAATCCAGTAGATCATCCCCACGGTGGTGGTGAAGGTAGAACTTCTGGAGGAAGAAACCCTGTTTCTAGAAAAGGTTTTTCAGCAAAAGGTAAAAAAACAAGAAAAAATAAAAGAACAGATAAATATATTTTAAGAAGAGGTAAGAAATAATGTCTAGATCAGTTTGGAAAGGTCCATTTGTAGATATGTATTTGATCAAAAAAGCAGAGTCTGTTAAAAGTTCTGGTAGAAATGATGTTATAAAAACATGGTCTAGAAGGTCAACGATCCTTCCTGAATTTGTTGGCTTAACGTTCGGGGTTCATAATGGCAAAAAACATATTCCTGTAACTGTAAGTGAGAATATGGTTGGGCATAAATTTGGAGAATTCTCTCCAACTAGGACATATAAAGGGCATAATGCTGATAAAAAAACAACTTAATTAAGATAAATTGAATTGAAATATGACAGAAGAAACACAAAAAGTAGATAATTTGGTAGTCAAAGCAATAGGCAAGTCAATCAAATCTAGCCCAAGGAAGGCTAATTTAACTCTAGGTCTAATAAGAGGCTTAAAGGTTGAAAAAGCTATAAACAATCTTGAATTTTCACGAAAAAGAGTCTCATTGGAAATCCTAAAAATCTTAAAATCTGCAATATCTAATGCAGAAAATAATCATCAGTTAGATATTGATAAACTTTTTGTAAAGGAAGCTAGTGTTGGTAAATCAATGGTTCTCAAAAGATTCAGACCTAGAGCAAGAGGAAGATCTGGAAAAATACTCAAAACCTTTTCAAGGATTAAAATTGAAGTTCAAGAAAAAGAAGTTGCTAAAGTAAAAAAGGAAGAAATTAAAGATACAAAGAAAGAAGAGAATGGGTCAAAAAACTAATCCTATAGGCCTTAGGCTGGGCATAATTAGATCGTGGGAATCGCGATGGTTTTCTGAGAAGGGATACTCGCAATTATTGCAAGAAGATATAAGTTTAAGGAGATACTTAATCAAAAGGCTAAGTTCCGCTGGTATTTCCAAGATCGTTATCGAAAGGCCAGCAAAGCTTGCTAACATAATTTTATATACTTCAAGACCAGGAGTTATAATTGGAAAAAAAGGAGCTGACATTGAAAAGTTAAAAATGGAGGTAAACAAGATTGTAAGTGGTGAAGTTAATATCAATATTGTTGAGATTAAAAAACCAGAATTGGATTCTCAACTAGTAGCAGATAATATAGCGCAACAATTAGAAAAAAGAGTTGCTTTTAGAAGAGCTATGAAAAGGGCTGTTCAATCAGCCATGCGACTAGGCGCTGAGGGAATAAGAGTTAATTGCAGTGGAAGGCTCGGTGGGGCTGAAATTGCGAGAACAGAGTGGTATAGAGAAGGAAGAGTGCCGTTGCATACTCTTAGAGCAGATGTTGATTATGGAGTTTCTCGAGCAAACACCACTTACGGAATCTGTGGTGTTAAAGTTTGGATATTTAAAGGTGAAAAATTTGATAAAAATAACAACGAATCTGATGCAGAGCCTAAAATATCTAATGAAGAATTAAAGAAAGTTGATAATTAGGAAAAATGTTACAACCAAAAAAACCAAAATATAGAAAGCAGTTTAAAGGTAGGATGCACGGAGTCTCTAAAGGTGGAAATTTCTTAAACTTTGGATCTTTTGGTCTAAAAGCACTAACACCTGCAAGAATTACTTCAAGACAGATAGAATCAGCCAGAAGATGTATCTCAAGACATCTCAAAAGATCAGGAAGAGTTTGGATTAGAATATTTCCAGATGTCCCAGTTTCAAAAAAACCGGCTGAAGTAAGACAAGGTAAAGGAAAGGGTGCTGTAGAATTTTGGGCAGCCAAAGTTAAACCTGGAAAAATATTGTTTGAAATTGACGGTGTTCCAAAAAATTTAGCAGTAGAAGCTTTTGATTTAGCATCTGCCAAACTCCCTAATAAAACTAAATTTGTTACAAGGTTAGGTTCTTAATGGATAAATATTCTGAATTAGTAAAATTAGATCCTAAAGAATTAAAAGAAAAAATAAATCTTTTAAGGAAAGAATCTTTAAACCTCAGGTTTCAGAGAAGTTCTGGTCAGTTAGAAAAAACAGCCAGAATTCCAAATGTTAGAAAACAAATTGCAAGATTAAAGACAGCACTTAATTTTATTGATAAAAGGAAAAAGGTATAAATTATGCCAAAAAGAGTTTTAAGAGGAATTGTAGTTGCCGACAAAGCAGATAAGACTATTACAGTTAAGGTTAGCAGAAAGGTTATGCATCCAGTTTATAAGAAATACATTAACAGATCTAAAAAGTATTCGGTTCACGATGAATCTAATAAATTTAAGATAGGTCAGCTTGTTTCAATTCAAGAAAACAAACCTATATCAAAAACAAAAAAATGGATCGTAATAAATTAGGATAAAAAATGATACAAATGCAATCAACATTATTAGTAGCTGATAACTCTGGAGCAAAAAAAATTCAATGTATTAAAGTTCTTGGTGGGTCAAAAAGAAGGTTTGCTTCTGTTGGAGATATTATTGTGATTACGGTTAAGGATGCGATACCTAGAGGTAAAGTAAAAAAAGGAGAGATTCATAAAGCAGTAATCGTTAGAACTGCAAAAGATGTGTATAGATCTGATGGATCATCAATAAGATTTGATAGAAATGCTGCAGTTTTAATAAATAATAATGGTGAACCATTAGGAACCAGAATTTTTGGTCCAGTTACCAGAGAATTAAGAGCAAAGAAGTATATGAAAATTATTTCTTTAGCACCGGAGGTTTTATAAATGGCTGCTAAAATAAAAAAAGGTGATAGTGTCTTTATATTATCAGGTAAAGATAAAGGAAAAACTGGAAAGGTTCTAAAAGTCTTAAAAAAAAATAATCTGCAAGACAAAGCTATTGTTGAAGGTGCAAACATTGTTAAAAAACATACAAAACAAAGTGCAACTCAAAAAGGTGGTATAGAGAGTGTTGAGATGCCTATATATATATGCAAGTTGTCTCTTCTTGACCCAAAGACCTCAAAACCATCAAGAGTTGGGTTTAAGTTTTTGAAAGATGGAAAAAAAGTACGATTTGCAAAAAAATCTGGGGAAACATTAAATTAAATTGATATGGCAAGATTAGGGGAAAAATATAATTCTCATATTAGAGAAGAACTTAAGGGTAAATTTAGTCTAAAAAATATCTTTGAAGTTCCAAAGTTGGAGAAGATTGTTGTAAATATAGGAGTTGGAGAATCGGTTTCTGATTCTAAAATTATAAATAATGCAATTGAAGATTTAAAATTAATTACTGGTCAAAAACCGATAATAACCAAAGCAAAGAAATCAATAGCGGGATTTAAATTGAGAAAGGGGCTTAGTATTGGATGTAAAGTTACATTAAGAAAAAAAAGAATGTATGAATTTTTGGATAGATTGATTTTTATAGCATTGCCAAGAGTCAGAGATTTTAAAGGATTGTCAAAGAAATCTTTTGATGGATCTGGTAATTATTCTATAGGAATTAAAGAGCAGATCATTTTCCCTGAAATCAATTATGACAAAATTGATAAAGTAAGGGGAATGGATATAACAATAATAACTACAACTAAAAATGAAGATCATGCTTATGAACTTCTCAAAAGCTTTAACCTACCATTTAGAGATTAAGGAGCATTTATGTCAAAACTTAGTATTATTGAAAGAAATAAAAAGAGAATTAAAATGTATAATAAATTCAAAGCTAGACACAACAAACTTTTAAAACTAGCAAATAACAAAAGATTAAGTCCTGATGAACAGTTTAAAGCTAGATTACAACTATCTAAAATTCCTCGAAATGCTTCAAAGGTAAGAATAAGAAATAGATGTGAGCTAACTGGAAGAGCAAGAGGAGTATATAGAAAATTTAAATTATCAAGAATAGCTTTTCGAGAATTGGCCGCAATTGGTCAAATTCCGGGAATAACAAAATCAAGCTGGTAGATATAAGAAAGGATAAGGATTATGAGTTTGTCAGACCCACTCGGTGATATGTTAACTAGGATAAGGAACGGTCAGCTTCGAAAAAAGGATTCAGTTCTCATGCCTGCATCAAGATTTAGAGGCAACGTATTAGATGTGCTGCACAGGGAAGGTTTTATTAGAGGTTTTAAGAAAATTGAAATAGAAAATCACAAAAATAATTTTCAAATTGAATTAAAGTATGTTGACGGTGAACCGGTAATAAAAGATATTTCAAGAGTATCTACGCCTGGAAGAAGAGTGTATTCAAAAATAGGAGATCTACAAAGAAATTTTGATGGTCTAGGAATTTCAATCTTATCCACTTCTAAAGGAGTTCTATCAGATAGCGAAGCTAGAGATGAGAATGTTGGTGGTGAAATCTTATGCAAAGTTTTTTAGGAGATAGATGATGTCAAGAAGTGGAAGAATACCAATAAATATCCCAGATAATGCAGAAGTAAAAATAGAAGATAATATTATTTTTGTTAAAGGAAAACTAGGAGAGTTATCCTTTAACTTCAAATCTAATGCTAAAGTTGAGGTTAAAAACAATTCAATCCATGTTGAAAAGTCGGGAAACTCGATCTTTCATCAAAAAATGTGGGGAACGGTTAGGTCAAGAATTAGAAATATTGTTGAGGGAGTTTCTGAAGGTTTTATAAAAGAGTTAGAATTAAATGGTGTTGGTTATAAAGCAACTCAAAAAGGTAAAGTGCTAGAATTATTATTAGGATATTCTCACCCTATAAACTTTGACGTTCCGGATGATTTAAAAATAGAGGTTCCAAAACCAACTTCAATAAAAATAACAGGAATCGACAAACAAAAGGTTGGCCAAATAGCAGCAAATATAAGGTCATTTAGAAAGCCAGAACCATATAAAGGCAAGGGTATTAAATACAAAGATGAGATTATAAAAAGAAAAGAAGGAAAGAAAAAATGATAACTAAACGTGATTCAAATAAAAAAAGGAGCTTTAGAGTTAGATCTAAAATCAAAATAAATTCTAATCTAAGATTGTCTGCATTTAGATCTTCAAAACATATATATGTTCAGGTAATTGATGATCAAAATGGTAAAACTTTGCTTTCTGCTTCATCTCATGACAAAAAAATCCAAGATCAAAAAGCAAAACCTATGGATATTGCCTTTAAGGTAGGTGAAAAAATAGGAGAATTAATTAAAGAAAAAAAATTTAAGGATGGCTTTACTTTTGACAGAGGAAGTTATTTGTATCACGGAAGAATCAAAGAATTAGCTAAAGGGATTAGATCGAAAGGTATCAAATTTTAGGAAAAAAAATGAGTGAAGAAAAAAAAACAAATAAAAATGAAGTTGAAAAAAAAATAACTTCTAAAGTAAAGAAAACAGATGATGATAAATCGCATACGGAAAATAAAAATACAAATATTGTTAAAGAGAAAATAACAACAAAAAGTGATATGAATACACCCAACAATATTGAAAAAAAAGAACAATTGTCAAATGTAAAGACACAAGGTCCAGACAAACCTGAAACTAAAAATGATAATCTCGTTGAACAAACAAAACCATCCTCTGACATAAAAGTTAAGAACGATAAAAACCCTGATGCGCCTCAAGAAAATAGAATTCTGAAGGATGAAAAAAACACTAAAACACTAACCACTTCCAATAAAAATAATCTTAAACAAAAAAAAACTAATGAATCTGATAATAAGCAGAATGAATCAAAACAAACTCATTCTGAATCTTATTCTAGAAATCAAGAGCAAGGAGATTATATTGAGAAACTTGTAAGCATTAACAGAGTTGCTAAGGTTGTTAAAGGTGGTCGACGTTTTAGTTTTGCAGCATTAGTTGTTGTTGGTGATGGCAATGGAATGGCTGGGCATGGGAAAGGGAAAGCCAAAGAAGTTCCTGAGGCAATTAAAAAAGCTACCGATGAAGCAAAAAATAAAATGATTAGAGTTCCATTAAGACAAGGCCGAACACTTCATCACGATATTAAAGGAAGGTTTGATTCCGGAAAAGTTTATTTAAGAAGTGCACCCTCTGGTACTGGTGTAATAGCAGGTGGACCAATGAGAGCAGTATTTGAAGCTCTCGGGATTCAAGACATAGTAGCTAAATCGGTAGGTACCTCAAACCCACATAATATGATAAGGGCAACTTTCGAAGCTTTAAAATCAGCTTCGTCACCAAAAATAATAGCTGTTAGAAGAGGTTTGAAGATAAATGATATCACAAAACGCAGAAAAATATCGCAAGGAAGTGGTGAAAATGTCAAAAATTAAAATCACACAACTTAAAAGTGCAATTGGAAGAAAAAATAATCAAAGAGAAATATTAATAAGTCTTGGACTAAATAAAATTAATAGAGAAAGAATATTAGAGAATAATCCGTCAATTACAGGAATGATTAAAAAAGTTAAGCATTTAATTAAAGTAGAACAGGTAAAATAAAATGAAACTCAATGAAATTAAACTTGAAGTAAAGCCAAAGAGAAGAAAACGTGTTGCTAGAGGTATTGGATCTGGAAAAGGAAAGACTGGTGGAAGAGGTATGAAGGGCCAGAAATCAAGAAGTGGAGTTTCAATTAATGGTTTTGAAGGTGGACAAATGCCATTACATATGAGAATGCCAAAGCACGGTTTTAAATCAAGAAAGAATACAAATAAAATTGTTCTAAAAACGGATTTAATTAACTTATTGATAGAGAAAAAAACAATTAAAGAAAACACTAAAGTTACAATCAAGGATCTTGTAGATTGCTCAAGTTTGAAGAAAAATGTTCATATTAAATTTCTTTTAGGTAATAAATTAAACAAACCAGTGAATATTGAGGCTCATTCAGCATCAGAATCGGCAAAAAAAGAATTTAAACGTATTGGTGGATCTGTTGATATTGTTAAATTTGTAAAGGTAAAAAACAAATCTGAAAGAGGAGAAAAAAAATTAAAACATGTAAAAAATAAAAAACCAAAAATATCAAAAGTAGAAAAGACTGATATAAAACAGAAATCTAATTCTCAATCAAAAGTTAACAAAAATATTAAACTCAAAACTTCAACTACAAAAAAAAATACTAAGCCTACAACAAAAAAATAAAACTTAAATTATGGCATCAACTTCAGAACAAATAGCATCTAGAATAAATTTTGGTTCAATCGCAAAGGCAGATGATCTAAAGAAAAGGATTTTATTCACTTTGTTAGCTTTAGTGGTATATCGGATTGGATCATATATTCCAATTCCAGGAATAGATCCAGTTGCATTGGAAAAAGTTTTTGAAAGAAATGTAGGAGGAATTTTAGGAATGTTTGACATGTTTGCTGGAGGTGCTTTAGGGAGGATGACAATTTTTGCACTAAACATCATGCCATACATTTCTGCTAGTATTATTATGCAACTCTTAACAGTTATATCTCCACAATTAGCACAATTGAAAAAAGAAGGAGAATTAGGAAGAAAAAAAATCAATCAATACGCAAGATATGGAACAGTATTCTTGGCTACTGTTCAAGGTTATGGTGTTGCTGTTGGTGTTGAAAATATGTCTAATAGTCAGGGCATGCAAGCTGTCATGGACCCAGGAATGTTTTTTAGATTTGTTACAGTCATAACTCTAGTATCTGGAACACTTTTTCTAGTGTGGTTGGGAGAACAGATTACTCAACGTGGTATAGGGAATGGAATTTCTCTAATAATTTTTACAGGAATTGTTGCACAATTACCTTTAGCTTTAAGTACTACTTTTGAACTTGGACGTACCGGTGCTCTATCAACTTTATTTATAGTCTTTTTATTAATTATGTCTGTAACTGTAATTGCATTTATGGTTTTTGTGGAAAGAGCTCAAAGACGAATTACTATCCAATATCCTAAGAGACAACCTGGAGCTGGAAATAAGGTTGCTGAATCTTCTCATTTACCTCTTAAAATTAATACTGCGGGTGTTATACCACCAATTTTTGCAAGTTCACTTTTGCTATTACCAATTACTTTTGTAAGTTTTAATGCTGGTAGTGGCCCAGAATGGCTTAATACACTCAGTCTTTTTCTTAGTAGAGGGCACCCAGTGTATCTTACAGTCTACATATCTATGATTATTTTCTTTGCTTTCTTTTATACAGCCATAGTTTTTAACCCAAAAGACACTGCAGATAATTTAAAAAAATATGGAGGATTTGTTCCTGGTATAAGGCCAGGTGAAAATACAGCGAATTATTTGGATTATATATTAACTAGATTAACAGTTTTAGGTGCTATCTATCTCTCCCTAGTGTGTTTGCTCCCAGAATTATTAATAGCTAAATATAAAGTCCCATTTTATTTTGGAGGTACAAGCCTGTTAATTGTTGTAAGTGTAACCATGGATACAGTAAATCAGATTCAATCTTATTTATTAGCGCACCAATATGAAGGGTTAATAAGAAAATCAAATCTTAGAAGAGGAAGATGAAAAGAATAGTTTTACTTGGCCCCCCTGGTTGCGGCAAGGGAACTCAATCAAAACTATTAGTTGAAAGAAATAGTTTTGTTCAATTATCAACGGGTGACTTGCTTAGAGAAGAAACATTAAAGAGTAATTCTGACTTGGGAATAAAAATTAATAAGATAATGGAATCTGGAGAACTTGTTCCAGACGAGATTGTCATAGATATAATTGTAAAAAAAGTCAAAGAATTTAGAGATAAAAGCATTATATTTGACGGTTTTCCAAGAAATATTAATCAAGCAAAAGTTTTGGATAATTCATTAAAAAGTGTTTCAATTGAATTAGATAATGTTATTTTTTTTGAAATAAATTTTGACATTTTAAAAGAAAGAATTGAAAACAGAATTAAAGAATCTCAAAATCAAGAACAAAGAAAAGATGACAATCTTGAAACATTATTGAATAGGATTGAAGTTTTTAAATCCTCAACACTTCCAATTGTTGATTTTTATGAAAGTAAAGAGATATTGAACAAAATTGATGGAATGAAAAGTATTGATTCTGTTTACTCAGAAATATTAAAGATAATTAGTTAGCATGTTGACTTAAAATAAAAAAAAAATATAATCCAGATTTGGATTTATTGAGAGGAATAAAGTGGCAAGAATTGCAGGTGTGAATGTCCCAAGTAATAAAAGAATAGAGATATCCTTGACATATATATATGGTATAGGTCCAAAATTTGCGAAAGATATATGTAAGTCAATAAAAATTGATTCCAATAAAAGAGTTAATGACTTAAATGAAGATGAAGTAATTAAGATCAGAGAATTTATTGATAAAAACTTTTTAGTCGAGGGTGATTTGAGGAGAGAGGTTTCTGTTAGGATAAAAAGATTGACAGATCTTGGTTGCTACCGAGGTTTGAGACACAGAAAGAAACTCCCGGTCAGAGGACAAAGAACTCATACGAATGCAAGAACTAGAAAGGGTAAAGCTATACCTATTGCAGGAAAGAAAAAGGCTGTCTAATAAAAATGGTAACTAAAAGCTCAAAAACAAAGAAAAAAGTTAAGAAAAATATTCCTTCAGGTATCGCTCACATAAATTCGACATTTAATAATACTATCGTTACAATTACCGATGCAACTGGAAATACAATTTCATGGTCTTCTTCCGGGAACAAAGGTTTTAAGGGTTCAAGAAAATCTACTCCATTTGCTGCTCAACTAGCTGCTGAAGAGGCTGGTAAAAAGGCAATGGAACATGGAATGAAACATGTCGAAGTTGTTATTAAAGGACCAGGAAACGGAAGAGAATCTGCAATAAGAGCATTAGGGTCAACAGGTCTTAACATTACAATTATTAAGGATATAACTCCTATTCCTCATAACGGTTGTAGACCATCAAAAAGAAGAAGAGTCTAGAATTAATTTAACAAAGGATGTACAGTGATTAACAAAAATTGGAAAGAACTCATTAAGCCAAAAAGAATTGAGTTTACAAAAAACAAAGATAACGCTACGTCTGCCGAGTTGGTTGCTGAGCCACTTGAAAGTGGTTATGGTCAAACATTAGGAAATATGTTGCGACGAGTAATGCTATCCTCAATAAGAGGAGCAGCAGTTACATCAATACATATAGAGGGTATAACTCACGAGTTTTCAGCTATTCCTGGAGTAATTGAAGATGTAACTGATATTATATTAAATATAAAACAACTTGCTTTAAAACTAAATGATGTAGAGTCCACTAAGATTTATATCAAAGCGAATGGTCCGAGGGAAATAAAAGGAGAAGATATAGAATGTGGTGCACATGTTGAAGTTTTAAATAGAGATCTTCATCTACTTACTCTTGATTCAAAGGCAAAAATTAATGTAACACTAACAGTGGAAGAGGGAAAAGGTTATGTTCCAGCTTTAAAGCAAAAAAACGATGCCCCTTTAGGGACTATATTTATCGACTCGTTTTTTTCACCAGTTAGAAGAGTGTCATTCAAAGTTGAAAACTCACGAGTTGGTCAAGTTACTGATTATGACAAACTTATAATGAATATCGAGACGAATGGATCAGTTGTGCCAGAGGATTCAGTTGCTTATGCTGCAAGAATTATTGATGAGCAGCTAAAAATGTTTATAAATTTTGATGAGCCTGATGAAGAAGTTGCGGCTCCAGCTGCTGAAGAACCTTCTTTAAATGTTAATTTGCTTAGGAAAGTTGAAGAACTCGAACTCTCAGTAAGGTCTGCAAATTGTCTTAAAAATGATGAAATCATATATATTGGTGATTTAGTGCAGAAAACTGAATCAGAAATGTTAAGAACGCCAAATTTTGGAAGAAAATCATTAAATGAGATAAAAGAAATTCTATCTACTATGAATTTAGAGTTAGGTATGAAAATAGAAGGCTGGCCTCCAGAAAATATTGAAGAGATAAGAAGAAAGTTGGATGACCCCTACTAGAAGAGATTAGAAATGAGACACAATTATTCAGGAAGAAAACTTAATAGAAAAACAAGTCATAGGATTGCTTTATTAAAAAATTTAAGTAAATCTCTTATTATTCATGAACAGATAGAAACGACACTTCCTAAAGCTAAAGATTTGAGACCTTTTGTCGAAAAAATTCTTACTATGGGTAAAACAAATAATTTGGCATCAAAAAGAAGGGTTTATTCTTATTTAGGTGATAAAAAAATTGTTGATAAGGTTTTTAATATACTCGCGAAAAGGTATCAAAAAAGAAATGGTGGATATATAAGAATTTTAAAATCTGGTTTTAGGTATGGAGATTCTGCTCCAAAAGCTATCATTGAATTGGTTGAAAGAGATCTTAATGCCAAAGGTTTAGATGACAAGAACAGACAAAAAGAAAAAGATCTCAAAAAAGATATAGATGACAAAAACAGACAAAAAGAAAAAGATCTCAAAAAAGATATAGATGACAATAAGAGTAATCCAGAAGAAAATAAACCCAAAGAAAAAGTTAAGCAAAACCAATTGCGAAATAAAAGCACAGAAAAGAAAGATAATACTTCCGATAAAACAAAATAATAATTAATATCTTTTGATGATGTTGTATCTAAGTGATTTTAAAAATAAAAAATGAATGGGAAGTTACTGAAGACTTTGATAACCAGAGATTAGATTACTGGTTAAAAAAAAAAATATCATTTATAACATATCCAGCCTTATGTAAGTTGATAAGAAAAGGTGTTGTTAGAGTTAATGGAAAAAGATCCAGAAATTCTTCAATACTAAATACTGGTGATGTAATTAAATTTTCACGAAATATTGAAGAAAATAAAAAACCTACTCGAATAGAAAACTATCATAAAAAATTTTCTGAATTTATTAAAAATTTAGTGATATTTAAGGATAAATTTTCAATAGTATTAAATAAACCATCAGGTCTGGCAGTTCAAGGAGGGACTAAAATCAAACTTAACATAGATTTAATGCTAGATTGTTTAAAGTTTGATTATAATGAAAGGCCCAGACTTGTGCATAGAATAGATAAACAAACATCTGGAGTGTTATTAATTGCAAGAACACTTAAATCATCTAAATATTATGGTAATTTATTTGAAAGTCGATTGATTGACAAGAAATACTTGGCTATTGTCCATGGAGTTCCAAGTCAAAAATATGGAAAAATTAGATTTCCGATTATTAGCGAAAAAAAAACATTTCAATCACTAACTTATTTTAAAACTCTAGATCATAATAATAAATTTGCTTTTTTACTTCTTAAACCAATTACTGGCAGGAAACATCAAATTAGAACACATTTAAATTATATTGGTAATCCAATTTGTGGTGAAACAAAATTTCAAGATAAAATTCAAGAAGATAGTTTGAAAATTAATAACCTACATCTACACGCATTTATTTTATCCTTTAATGAGCAAGATGGAAAAAGAAAAGAATTTATTGCTCCTATTCCTGATTATTTTGATTCTACAATCAAAAAATTTAATTGGACAAGTTCTTTAGTTAGAGATGACTTGACGTTTGATAGTCTGGAAAATTATAAGTTGATTGATTAAATGAATATTAAAATTAGTAAAATTAATAATAAATATTTTTTTATTATAAAAAAAAAACAAATTACTACTAATAATGGAAATTTACTTGAAGTTAAAAATAAGATTCATGCAAACCTTTTAATTAATGACTTTCATGAAAAAAAAAAGCTTAAAGATCCTTACTCGCTTATAAATCTTACTTTTTTTTCATGTAATTTAAATACTAGTGAAAAAAATAAAATAAAGAATAAAATATTAGAATTACTTGATTTTGATGTGATTCTTTATAGATCTTTTGAAGATATTGAATTAATAAAACTTATGAACAATAAAACGAACTCTCTGATTGATAAATTTTCTGAAATTTTTCAATCAAAAATAACATTACGTTCATCAATTTTAGATAGAAGTTCAATAAATAATATTAATTTTAAACATTTTCTAGATAAAATTGATAATTTTCAGCTTACAGTGATTTATAAATTAGCAATATTGACAAAATCAGTTATTCTAACCTATTTTTTTTTTAAAAAAAAAATCAATGATAACACTCTATATAAATTATCAAACATAGAGTATACTTATCAGCAAAAAAGATGGGGTGTGGTTGAAGAGCAGAAAGTTATTGATATTAATAATATAGAAACTCTAAAAAAAATTTCATTTTTTTTTAAAATTATTAATTAATTGGTTTATAAATATCAATATAATTTAAAGAATATTTTATGAGAGAAATTTTAAAAAAACTTGATTCAAAACGAAACCAAGCAATTTTAGGTGGTGGTAAGAATAGACAGGAAAGTCAGCACAAAAAGGGTAAATTGACATCTAGAGAACGTATTGAAATTTTATTGGATGAGGGAACTTTTGAAGAGTGGGATATGTTTGTTGAACACAGATGTTCTGAATTTGATATGGAAAAACAGAAAATACCTGGTGATGGTGTTGTTACTGGTTATGGAACAATTAATGGTAGGTTAACATTTGTTTTTAGCCAAGACTTTACTGTATTTGGGGGTTCATTATCTGAGTCTCATGCTGAAAAAATTTCTAAAATAATGGATAAGGCATTGCAAGTTGGAGCACCAGTGATCGGACTTAACGATTCAGGTGGCGCCAGAATACAAGAAGGTGTTGCATCTTTAGCCGGATATGCCGAAGTCTTTCAAAGAAATGTTTTATCATCTGGAGTAATACCTCAAATTTCAGTGATAATGGGACCTTGTGCCGGAGGAGCGGTATATAGTCCTGCCATGACAGATTTTATTTTTATGGTTAAAGATACATCATATATGTTTGTAACTGGTCCTGATGTATTGAAAACAGTAACACATGAAGAAGTAAGCCATGAAGAGTTAGGGGGTGCATCCACACATACCAAAAAATCAGGTGTAGCTGATTTGGCATTTGATAATGACGTTGAGGCTTTATTTCAGCTTAGAAGATTTATGGGGTTTTTACCCTCTTCGAATAAAGAAATGCCCCCTATAAGAAATTCTGATGATCCGGGTGATAGATTGGAGTTTTCTTTAGATACATTAATCCCTGAAACTCCAAATAAGCCATATGACATGAAAGAGTTGATAACAAAAGTAGTTGATGATAGAGATTTTTTTGAAACTCAACCAGATTATGCTGCTAATATAATTACAGGTTTTGCAAGAATGTCAGGATCTCCTGTGGGTATTGTTGCTAATCAACCAATGGTCCTTGCAGGATGCCTTGATAATAATTCATCAAGAAAGGCCGCCAGGTTTGTAAGGTTTTGCGATTGTTTTAATATACCATTAATTACTTTTGTAGATGTCCCTGGTTTTCTGCCCGGAACTTCTCAAGAATACAATGGAATTATAAAGCATGGTGCAAAATTATTATTTGCCTTTGCTGAGGCTACAGTTCCTAAGATTACCATAATTACTAGGAAGGCTTATGGTGGAGCATATGATGTTATGAGTTCAAAGCATCTTCGAGGAGATGTCAACTATGCATGGCCACAGGCTGAAATAGCTGTTATGGGTCCTAAAGGAGCTGTTGAAATAATTTTTAGAGGTGAAATAGGGAATAAAGAAAAAATTGATAAGAAAACTAATGAATATAGAGAAAAACTTGCTAATCCATTTATTGCTGGAAGTAGAGGTTTTATTGATGATGTTATAATGCCGAATACTACACGAAAAAGGATATGTCGATCACTTGAAATGCTTAAAAATAAGAAACTTAATAATCCGTGGAAGAAGCACGATAATATTCCACTTTAAAAAATGTTGAAAAAAATTCTAATTGCAAACAGAGGTGAAATAGCTTGTAGAATTATAAAAACTGCAAGAAAAATGGGTATAAAAACTGTATCTATTTGTTCAAACCCTGATTTAAACTCTCCTCATGTAAATTTAGCTGATGAATATGTAAATATTGGTGGCAATACTTCAACTGAAAGTTATCTAATTATTGGCAAAATTATAAGTGCAATAAAAGAAACAGGAGCTGATGCTGTGCACCCAGGTTATGGTTTTTTGTCTGAAAATGTTAATTTTAGAAATGAGGTGCAAAAAATTGGAAAAATTTTTATTGGCCCTCCTAGTGAAGCCATATCCTCCATGGGAGATAAAATTCAATCAAAAAAAATTGCAAAGTCTGCTGGTGTATCTGTTGTTCCTGGAGGTCTTGAGGTTATCCCCGATATCAAAGAAGCATTGAAGCAAGCAAAAGAAATAGGTTATCCACTTATTGTAAAAGCTTCCGCAGGTGGCGGTGGAAAAGGAATGAGAGTTGTATTTAATGATGAGGAACTAAAAGGTAGCTTTAACTCAGCGGTTAATGAAGCCAAAGTAAGTTTTGGAGATGATAGAGTTTTTATTGAAAAGTTTATTGAATTTCCAAAACATATAGAGGTGCAAGTTCTAGGTGATCAATTTGGAAACTTTGTTCATTTAGGTGAAAGAGAATGCACAATTCAAAGAAGACACCAAAAAGTTATCGAAGAAGCTCCAAGTATTTTTGTTGACAATATTCTTCGTAAAAAAATGGTTTCTCAAGCAATTCAATTGGCTAAAGCAGTTGGATATTATTCTGCTGGTACAGTTGAGTTTGTAGTGGATAAGGATAAGAATTTTTATTTTCTTGAAATGAATACAAGACTTCAAGTAGAACATCCAGTTACAGAATTAATAACTAGAATTGATTTAGTGGAACAAATGATAAAAGTTGCTGCAGGAGAAAAACTTCCCTTTACTCAAGATGCAATCAAATTTAATGGAACAGCAATCGAATGTCGAATCTATGCAGAAGACTCAGCAAAAAACTTTTTACCCTCGATTGGAAGGCTTACTCGTTATATCGAGCCAAAAGGAAAGTTTATTAGAGTTGATTCTGGAGTTGTTGAAGGTTCAGAAATTAGTATGTTTTATGATCCAATGATTTCTAAATTATGTTCACATACTAAAAGTAGAAAAGAAACGATTTTAGAAATGATTAATGCTTTGGATAAATACCTTATTGAAGGAGTAAAAACTAATAGAGATTTCATCTCCAATATTTTGCAAAATCCGAAATTTGAGGAAGGAAACTATTCCACTGCTTTTATTCAAGAAAATTATCCAAATGGATATAACTCTTATTCAACCGAAATTTCTAATAAAACTCAATTGTATGCTGTTACTACATTTGTAAATTATAAATATTTGCTAAGAGCAGCGTCGATATCAAATCAATTAAAAGGTTTTAATAAAACAGTAGAGAATAATTGGTGTGTAATCGACAAAAATGAAAATTTTGATGTTTCAATTTCCTTTAATAACTTTAATAAAAGTTATGATATTTATGTAGATAAAAAATATGTGAACTTAAAAAGTAACTGGAATATAGGTTATCCTTTGTTCTCAGCAATAATAGATAATAATCTATTATATTTTAGTATTAAGAGAAATGGTCCAAGATATGTAATCAATCATAAGGGAGCATTGCACAATATTTTAGTGCTTTCAAAAAGACATTCAGAATTAAATAAAATAATGATTCCCAGAAAAAAAGAAGATAAATCAAAATTTCTTATGGCTCCAATGCCAGGTTTATTAGTTTCAATTCTGGTTAAAAAAAATCAAGTGATTGAAGAAAATCAACCACTAGCTGTTATTGAAGCAATGAAAATGGAAAATATTATTAAATCAGAAAAAAAGACAAAGATAAGAAAAATAAATTGTAAAGAAGGTGATAGTCTTGAAGTTGATCAAGTAATCCTTGAGTTTGAATAGAAATATAAGCGGTCGTGGCGGAACTGGTAGACGCGCAACGTTGAGGTCGTTGTAGGTGTAAAGCCTGTGGAAGTTCGAGTCTTCTCGACCGCACCAATTATTTTTAATTATGAAATATATATACAAGCATGGCAATCAATACTGGTACCAAAGAGCAGTTCCAGTTAATCTATATAGTATTTTAGGGAAGAAAACTTTAAAAATATCATTAAAAACTAATAAAATACCTATAGCTATTAAAAGAGCAAAATTACAAGCTTTAGAGCATAAAAAAATGTTTGGTGATCTAAGCAAAAAATCAAAAAAAATATTAAAAAAATTATTTGGAAAAAATAGTTTTGATTTAAAAAAATATACACTCGAGTTTATGGATGATTACGATGATTTAGTAAACAAACTATTGTATAGTAAATCAGAATTAATAGATTTTTTTAGTAATGTAAGTAGGCAGGAGATTGAGAATAAGTCACTTGATAAAATACTTCTTGATAGTAGCAACAACCAAAATTCATTATTACTAAGCAAGGTTTTTGGAGAATATTTGGAACTAAAAAAAATTGATAATAATATAATAAAATTATCGACAATTAAGAAATCTATTTCTTTGATGATAGAAATTTGCAGTGACAAACCTTTAATGGAATATTCTAGTTTCGATGCTAAGATATTTAGAAACCATTTTATAAAATTAAGAAAAATATCAACAGGAAGAAGACATCAATCTAATATTCAAAATTTATTTTCAGTTCTTTTTAAAAAATATTCAATCGAGAAGAAAAACCCCTTTTCAGCACTTAAATGGCCAGAGTATAAAAAATCTAAATTGGTAGAAAGTTTTTCTATAGAAGAATTGAAGAAACTCAAGTCATTTTGTTTGGAGAATAATGAGCTTGTAAACCTAGTCTGTGGACTAATTTTTGATACAGGTTGTTCTTTTAATGAAATTTTAGGTTTAAATAATGAAGATATAGATTTAGATAAATATAATGCGTATATAGTCATTCGTTCAAATTCGAACAGAAGTATTAATAATATTTATAAAAGAAGAACAATCCCTCTTGTAGGTGTTTCATTGGAAATAATGAAAAAAATTAAAAAAAATAATGATAATGATTTGCTTTTAAAGAATTACTTCAAAAAAGAATTTTTGAAAGAAAAGTCATCCATAGAAAATCAACTTAACGTAAAAATTAAAAAATTAACTAACGGAAAAACTTGTGTCTCTTTCAAATATTCAATTATTGAAAGACTTAAAGAAATAGGTTGCCCTGATGATATTATTTCTGAAATAATAGGAGTAGTTAAAAAACAATCATTTTACCACGATGAAATTTCTTTTGATAATAAATCTAGTTGGTTAAATCAAATTATGATTTAATCAATTGGTTTTAGTATTTATAATGTACTCTGATTAATTTAAGAAATCCTTATGTCAAAATTTCAATCTAACAATCAGGATTATTTTAAACCAGAGAATATAAATAGTTTTATTGAGTTAATTGAAAAAGAAGAGAGTAAAAAGCTCTTTAATATCGTCAAAGATTTTCATCCATCTGAAATAGCTTACTATATTCAAGCATTTAGTGAAAATCATAGAAAAAAATTCATAGCAACTTTAGCTAATGACTTCGATCCAAGTATTTTAGTTGAATTGGAGCCAAACTTTCTAGAAAAGATAATCGATGAATTTGACTTAATTGTTCTTTCAAGAGCTATAAATGAATTGAATTCAGACGATGCAGCTTCAATTATAAATTTGCTTGATTTAGGCAGGAAGAATAAAATCCTTTCCAAGATTTCTTCTAAAAATAGGATTTCAATTGAAGATAATTTAAGTTACAAGGAAAATTCAGCTGGAAGACTTATGCAATCTGAAATTGTTAAAATCCCAATAGATTTAAATGTTGGGCATGTTATAGACTTTCTTAGAAAAAAAAAAAAAAATCTGCCAGAGGTATTTTATGATTTATTTGTTATTGATAGTGATGACATATTAGTTGGTACAGTTACCTTGAGTAAAGTCATTTGTTCTTCAAGGATTAAAAAAATATCACAAATTATGAAAAAAAACCATGAATCAATCCATGCATCAATTGATCAAGAAGAAGTAGCAGATATTTTTAGAAAAAGAAACCTAACATCATTAGCAGTTGTAAATGATAAAAAAAAACTTCTTGGTGTTATTAATGTTGATGATGTTGTAGATGTAATTGATACAGAGGCAGAAGAAGACTTATTGAAATTAGCTGGTGTTGGGGAACAAAGTTTTTACGGAGCTATTTTATCAATATCTAAAGCAAGATTTACATGGCTATTTTTTAATCTTATTGCTGCTTTTGTAGCGGCTTATGTTATAAAAAACTTTGAAGAAACAATTCAGAAATTTGCATTGCTTGCCGCGCTTATGCCTGTTATTGCATCTATGGGAGGTTGTTCTGGAACACAATCGTTAACAACTGCAGTTAGAGCAATTGCAATGAAACAACTTACATGGTCAAATGCTTTTCGTTCAACTGGAAAGGAAGTATTAGTAGGTTTTCTAAATGGATTTATTTTTTCGTTAGGTTCGTTTATTATTACATTCTTTTGGTTTGATGACTTTAAATTAAGCTTTGTAATAGCAATCTCTTTATTATTAAATCTGATTTTTGGGTCATTTTTTGGGGCATTTATTCCTATTATGCTCTCTAGGTTTGGTATAGACCCAGCATTTGCTTCAGGAGCTTTTGTAATAACGCTGACCGATATTATAGGTTTTTTAATGTTTTTAACTTTGGCTTCGATATATCTTATTTAATTATAATTACTCTAATTCAGTGACAGTAATTTTTACTTTCGAACCAAAGAGTGTTTTTTCAAAAATTTGAATGGAAGCAAACCTTTTATCATTCTGATAGTTTAACAAACTACTTTCCGAGCTTATTTCTGAAACTTTTTTCCATCCAAACTTAGGTAATTCATTTCTAAAAAAATCAAAAACCTCTATCTGGTTCTCACTGGTATCAAATACAAGTCTACCTGACCATCCAACTTTTCTTGAAATTACAATTGATTCTTCTCTAATTAATTTAGAGTTAATAGGAATAGGTATGTCATCGAATTGAGAGAAATTTAACTCGAGATTTGGATCACCTTCGGGACCCTTCACTGGAACCAAACTTTCTCCCATGCATGAAGTTAAAAATATAATAAGTAAAGTTTGAGAAATTAGATTTCTAAAAAACATAATATATTTTAGAAATATTCCTTTATTTTTCAATATTTATTATTAAATTATCTTTATGAGGTATATATTATTAATTATTTTAGCAATGTTTTTTTCTAGTTCGTCAGAATCTTCTGACAAAATACTACATGATTTCTCCATAGAATCCATATCTGGTGACGCTATTAATTTAGCAAAATATAAAGATAAAGTTGTTCTTTTAGTAAATACGGCATCAAAATGTGGTTTTACACCTCAATATTCTGGTCTTCAAAAAATCTATGATAGATACAAAGATGATGGTTTAATAGTCTTAGGTGTGCCTACAAATGATTTTAATCAAGAGTTGTCGAATGATAAAGATGTTAAACAGTTTTGTGAAATCAGATATGGTGTTAAATTTCCAATGGCCTCAATTCAAAAAATTAAAGGGGATAATGCTCACCCTATATATAAATGGATCCAATCAAACGTTTCTGTTATAGGCCAGCCAAGATGGAACTTTCATAAATATTTGATTGGAAAGGATGGTAAAATAATTAATTGGTTTTCATCTATGACTAGCCCAACATCTGATGGTATGATAAATCAAATTGAAACTGCTTTGTACGATGAAGAGTAACAATGCTACTAGATCCTTCTAAATGCAGTCTGCTCATTGTTGATGTCCAAGAAAAACTCTTTAAAAAAATTTTTAACTATAAATCAATTGAAAGTTATATAGATAATGCAATTTACATTTTCTCTACTTTAAAGCTTCCTATAGTTTATAGTGAACAATATCCAAAGGGGCTGGGAACAACTGTTAAAAAAATTAAAGAAAGACTTAGCTCGACTCCATCGACAAAATTTGAAAAAACTGAATTCTCATGTTTTTCAGAAAAAAAAGAAGCCAATAAAGCTAAAAAATTTATTAAAACAAAACAAGTTGTGGTTTGTGGAATAGAAACACATATTTGTGTATTACAAACGGTCCTTGATCTAAAAAAATTGGGGTACGAGGTGTTTGTAATTAATGAAGCTATTGGTTCAAGAAAAAAAGAAGATAAAGAACTCGCTATTAAAAGGCTCTACCAAACTGGGGTTTATGTAATTAACTTCGAAATGCTTTTGTTTGAGTTAATCAGGGACTCTAAACACAAGAATTTCAAAGAACTTTCAAAGATTCTAAAGTAATTTAATCTATAAAAGCTATTAAACAGAGTAATACATTTTAAATTCTACTGGATGTGGCGTATGTTCAAGCTGAATTACTTCATCCATCTTTAATGAAATGTATGAATCAATTAAATTGTCGTTAAAAACGTTACCGGCTTTTAGAAAGTCTCTATCACTATCAAGAGAGTTTAATGCTTCTCTTAAACTTCCACAAACTGTTGGTACTCCCTTGAGTTCATCTTCTGAGAGAGCATATAAATCCTTGTCCATTGCTTCACCAGGATGAATCTTATTTTTTATTCCATCTATTCCAGCCATAAGCATAGATGCAAACATAAAATAAGGGTTACCCGATGCATCGCCAAACCTTATTTCACATCTTGCAGCATTCGGGTTGCTAACATATGGTATTCTGCAAGCAGCCGATCTATTTCTGAATGAATAAGCTAAAAGTACAGGCGCTTCAAAACCAGGAACTAATCTTTTATAACTATTGGTTGTTGCATTTGAAAAAGCATTAATGGCTTTTGCATGTTTAATGATACCACCAATGTAATATAGACATTCATCTGATAGTCCATTATAACCATTTCCAGCAAAAACTGATTTGTTTGATTTCCAAACTGACTGATGAACGTGCATACCTGAACCATTGTCATTATAAACTGGTTTAGGCATAAATGTAGCTGTTTTGCCATAAGCTTGTGCAACCATATGAACACAATATTTATATATTTGTAGGTTGTCTGCACTGCTTATGAGTGATCCAAACTTCATTCCTAGTTCATGTTGTGAAGGTGCAACTTCATGATGATGCTTTTCCATATCCAGACCCATTTCTGACATAGTGGAAACCATTTCTGCCCTAATATCTGTAGATGAATCAACTGGAGGGACAGGAAAATATCCACCTTTATCTTTAGGTCTATGTCCCATATTACCACCTTCCATTTCAACACCTGTATTATAAGCTCCTTCCTCCGAATCTATACTAAAGAAGGTATACTCTTGATTAGTTGCCCATTTGACATCGTCGAATATAAAAAACTCTGCTTCTGGTCCAAAGAAACATTTATCACCTATGCCTGTTTCTTTCAAATAATCTTCTGCTTTTTTGCCAGTACTTCTTGGGTCAAGTTCGTAAGGTTTTCCATCATCTGGTTCTATTACGTCACAGAAGAGTATAAGTTGAGGTTGAGCTGTGAAAGGGTCCATAACGGCTGTTGATGGGTCAGGTTTAAGAATCATATCTGCTTCATTAATATCTTTCCATCCAGCTATAGAAGAACCGTCGAACATAATGCCTTCGTCAAAGGTTTTTTCGTCTATAGTTTCAACAGTTTGAGCAGTATGTTGCCATTTACCCTTAGTATCAGTAAAGCGTAAATCAACAAATTTAACTTCCTTATCTTTAATTAATTTCATTACTTTTGCTATGTCACTCATATTCCCTCCATTTTTAGATTACTAAATTATATAGCATTTTTTCCAGTCTCGCCAGTCCTGATTCTTACAATCTCTTCAACTGAGTAGACAAAAATTTTACCGTCCCCAATTCTTCCAGTATGGGCCTTCTTCTTTATTACTTCAATAACATCATTTAGAAGGTCATCAGGAATAATTAGTTCAATTTTTATTTTAGGAAGAAAGTCAATAGCATATTCTGCACCCCTATATAGTTCGGTATGACCTTTTTGCCTTCCATAACCTTTTACTTCTGATACAGTAAGTCCAAGAACTCCAATTTTATTTAGTTCATCCTTAACTTCGTCTAGTTTAAAAGGTTTAATAATGGCTTCGATTTTTTTCATAAAATAGATAAGCAAGAATCATGCCAAAAGAAAAATTGAATGAAACTCTGCTTTTTTGGTGGAATAGAATAAGGTATTGCATAATTTTTAATCATTAAAAGCATAATTTCTATTCATTCATAAAGTCTTTTAAACATGAAATAAATCTTTCAAGATTTTCAATGTTGTTTGCATATGAAATTCTTATAAACCCTTCGCCATTTTCACCAAAGGATGAACCGGGAACCGTTGCTACAAACTTTTTTTCCAAAAGATAACTAGATATTTCATTTGAATTCATTTTATTTTTTTTAATCCTTGGAAAAACATAAAATGCTCCTCCAGGTTTCTTACATTCTACATTTTTAATTTTATTTAGTTCATTTACTAAAAAATCTCTTCTCGATTTAAACTTCTCTATCATGTTGTCAACATTATCTTGGGGACCTCTAAGTGCTTCTATTCCAGCAAACTGAGAGGCAGAATTAACACAGGAATGACAATTTATTGCAAGTTTTTCAGCATAATTAAAAATTTTTTTTGGATATATTCCAAACCCCAATCTCCAACCTGTCATAGAATAGGTTTTTGACCAACCATCTAACACAATGACTCTTTCTTTTATCTCAGGGTATTTTAATAATGTGTGATGTTTGTGTTTGTCGAATAATATTCTACTATAAATTTCATCAGATAAGATAAATACTTCGGGATGTTCTAAGAGACCATTTGCAAGTTTTTCTAGTTCTTTTTCTGGCACAACTCCTCCCGTTGGATTTGCTGGTGAATTCAGGATAATTAGTTTAGTTTTATTATTTATTAATGATAAAAGTTCTTCTGCATCAAATGAAAAGTCATTTTCCATTCTATGAGGAAGTGAGATTGCTTTAGCTCCTGTATAATCAATCATTGATTTGTATGCAATAAATCCAGGATCTGGGGTTATAATCTCGACCCCAGGTTGTCCAAACATAAGAAGAGTATAAAAGATTATTGATTTTCCTCCAGGTGTTATAAGTATATTATTTGAATCTATGGAGACTTTATTTCTCTTATAAAAATCTTCTTTTACAGATTCTCTTAATTCAGGAATGCCATTTGATGAAGTATACCCATGATGACCATCTTTGATTGCTTTTATCGCAGCCTCAACAACATTTGGAGGGGTGGGGAAATCTGGTTGACCTATACCTAAGTTAATTACATGGTTACCTTTTTTTGCTAATTCTTGACTTCTAGCCAAAATTGCAAAGGCACTATCACTGCCGATATCATACATTGATTTGTTAAGACCATTCATAACCAGAATATATATAGATTGTTATGATTATGCAAATTACAATGATCAAACAACTTTTTACTAGTATGCTAATTATATAAATAATTTGAAATAGTTTGAAATAGTTTGTTAAAGAGGTACTATAAAAATTTCACGTTGCTAAAAATTTTTGAAGATACAGATGGTGAAGAATTTTTTAAAACAAGTAATTAGTTATGGCCGAAAGTATTAAACCTTTTGGTGAGGATTCCTCTACTTTGATGGAAGATCTAGCTGATTTTGCTGGGGATGTAGCCAAGGAAATATACAAAACAGAATTAGAAAAAGGATCTCAGCCATCTCAGGCGGTTACCTCAGCAATAGAGGGAGCAACAGGCGTAATGATGGATTCTGGATGTCCTAGGGAAATATGTGACTCATTAGCCTTGGCAGCAATTAATGGTTTTACAGCTTATATGGAAAGTAATCCAAATTGCGATCCAATGGAAGCTTTTGAGGCAGCTGGAGAATGTGTTAATGAAGCATTAGAATCTGACTCAAGAAATACAAATAATGAATCAAGTAGCGCTACAAAATCATAAGCTTTAATATAAAAGTTGTAAAAATTTAAAAACATTATTAATTTATATTTTCTATTAAGGTGGTTGTAGCTCAGTTGGTTAGAGCGCTGGTTTGTGGTACCGGAGGCCGGGGGTTCAAATCCCCTCAGCCACCCCATTATTAAGTAAGGTTGATCTGAGCTTTAATTTTTTATAATTTTAGAATGTTAAATTTTTGAAACCCAAAAA
>CACACI010000011.1 GCA_902530985.1 uncultured Alphaproteobacteria bacterium
CACCCAAAGCTATCCCAAAGGCAACACCACCTGCAACGCTATACATTAGCATTGATTTTTTAAAAGCTCCATTAGTTAGGTCTTGCACAGTAGCGCCAAGTGCATTTAGGGCAGGCTCGGCTAATGTTGCTCCAAAGCCTAAAAGCCAGGCAAATAGAATAACAATTGTTAAACCTAATAATTCTGAATATATAGGTGAAACATTACTAATAGGTACTTCCATAAATGCAGCTGGAAGATTTGTGCCAGCCTGACCACCTATGGCCCCTAATCCATAAGTAAGGCCAATGTTAAATACACACATTCCAATTATTGAAAGTGTTAAACCATATGAAGTTACTAAATTATTAGGCAGTTTTGATCTTAATACAACAAAAAGTACTATCATCAAAAAAATAACTAATGGTAATATAGCTCTAACACCTCCTATAATTTCAACAAATGGAGTTTGAGTCCACTTGGAAATTTCGCCTGAGGTAGCCATAGATGCGGTATTAGCAGCCGCTAAAATTTCCTCAACTGAAATTGTTTGTGAAACATGTATTGCTAAGATAAGAACAGCAATTATGGGGAACAGTGATGCCATGGTAACAACACCAAATCCTGATAGTGATGAATCACCTTTACCTGCTGATGCAGCAATACCAATACCAAGAGATAAAACTAGTGGAACAGTAACTGGACCTGTGGTAACTGCACCACAGTCCCAAGCCAAACCAAGAATTGTTCTCAAGTCAGGGTTGCTCCAAGCATATGCTGTTAGAATAATTGTTGGAGTTAGAGCAAGATAAATTAAAGGTTTTAGTGACCAGCCTTTTACAAAACGAATCGTACCAATAATAGCTGCAAGACCAACCCCAGCACCAACCATAACTACAAGTGTTTCACTTCTATTATTTAAAATTTCAAAAAGATATGGTGCATCCTGAGGGTTTATTGAAGAACCAAAAGCTTTTAAAGCACCAATTGCAGGTTCGGCATAGGTTACACCAACTCCTAACATGCCAATAATGACTAACACGACAAACATGGATGCTTTTTTTGGAAGTGTATCGCCTATAACAGTTCCAAATGGCATTAATCCTGTTTTGAGGCCCTCCATAAAAATTGCCAGCCCAACAATTACAGCTATGAGACCAAGACAAATTGTTGAGGCTTCAGAAATGGGTTGTCTTAAAATTAAAAGTTGAAAGAGGAATAAATAAGCTGCTAATGGAACAACAGCTTTAATTTGCTCCATAATTCTACTGATTGTATATGGCGCTAGAAGAGATAACGCCTTTGAAGGCGAAACTTTAATTTTGCCAGGTTTTAAAGATTTGCCTTTTGATGGTTTAGGTGTAAGTAAATTATAACTCAGAGTTTTGTGGTTTATCTCTGATTCATGAATGTAATCTGAAAACTTCATAATAAATACTATATCTTATTGAAATCATTATTCAACATGATTTGTTGACCTTTCTAATCTGTATAGAATTTGCTTGGTAAGTTTTGTAATAATTTGATTTTCTGACTCTAAAATCGAATCAATATCATCATGAGTATAAATAACATTTTGGAACTCTGTTCTTTTTGCGAGTTCTTCACATAACTCTATTATTATTTTTTTAGCCTTGTCGGAACCAGAATCTATCAGTTCGTCAAGGTTCTCTTTGCTAATTGAAATTAATTCTGTAGGTTGATTAGAAATTATGGAAGCACTTCTTCTTTGGTTTAGAATTAATGCCATTTCTCCAAAAACTTCACCGTCACGCATGGTTCCAACTTTCTTACCATCAACCATTACATCCATTACACCATGTACAATCATATAAGCTGTATTGCCTGTATCACCTTGATTAAATAAAGTTTCTCCATCAATTAGAAGCAATTTTGTCGTCTTGCCGTGTTGTATCTTTTTCAAGAAAAAATCCTTTGTGAAAGTCTATAATGTAGTTGTAATGCAAGAGCCCTAATCACATTTGGAGAACCATCAGACAATTTTAAAAGGTCACTCTTAGAGATAGGTAATTTTTGATCATCTTTTTTAGCAAGTTCATTGGACATTTCATTGATAGTTTTATGAAGATCAATATTTGATGATAATAATATAGCTTCTAAAGCCTTTCTTTTAATCTCGACAACTTCACTAGGTACTATAGCTTTAATACTTGCTTTTCTTGGTTCATTTAAAATAAGAGATAATTCTCCAAAAATTTCTCCAGCTTCAATTTTTCCAACCTTTTTGCCATCTACCTCAGCTATTAGACCACCAGAAACAACAAGAAAAGCAGTTTCTCCTTTCTCCCCTTGATTAACTATATATTGGTCAGGTAATACTCTTAATTTATTTAAACCCATAAATAAAAAATCCTTTATTTCGAAGTTGCAACAAAAACTCCATCCCAGTTAGATGGAGGTGGTTCTTTTTGAAAATCCGAAATTCTTTCAGCCATCATATCATAGTACTCACTCATGAGACTTTTACAAAGACTTTTTGCCTGATTCATTTCATCTAATGCAGCTTTCCATTTTTGGTTAAAGTAATATTCTAATATCTTTTTATGCTTATTTTCTAATTCTTTGAAATCATTTGTTTCTTTGAATGATGGGTCTCCTAATAGACAAAAAATTGAAACAGCTTCTTTTTTCCCCTTTACAGCTAACATATCTAACTGAAGTGTGGCATATGAATCTTTAACCGCCTCGTTGGTTTCTTGACCAATAACTGTTTTTACACCATAACCTTTTGACTGTCCTTCAAGTCTAGAGGCTAAGTTAACTGCATCTCCTAGAACAGAGTAATCAAATCTTTGATCAGACCCCATATTTCCAACAACACAACCACCAGTGTTCAAACCTATTCCAATTTTCAATTCCAAAAAATCTTTTTTTTCAACTTTGGCTTCCTCTTCCCTTATATCATTTAGTTCTTTAAGGGCTTTGTGCATGCTCAATGCAGCATCACATGAAATTCTTTCATGATAATTAACATCAATAGGTGCATTCCAAAAAGCCATAATACAATCTCCCATATACTTATCTATAGTTCCATTCTTACTAATAATTTCATTTGTTAAAGGGGTTAAAAATCTATTTATTAATTTGGTTAATCCTTGTGGGTCAGATTTAAATGCCTCTGAAATTGTTGTAAAACCTCTTACATCGCAAAAAAGGAAAGTCATTTTTTTCGTTTCACCTCCAAGGACTAATTTATCTGGATCTTCTGCCAACTGTTCAACTAAAGCAGGAGATAGATATTGTGAAAATGCACCTCTTATTTGTTTTTTTTCATTAGCATCCCTTAGATAGTTTGCAAAAGTGTTGCTAAAGTAGATAATGAAAGTTGACATCCCTGCAAAAGTCGGATCAAAAAGGATTTTGTGATCTAAAAAAAACCTCACACTCATATAAAAAGCAGTGCCAATAACTGTAACTAAAAGAGAGATATTAACTATAGGACCGAATTTCAAAGCAGATATAGTTATAAATAAGGCGAGTAATATTGTAAATAACGCCTCATAGAATTTCATATTTGCTCCAGATTTCAAAAATGGAGAACCATCTATTTTTACTTTCATTTTTTCTTTAAGAGCTTCCTCTTCAGATAAACCTTTTTTTAAAGATTTTTGATAAACGTTTTCCGCATTTTTATTCGAAGTATAATATAATATAGCTGATATAACTGTGTCTATTAGATTGGCGTGAATTTCTACGCCAGGCATTCTATCGTCTACTGGTGTTGGTCTTATGTCTTTTAAACCTGTTGCGGATGTGCCAAGAATACCCAATTTACCTTGAAGTCTATCTTTACCAACTCTTCCTTTAATAATATCCACGGCACTAACATAGTATCTTGAATTATTTTGTTTGACATTTATAGAATCTGATTTTCCATAATAAATCCAAACCCTGCCATTTTCATCTGTTGGTATAGCAGCATTCCCAATGGCTTTGGTTTGAACTATTATTTCTTCAACGCCATTTATACCAGTTCTAGTTGCTATGCTATTTCCTTGAAAAGCAACTCTTATCATATCTAATCCAAGTGTTGGTCTGATTTTTCCAGCTACATTTGATATTAGAGGAACCCTTCTAATTATTCCATCTGGTTCTTCGGCAACAGAAACGGTTCCAGAGCCAGTAGCAGCTTTTTCAAACTCAGGAACATTAGCAAGTAATCCAGGGTAAGATATTAACCAATTTTTTGGATCCTTACTTTTTCCTAAGAAAACTTTAACTGATGATTTATTAATATCCTCTCTGTTTGCATCACCTTCTATATCAAGACCTGAATGACCAATTACTATAGGAAATTTTTTCATAGCCTCCATTGCAAGAGATTCATTTGACGGTAATTGATTTAATAATTCAGCAATTTCTGGGTTTCTTTTTTTAATATCTTTAGATATTAGTTCTGGTGAAGTCCTATCTTTTTCGGCAAATAGAACATCCAAGCCTAAAACAAGCATACCTGCTGATTTTGATTTTTCAAAAAGATCTGCTAGGATAGTTCTTGGCCATGGCCATTGACCAATTTCTCGTAAAGATTTTTCATCTATATCAACAATAACAGAATAAGTTTGTCCATCTGTTGATCTAGGGTATTTTTTTTGTAAAACATCAAAATATTTCAATCTCAATACTTCAACGATTTCTGGGTCAGCAACTCTTACTAAACCAAAGATTATTGCCATAATAATAGAAGCTAAAGTAACAATTGATCGAAAACTTAATTTAAATTTCATTAAGGCTCCGCGAAACTGTTTCCTAAAGTTCTAATTAAAGGGTAAATGAAGTAAGTAATTAATCTTCTTTGACCAACTTTAAATTTTCCAGAAACTTTCATACCAGGCATTAAATGAAAGCCCGGAGGAGTATCTTTAAGTTCTTTTTCTGTTATCTGTGCTCTTGCCCTGTAAAAATTGCCAGGGTTACCATCCACATCTTTATCGATAGTATCTGCAGATACATAAATAAGTTTTCCTTTAAGTTCACCATGTTTTTGGGCCGGGAGTGCATTTAATTGAATTTTAACAGAAGTATCTGGTATCAATTTGCTGATATCTGAAGGGTCAACATCAAAGATTGTAAGAAGTTCAACACCCGTGGGAACTAAAGTAACAACACTTTTACCAGGAGTGATAACTGCTCCTGGATAAAGAGAATGTAAATCTAGAATCATTCCATCAGATGGAGCTCTTACAACAACGTCTGTTTGTTGTCTTTCAAGTTTTTTGAGATCTTCTCGAAGCGACATGCTCTGATCTTCTAAACCAACTAATTCATCATTAATTCCTCCAAAAAATTGGCTATTGTATTCTTTACGATTAGATTTTAATTCGCTTAATTTATTATTTGTTTTTGTAAACTCTTTCTCTAAAGATAATCTTTTATTTTTTTCAGCTAATACTTGAGCTTCAGCAACAAGGTCAAGCTCAAAAAGCTCAACTTTTGAGTCTTCTAATTTTTTTTGGATATCAAGTTGTTCCTTAATAAATCTAAGATCATCTTCGGTTGATCCAATTTGTTGATTTAATGATGCGATCTTTGCTAAATACTGATCTCTTTTATCTCTGAAGATTCTACTTTGTCTTTCGTCGTCAGGATTTTCTACAGATGCATTATTTCTCAGAAGTGACTGTTTTTTTAATCTGTCAATTTTTGAATTTACAACAGCTAGTTGATATTCCAGTTTCATTTTGTCAGCTCTTTGAAGAGTTGCATCAAATTTTACTAACGGATCTCCTTCATTAACACTTTCTCCTTTTTTTACAAGTATTTCCTTAACTACAGAATTATAGTTAGATTGTACTTCAACATTTGGGACTACAGTAGTGATTTTTCCTGATGCAGAAATCGTTGTATCTATTTCTGAAATAGTGCCCCATGAAATTAAAAATAAAATTAGTAAACCAAAAGAATAAACTGACATCTTAACAGATTTTGGCACCTGTTTTGTTTTAATTCTATCTATATCATCTTCAAATTCATCCAATAATTCACTCATCATTTTTTTCTTTTGATTACTTTGTTTTTGTTCATCGCTTAATTCTTCATTATCATCATCAGAAACATCTTGACTATCAGTTTCAGATTGGAAAGCATCTACAGAGAGCTTTTCATTCGCATTTCTGGCGTAACTGGCTAGTTGTTGCATCATATTAAACGCAGTTTGAGGAGAGTTTTTTAAATAACCTAATAAGGCTTCTTGATCAATTTCTTTGACTGTAGTGTCTTCTGTTGCACGAGCCATTGCGCTTCTTGGTTGCTTATCAATTAAAGCCATTTCGCCAAATAGAGCGCCTTTTTCAAGGATTGATAATGTGACATATTCATCACCATTAAATTTACATACTTCAATTTTTCCTTTTACAACCTGATAAGCGAAATCTCCAACTTCACCTTCTCTGAATAGAACATCACCTGAGGCTAAATTTCTGACAGCAGGTTGAATTGTTTTTTTTTCTGCCATTTTTTTATCCAGCTTTCTTTATATTTTTTGTTTTGTCATTTACGCCAAGTATTGACATTTGTTTAAGGTAGGTTTCACCAAAATAACCTGATGCATTTTTCAATTCGTCAAAGGATCCTTGTTGAGTGATTTTTCCGCCATCAAGAACAAAAACTTTATTGCAAAGTCTTAAATGCCAAACTCGATTTGATACAATTATTATTGTTCTACCAAGTGCAATATCAGTTAGAGCATCGTATAGTTTGATTTCACTATCAACATCAAATCCTGTAAAAGCATCATCAAGGATTAAAATTCGAGGGTTTCGAATTAATGCTCTAGCAATTGCTAATTTTTGTCTTAATCCAGTTGATAGATTTGTTGCATTTTCTTCAAGAAAAGTCTCGTAACCATCAGGATAAGATTCAATTTCATCATGTGCAAAAACTTTTTTGGCAGCCCATGTTATTCTATCCATTGAAGAATTTGGCATGGCACTGGCTATTGTTTCTCTTATTGTTCCTGGAAAAAAGTAACTGTCAGTTCCAACAAGTGAAACCTGGGATCTCACATGGCTAAGATCTAATAATCGAAGATCAATATTATCAAGAGCTACAATTCCCGCTTGTGGTCGATAGAGCCCTTGTAGAAGTTTTGCAATTGTACTTTTTCCACAACCACTTTTTCCTGTTATACCAATAATTTGTCTTGGATTAATTTCAATATCTACATTATCTAAAACTTTTACATTGTCTTCATAACCAAACTCAACACTTTTAAAGCTTACTTGCCCCATGAGTTGAGGTTTTTGCCCTCTAACAGTGGTCTCAGAGTTTGCATCTACAATACCTGAAACGATTTGAAGTGATTGAACAAGTTTTGCAATTTCTGTTTTTAGAGTAACTAAGGCTATTATTGGACCTGAAACTCTGCCAGCAAGCATATTAAAGCCGACAAGAATACCAGCCGACAACCCTCCAGAAAATACTAGATGTACCCCAACAAAAATAACCATGGCTGTCATTAATTGATTAATGGTTGATGTAATATTATTCAGAACAGCTGATTTTTTCTGCATCTCTTCAGATGCAATTATGTAGTTTGCTTCAAGGTCTCTCCATTGATCTTTTAAATTTGGTTCTAAAGCAAGTCCTTTAACGTTCTCAATACCATTTACCGCAACAGATACAAACTTTTGTCTTTCTGCGTCTGCTTTACCTAGTCCACCCATAGAATCTCTTTGTTTTTTTGAATAGAACATAGATGCAAGAGCTCCTGCAATACTAAATGAGAAAACAACAATGAATAATATTGGGCTATAAAAAAATAGAATTGGTACAAAAACAAAAAGAGCTATGGAATCTAATGCCGTTGAAAAAACTTTTTGAGTTAACAAACTCTTTATTTGAGATATTTGACCTGTGAATCTTAAAAAAGTTCCAGATTCCTTGTGAAATCGCTGCATAGGGAGTGCTAAAAGTTTGTCAAAAACTTTAACAGATAACTTTGCCTCTACTTTTTGAGAAAAAAAATCAAGTAAATATGCTCGAAGATAACCAAGAAATCCATTAAAAAGATAGGCGACTACAACACCAGAAGTTATTACATATAGAGTGGAGTAGGCTTCATAGTTTACTACTTTGTCTAATACCAACATCATGAATACTGCAGGAATTACTGCGAAGATATTTAATATTACAGCTACTATTACAATCTGTATCATAACAGATTTATTTCTGAATGATTCTCCAAGTAACCATCCAAGTTTCAATTCACTATCTTCCTCATATTTTTTTAATTTTGCTTTTAAAAGAATTATTTCACCTTCCCACCCCTTATTTAATTCTTTTAAGCTTATTTGTTGAGGTTTTGGGTTTGATACGCCGGTGTCAAGACATAGAACTGATTTTTCATCATCATCTTTTTGCCCAGCTATTAACCTAAGTGCAATGATGTAGCGTCCATTTTTGAGTCTCAGAATTTGTTGTTTTTTTGAAAGAATTTTTGTTAATTCTTTTTCATTGATTTTTGTGGCTTTAGCTTTGAGGTTAAATGATTGAGCGAGCTCACACATTTCGCCAGGCTTTAATTCTCTATTATCTATTTGAAATCTTTCAGGTATGTCGTTTGGACCAATATGAATTCCTAGTTGTCTAGCAACTAGAATTATAGATTTTTGGGATCCTCTCATTCCTTCCATAAGATAGTATAATATAGATATTTTTTATTTAATCAAAAAAAAAACCCTCTTAGTTAATTTCTAAGAGGGTTTTTATAGATCTAGTAGTTAATAAAAATTAACTTAACCAGCTACATCATCTGGTCCACCTGCACCTGGGGGTGGTCCGGCTGGTCCATCTTCTGGTCCACCTTCTGGTGCTCCTTCAGGACCATGCGCAGGTCCTTCTGCTGGAGGAGGTGGGGGGCCATCAGGGCCATGAGCAGCTGGGTCGTGGTGTTGACCTGCATCATGCATGTCAGCTTCCATTCCTGCCATTGGATCGGCAGGCCCCATAGCTGGTCCACCCTCTGGTCCACCTGGAGGTCCACCTGGAGGTCCCATGTCTGGTCCACCTGGAGGTCCCATGTCTGGTCCACCTGGAGGTCCAGCTGGAAATAATTCCTCTCCACCTGGAGGTCCCATTTCTGGTCCACCTGGAGGTCCATCTGGTCCTGGTCCAAAACCACCTTCTGGATTTGGAGGAGGTCCCATAGGAGGTCCCATAGGTTCTCCATCTGGTCCATGTGATGGTCCCATAGGTCCACCCTCTGGTCCACCTGGAGGTCCCATTTCTGGTCCACCTGGAGGTCCCATGTCACCCTCTGGTCCACCTGGAGGTCCCATTTCTGGTCCACCTGGAGGCCCCATTTCTGGTCCACCTGGAGGTCCCATTTCTGGTCCACCATGAGGGCCCATATCAGTCATTGGTCCTGGCTCCCATGGTCCTGGCATAGCACCAGGGTCAAAGTTTTCACCACCTGGATGATCTCCATAAGGTGGGCATGTGTCCATAAATGCACCCATATCAGGTGGCATCGGAGGCATATCGCCAGCCATGTCTGCACAAGACATGTCACCCGGCATTTCTGCTAAGTACATGTCAACAGCACCACCAACAGCGTCAAAAGCATCCATTGGGCTACCATCTGGGTTACTAGCTATATGTTGGTCAAATCCAGCCTGACAAACATCTGAAATCATGTCTATCATATCCGGCGGCATTCCAGCATCAGCCATAAATTCTGTAGCCGCGCCTAAGCCTTCAGAAAAAGCCGCTCCTGGGTCATCAGCAAACCCTGGTTCAGCGCCTTGAAAAGCTGGTAAAGCTACATCTCCGCATGCATCAGCAAAGTCTGCTAATGCAGGAGGCAAAGTAAATTCTGCCATAATAAATATCCTTTATTATTAATGTAAGATTATTTGTGTTAATACTTTTTTAAAAGTCAATACAGTCTAATTTAACTATAGATTAATTTAATAATTAAATCAACTGTTTTATAAAAATTACATGTCTAAATTTTCAAAATTTAATATTCCACATAATTTAAGTAGCTCAAATGAAGATATAATTAATCGATATTGAGCGTTTACTAGATTTGATTCAGATTGTGTTAGTTCTTTTTCTGCATCTAAAATATTAAGAGTAGTCCTAGTTCCTACACCAGCCTCCTTGGTAACACCTTCAACTGCCATTAAATTTGAGTCTACAGACATTTCTAATGATTCTATACTTGATTTTGTACTTTCAATTTTTTTCCATGATGATTTTATTTGAAATGTTAAGTCAAGTTTTTTAGTTTCTATTGATTTTATAATAGTTAATGCAGAGTCTTTAGATTTTTCAAGGTTCAAGACATTATGCCCTTTATTGAATATAGGCACACTAACTGATGCTGTAACTGAGTAACTATCAGTTCTTTCTACAGTTCTTGAGGAATCTAATGATTTACCCATTGAACCAGTAATTGAAAATTCAGGAGCAAAGTTTAAGTGATTTTTTTTGATATCTAATTTTGAGTTTACGAGTTGTATTTGAAGTTTTTTATAATCAGGATTTTTCTCTAAACCTGTTTGAATAGAATCATCTAATGATGATGGAAGGGTAGGTAGTATTCCAAACTTAGACCAATCTTTGGGGTTTGAATCAACAATTTGTTTATCATCAGAGTTGAACCAATTTATATTAGGTTCTCGCCCAACTACAGTTTTGAAATCTGAAATTGCTATTTCAAGATTGTTCTCAGATTCAATTCTCTTAGAAGTAGCTTCAGCTAACCTAGCTTTTGCCTGGAAAACATCAGTCTTGGTAACATCTTTGAATTCAAACCTTTGTTCTGTTGCCTCAAGTTTTTTTATCAGATTTTCCTCATTTCTTTTGGAAACATCTAATAAAAATGAATCTTTTAAGACTGTGTAATAGGCTTTACTTGCTTTAAAAAGAACGTCTTGGGTTGTAGAATAAAAACTTAGTTTAGCAATATCTAGGTCATTCTTTGCTTGTTTGAGATTTAGTGCTTTTGTATAACCTAATGGTTGAGAAAGATCTATATCAAAAGAAGAGGGGTTGGTAGTGTTGTCATTTACTCTTGAGGTGTCAGGGTGACTTTTTGATATATCTCTTCCTTGCGAAGCAGAAAAGTCAATGCTTGGTAAAAAGTCAGTTTTTGAGATCTTTAAATCTTTTTCAGAGATGTTTAATTCTGTTTTACTTTTTTCAATATCTGGATAAAAGTTGTATGCATCTTTTAATACATCTTGTAGTTCCTCAGACTTTATAAAGATAGGAATAAAAATTATTATTAAAAAGAAAACTCTTAATTTAGACATCACTTTGGGCAACCATTTCCTCGTAATAAGCACATATTAATGTATGTTACATTTAACAACAACCAATAAAAGAAAAATTTAAATATAATTTTTCTCTTTAAATTAGTGTTTTCATATATTATAAGCAAAATATGCGGGGAGTAGCGCAGCCTGGTAGCGCATCTGTTTTGGGAACAGAGGGTCGCAGGTTCAAATCCTGTCTCCCCGACCATTAATGCAGTGTTTTGGGAAAACATAAACAAATATCTTTAAGGAGAAAGATTATGTTCAAATACTTACTATTTTTGCTTTTGTTACTTGCAAACTCAGAATTAATTGCAAACGATTACTACAAGGCTTTAGAACTATTCAATAAAAAAAAAATTAATGAATCAATCGTCATTTTTAAAAAGGTGGCTGATAATGAAAGTCATGAAAAAAGAAGTGATGCTATGTTTAACATAGCATTAATTTACGATAATGGCTTTGGAATTCAAACTGATAAAACAAGAGCATTATATTACTATGAGGCGGCATCTGAATTATCTAATAAATATGCTTTGTTCAATCTTGGTTGGATGTACTACAATGGAGAAAATGTAAATAAGGATGTAATTAAAGCATTTGAACTTTACAAATTAGCTTCAGACTTTGGTCACCCTAGAGCAATGTACAACATAGCTAACATGCATTTTTCAGGAACAGGAACAATCAAAGATCTTAAAATGGCTTACAAGATGTTTTTAAAATCGAAAATGAATGGGATAACAGAAAGTGAATATTATATTAAATTGATTTCAAATTCCTTGACGCCTGAAGAATTAAATTTACTTAATAGCGAGTTTGATTCTTTAATAGAGAAAAAAATTATATTACCTGTTTCAAATGATTAGACTTAGTAAATATTTTAGTAATACCAAGGTAATATAGAAAGAAATAAAGAAACATAATATTGTAAGGCTGATTTTATGTTTTTTATAGGCTAGAAAATACTTGTATGTTAAGATTGTATCAAGTAATGCGAGGAGAAATGCAATTATATATATATTCATAAAATAAATAATTAATATTTTTAAAATAAATTTTACTAATTATACCTATTTGTTATTATATAATTTCTTCCTCCCCAATGTTAATTAAGAAAGGCGCTTTTATTAAAAGCGCCTTTTTTCTTTCGAGCATTTATATAATTTAACAAATTGGCCTTTGTAAACTGTCCACTTATTGGTGATTATATTAAAAGTACTTCTAGTATTAAAAATTTGATTATTCAGAATTATTTCAGTTCTACTAAATAAAATTACATCATCAAAATATCCTCCCGAATAATTAAACAATGTTTGATCTTTAAAATTAATTATTTTAGTAAAACTAGGGTTAAAATTTTTATCATAAGAAGTATTTGCTTCAGTACAAGTTAATTTAAAGTCTTGGGCTAAAACTGGACATTTTATGATAAGAATGATTATAATTAATTTTTTCATCATTTTTTCAAAATTAAGTGGCGACCCCGGTACGATTCGAACGTACGACCTACTGCTTAGAAGGCAGTTGCTCTATCCAGCTGAGCTACGGGGCCAAACAATTCTTTTATACATAAAGACTTGAATAATTGGAACATTCTTTTTTTAAAACTTTAACTTTATTGTACTAACTATGTTTTTACTATTTTTTTAATTATAGAAGGTAAAAATTTAAAAATATCTTTCTTAAAATTCGATGTTGTTTTTGTTAAAGAAATTTCATACATATTTTTTATAAAATAGTCATTCTTATTTGGTCTACGAACATTAAAGGATTGAATTATCCTTTTAAAAGATAGCAAATTCTTTCTTACTTTTTTTTTTTCAACTTTTGTTATTGATTTTATTTCTTCATTGAACCAGATAAGTTTCAAATCAAAAGTTTTATTTTCATTTAAATGAATATTTTTTGGCTTATCTTCATAATTATGTTGCGTTTCATTGGATTTAGAATCTATTTGATCAAAATAAAATAATGAATATTCGATATCTTTTAATGCTTGAAGTTTATGTTTATTTAAAGTTTCTTCGATAATTTTTTTATCTTTTCCTGTTACATTTGCAAATGGATCTATAACATCAATTTCAATTGTTTCTTTAAATTTAATGTTTACAGTCGGAAAACCATTATTTACAGCTGTTTGATTATAACATTTTAAAATATCTGGATGGCTTAAGTCTGGTTTAATTGTAGAAATTTTTAGATAAAATTCTTTTAGACCATTCAAAGCAATTAATACATTTCCTCGTTCTACATTTGTTAAAGATTTAATAATATTATTTGACCAAACTAAATGTAAATTAAATAGATTGGAAATTTTTTTAGAGGGTTGCCAATTTAAAAGAACATGGTTGTTAAAGAATGTTCTAAAAAAAATTCTTTTTGTCTTAAATTTTTTCCACTTATTAATTGAAATTTCAATTCTTTTTATAGCAATTTCCTTATCCTTTTTTAAAAATGCTAATATTTTTTTTTTAGAAGACATACTTGATTAAAAATCTTTTTAAACTTTCACACTATTAAAGTTTTTTTAAACTTAGACTGTACCAATTTCATTTAAGTTTGTGCTATTTTTTTTTCTTTTTCATATTAAGAAAAGGGAATAATGAAATAAAAGATATTGTGGAAGAAACAATTGATAAAACAATCATCAAGTAAACTTTTGAAATTTGTATGCATAGTTTTGTTTGAGAAATATTGCTATTTTTATCACAATCTAAATTATTGTTAAATAAGTAGTCACCGAGATTTTCTCCGGAAAAATATGTAGTTTTTATTAAAATGATAAAAGAAACAATAAAAATAAAAAGAAAAATTATCCCCAAAAGGGCTAAAAAAAATCTAACTAAAAAGAGTTTCATTCAAACTATTTTTATTAACATTGTAATTTAGGTTAAATTAATTATTGCAGAGATTAATTTCTTATTTTGTATTCTAACTCATTAACAATTCTTTGAAATTTATCTTTAAGTATTTTATGGTTCTTTAAAAACTTTTTAAAATTTTTACATAAAACTTTATAATACCAAATTACTTCATCTGGTGATTCATAATGATTATTCCAAAGTTTTTTCCCAATTTTGCTGTGGTCATTTAAAATACAACTCATACTGTGCATTTTATCACAAATGGCTACTAAAAGTGAGGATTGAGAATTTTTTTTCATCGAATCTAAATATTTTTTTTTCTTTTCTTTCCATTCGCTTTTATCTACCTCATAATTTTCGCTATCTGAGCATTGTTTTATAATATTTAAAACTTTAACCCCAAACTTATTCTTAATGAAATTAGATTTTCTTACAACATTTTCGAACTCAAAATAATCATGAATCAATGCTGCAATGGCCTCGTCTGTATTACCATTATTTTCAATAATAAGATTGCTGACTGACGATAGGTAATTGAAGTAAGGGACTTTTATACCTTTTCTGTACTTATCTTTATAGTAACTATATGAAAAGTCTATGGCCTTTTTATACCTAAGCAAGTCTATATTTTTTCCCATACTAACCAATAAATAAACAAACAAACAAGATTAATATCAGCAAAAGATAGATTTTTAAACTTTTTTATAAAAATTTTTTAAAATTTCAATGTGCGCTACAGTTGCTTTGGCATTACCTTCAATATTATAACCTCCTTCAAGTATTGATAGAATCCTGCCATCACAATGTTTTTTAGCTATTTTCATAACGATTTTTGTCAACTCCTTAAAACCATTATCACTTATATTAAAGCAACCAAGTAAATCATTTTTTCTACTGTCAAAGCCTGCAGAAATAAGAACAAAATCAGGCTTAAATAAATTTGCTCTTTTTTGCAAGGTGGTTTTAAAAACATTGATGATTTGCTTATCGTTTGTTCCACATGGAAGATGAATATTAATATTAAACCCTTTACCTTTACCTCCTCCTTTTCTATTAGGTAAACCTGTTCCTGGATAAGCATTTGCATCATGCGTAGAAAAAAATAATACTGAGGGATCATTGTAGAAAAAAAATTCAGTTGAATTTCCATGGTGGTAATCCCAATCAATTATTAAAATTTTTTTTTTATTATATTTTTTTTGAATATATTTTGCAGTGATAGCTATATGATTATAAAAACAAAATCCTTCATCCTTTCCAGTATTTAGTGCATGGTGACCTGGAGGGCGCAATGCACAAAATACATTATATATTTTTTTTGTAATTATTTGATCAACCCCCATTAAACATGCTTTTACAGCTGATTCTGAAGATTTTTCAGCAACAGGAAAGCTCTTTTTCAATGAATTAATATGATTCTGGCTATGAATAGTCTTAATCCATGGATAAACATTTCTTTCTAAATCAACATTATAAATCAAATCATCAAGTTTCTTTTTTTCCAACAAAGTTAATATATATTTTATTCTTTCTGGTCTTTCAGGATGATTTGGGGAGATAGTATGTCTAAAAAAAATGGGGTGAGTGATTATTAATGTTTTCTTGTCTGAAATTAATGTCTTTGCTTTACTTATCCATTTAAATTTAAAAAATGAAACAAAAAGAATATAAATAGAAAATAATAAAAATTTTCTTTTATTTTTCAATTATCATCTCGTAATTTGATACAAGGATTCATAAGTAGACTCATAAATTTTTTTTAGTAGAGTATCTAATGCCTTTTGTCCTGATTTTGTGGCACCTACATGTAAATCACATCCTAGAAAGATATTTTTCTCCCAATTCATATTGGAAGAAATTTCATTGACGATATTTTTATTTGAACTCTCAACTTTTATTTTAATTTTAAGTGCTAAATTGTATTTTGCTGTATTTCTTTCAGTCTTAAAGTTTGATAAACCTATGAAGTCATAGAAAGAAATCTGAGAGACATATCCAGAATTTTCAATTTCTGAACTTGAAAGTTTTTTGTCAGAAAAAGAATAGTCTTTAAACATTCCCTCAATTAGTGTTTTAATTGATTGTCTTAAAGCATTATCAAAATCAAGTTTAACAGCCCAAGATTCACACTCTTCGGATTGAAAGTTTTTTTTATGAACAAATTTCTCTTTAGAGATAAAGACTGAATGCTTTCCAGTAACATTTGCAGTTTGAAATGTCGCTGCTGGGTTTATATCACTATTACGAAACTCTTTTGAGCATGCAGTAATCAAAACAAAAGTAAATATCAATACTAATTTATTCATTTTTTGCATATGTTCTTGTGGAAAATAGATAATAACACGATACTAAAAAATGGTAATTAAAATTTAAAATATGTGAAAAATTATCTAGTTAAATTTCACATATTTTAAATTACTTATGATTAATATTATTTGTATCTTCTAGAAAAGCGAAATCCCCATCGATTTTCTGAAGAATCCCAAACGGACTTTGTCTGCTCTGGAATCTTAACAAAAATATTATTAAATCTAATGATTTTTTTGGTTAATAACATACTTTTCACTCCATTGTTAAAGTTAATTAGCATGTACTTTTGACGCATGTACTATGCGCCACTTTTAAACCATGTGGATGGTAATGATAATTTAAACAATAATTGCAAAAAAAACAAGTATTTGTTCTTTTTATGTCTAAAATATACTTTTACTAAGTAATAAATTATTTTCTTTTAAAAAAGAAATCAGCAGTGAATTTATCTCCGAGATCATGATGAATATTTTCATCGAACTTTAAAAAACCATTATTTTTCATAAATTTTTCAACTGGTATTGGGTTTTTATCATTTACCTCAATGGCACATTCCTTTATTATATTATTCTTAAAAAATTTTTTCCCACCATTTAATACTCTTAATTCAAGTCCATCAACATCAACTTTAAGATGACTTGGAGGTTTAATCTTTAGTTCTAATAGCATCTCATCCAATGTTATTTTCTTTATCCATTGAAGTGATTTTTCACTCATCTCTTTCCTTCCTCCATCGCAATAATGATTTATTCCATTTTCAACAGAATTGAATGTTTCCCCAGCTACAGGTTTTGTATGATTTATGAGTTTTTCATAACCTTTTTTATCATCACAGGCAGCTTGCACAATTTCAATGTTGAGTTTTTTATTGAGTTTTGATTCTATTAAAAAATTTGTTTTTAAAATGCTTTCGATACTAGGAGTAAATGGTTCAACAAAAACAACATTAGACCCATGAAGAAAATTCACCATGAATCCCTCAAGTCCATTTGCAGAGCCAATATCCCAAAGAGTTTTACAATTTTTTAGATTCAATAACCACTTATATAGCTTATCATCTTTATCTCTTCCAAATGCCATCCATCTTTTTATTTCCCTTGGAGATCTCGTAACAATTGGTAGTTTTTTTTTTTGATCCGAACTCAATAAAGGTTTAATGGCATAGAAATTTCCCAACTCTCTATTATAGGAAAATCTTCCTCCAGATACTAAGAAAAATATGATAAGTTCAAGATTATGCCAGGGTTGTTTAAGGGTATTTCTTAGGAACTTTGGCAGAAACATTGAAATTTTGTGAGCAAAAGTCATTATAAATCTTTAAAAAAATACCTTACTTGACAAGCTTAAAAAAGAGTTTGTTTTTAAATAAATTATATATCAACCTAATTTTAATTTTAAGAAAATCTATATAATATACAAGATCGATCATTTTTTTTAAGAATGTATATTTTTTTGTTTTATCAAAGGCTCTAGAATGGTAGTTTTGATGAGGTATCATGTATTCTTTTCCTAATCCCAAAACACTTAGTTGGTTAGAATTTAAATGCCCAAGATCATTCAAGAAAACTGGTATTTTCATTTTAGTCCTTCTTCCAAATTTATTTAATTTATAATAATCAAAAATAAGTACGGTCCTATCTTTTTTACTTGGTTGTTCTGGCCCATGAAAGCCTCTGTCATCAAAAAGCACTAAATCACCTTTTTTTCCATGTACTTTTACCATTTTTTTTAGAATTTCTGACTTTTCACTTTCAGGGTATTTTGATAAAGAAGTACCTCTGTCAATTTTAAAATTATGAGATTGAGAGCAATAACAAAATGCACCTTCATTTGTGTCGTGTAGATAAATCATTCCTCCTACTCCAAGTGGCGTACTCATATCTTTTTTATTGAGTTTGACATTATCTTCTCGATGACTTTTTAGGTTCCAACCATTTGAAAAGTCTTTATGAAATGGAAAATATTCTAAATTGATTCCTTGATCAAACTTTAAATTACATTCAGCTAATGTAAATTCGCCATTAAGATATTTCTTTACAAATGATAAAATTTCTTTTTTAACAAAACAATTAACCATTTCACCACCAATAAGTAATGGATCAAATAATTTTTTGGGAAGATCTTTTTTGTAATATCCATATGAGCCTAAAATAGAAGGCCTGATCAATACGTCTTCACATTCAAGGCTTATTTTATTAATAAAAGTTGTGTCAAATATATTTCGTAGTGAAACAAATCCATTTTGTTTTATAAATTTTAGAGGTTTGTTCCATGAAAAACTTTTTTTTTTTATATCAAAGCAATATTCCATAAATCAAATTATTTTATTAAACTATTAAGTAAACCTATATTTTATTTTTTATTAATATACAAGTATTGAATATCCATGACATAGTTATATTCTAGAAAAATAATGATAAAATATTTGTTTGCAATTTTAATAATTTCATCAACTGTCTCTTCAGGAGAAATTGACGGAAAAGGATTGGTATGCAAAGTTTATGGAGATACTATCGGATATTTTTTTGATTTAGATAGGGCTTTTGAATATAAGGTTGCTGGAGGTAAAGAGGGGCTGGAAATCAATAAGAAAGATGTTGGAAAATATTATACTAATGAGAATTCAATTTTCATAAATGAAATCAAAATAAACAGAAAAGATTTAAGTTTTCAAAAATATTCATCATTTAGAGGGAAATGTGAAGCTTTTGATGATTTTGAATCATTTAAAAATGGATTCAATATTGAAGAATTAATCAAAGACAATAAAATTTAAAATGAAAAGTTTTCAATTAACTTACGCAGCTTTTTTGTTTCCAGCTATACCATTAATGATGTTAACTTTTGGAAACAGATGGATTGCAATCAGTAAATTAATAAGGCAAATGCATGCAGACTTTATTGATAAAAAAAATAGAAACGAAGCTGCAAAAAAATATTTAACTCAAATTAAGATTTTAAATTTAAGATTACAATACGTGAAATATATGCAGCTTTTTTCTGGTTTAGCTTTTATATTTAATCTTTTTTCGATCTTAGTTGGAATATTTGATATTATGATAACTCCATATTTATTTTCATTTGCAATAATTTTATTTTCTTTAGCTCTTTGTATTTTTATTGTGGAGATTAACTTGAGTAGTAAGGCTTTAAAAACGCATTTAGAAGATATAGAAGATCAGAAAAACAAGAATTAAAACTAATTTTATACTTTGTTGATAGAAATATCTTGAGTTTTTTTATTTTAATATTAAAAAACTAATATGATTTTAGTTAATTTATTTAAAAGGATAAAAGTTTTTGCCTTCTTGTATTCTTTGTTTATATTTCAATTTGCCTATACAGCAGACTTTAGTTCTAGAAAAAATTTTAATAAATTACTCAATGGTTTCTATAAAAATGAAATCTATAAATGTAGTTATATTAACAAATCATGGAGCACTGGTTTTGAGGAATATCCTTATGGCATGGTAATGAATAGTGGGGCATTCAGAAATGTTTTAGTATTTAATAATAAGAAGATAATTGGTACATTATGGCCTAATATTGGTGAAATATCGGTAGATAGAGGGGTAAGAAAATATCAGTTATGGAAAAAAATAAATAACGATGAATATTCTTTGCTTAATTCAGATTATCTTGAAGATTTGAACAGTGCGGATATTGATTTAATGAAAGGTCAGACCTTTCCTGAATATAAAACTTATTTTGATAATGAAAGTTTGAAAATAAGTATTAAACATTGGATTACTGATTTTTATAGTTGTGAAGTAATCGAATCCTCAAACTTTGCCAAAAAAAAACTAATTGATATTTTTGTTAATCAAAATGATTATGTAAAAAAAGATTTTGCTTACAGAGAAAAAAACCCAAGCTTATTTAATAACAAAATAGAACTAATACCAAACTAATTGTGGTAGTTCTGTGGTAAATATATGTTAATTATATCGGAATGTTATATTTATTTTACTGTATAAGAGGCATTTAATAATATTTGTATGTCAAAAATTAATTTAGGTTTAATTTTATTATTAATAGTTCTGATTTTGAACTTTTATATGCTTTTTATATACATTGTTGATCAGAAGTTGATAAAGCAAGAAATAAGTAGCATCAACATTAAGATTGATGACATAGATAGGGATATTCATGAACTTCATGAATAAAACCACATAAAATTGATTAGATTATTTTGCTAGACTACACTTTTAAGTTAACAGCTGAATTTTTTCCATTTTCCTCAGCTATTTCGAATGTAATTTCTTGACCTTCGTCTAAATTCTCGATTCCAGAGTTTTTCAGAGCGGTTTTATGGACAAATACGTCTTTAGAACCATCTTCGGGCTGAATAAAACCATACCCTTTTTTGAAATTAAACCACTTTACTTTACCTTTTAACATTATACTCCTTATAAAAATTTTAGGTTTCTTATTACCTAACTATATTAAAATAAACTGAATTGATTCTAAACAATTTTTTCGAACTCGAAAAGTGCAAGTATGCAATAACATTTTACTTCAAAAACATATTATTATTATTTTATACTATTAAATAGATTAATAAAATAAAAAAACAAGATCAAAAAGAAAATAAATAACTTTTTTATTTAATCATAAAATTTATTATTGCAAAATCTTTGATTAAAGTTAGTTATAGTTTATTAGATCTTTTATACTAATTGATTTGATTTGATGACTTTTATTAGTGAAGAGAATAAATGAAAATAAATGAACAAGGTACCTGTTTTAAATGTGATGAACTGTTTTTAGAGCTATTCAGATGTAAATTTGATGAAAGGGGTAATTGGGTTCTTATTTGCAAAAATTGCTTAGAAGAGTCAAAAGTTAATAATATTTTTTTCCAATACGGAGGAGAAACTTGGAAATCAAAAAAGTGAAGATAGGCCTTGTATATGTGTGGTAGATATGCACTTTATTCTGATAAAATTATTGGTTTAAATTTTAAAATTAAAATTGAGAAAAATTACAATATTTCTCCAAATCAAGAAGTTGTGATAATAGATGAGGATTATAAAGTACGTAAATTCAAATGGGGAATAAAACCAGAATGGAAAGATACATCAATAATTAATGCTAGAAATGAAACCTTAAAAGAAAAAAAAACTTTTAAGTATTCCAAGAAATGTGTTTTTATCGCTGATGGTTATTATGAATGGATGCGTCATAATTCTGGGATTATTCCATATTATCATTACTTAGAGAATAATCACCTTTTTTTTGGAGGGGTATATGATAACACTGGATGTTGTATTGTAACAAAGGCTAGTGCCGAGTATTTGTCAAAAATTTATAAAAGACAACCCTTTTTTTTAAATCAAAGGCATATACAATTATGGATTGAAAATAAAGAGGATAAAATAAATTTTGATGAAATAATTAACTTTCATCCTGTTAGTAGAGCAGTTAATAGTGTTTGGGTTAATACACCTGAATTAATAAAAGAGGCGGTATGATATTGATGCAATTAAGAAATTATAAAATATTAATTAATTCAATTATTTATATATAGAGCCTAATGGTAAATATGAAAAAAAAAATCATATTAATTTTGTTTTGTCTTTTAATTAATAATGAAACTTTTAGTTCGCCTGTTGGCAAAGGGTTATCTTGTTATTCAAAAAATATTATTAATGAATACCAATATGAAAAATTTCGTGGAATATATTTTGAGTCAACTAAATCTGTAAGAGTTGTTAGTTTTAAAAATAAAAATAATTCATTACAAATTATTTCCAAGCAGACCCCATATAAAATCTCTGATGACAAAATAAATTTTAAGATAAAATTTATATGGTATGGAAATATTTCATTTGAAAATTTTATTTTAAATAGAAAAACCCTAGATCTTAACCATGAATTAAAAAGCAAACAATATAATCTAGAATGTAGTTTTCTATCAGATGATTTCATGAAAGAAATGAGTAAAATTAAATCGAAATTTCAAGTTCATTTTGACAATGAATTAAAATCAAACAAGATTTAATTAGTTAATTTAGTTATATATTAAAAAAGAAATTAATAAGATATTTGCAATTTAATTATTTAGAACCGGTATAATACAAGGGATTAAATTAGTGATGTGGTGGGTATATATTATAAAATGTAGTAACAATAGTCTATACACAGGCATTAGCATTGACGTAGAACGTCGATTTCTAGAACATCAATATAATAATAAGAAAGCATCAAAATACTGTGCTAGATTAAGACCGCTAAAGTTAGTTTATAAAAGTCGTGCTTTTAATAATAAAAGTGATGCATCCATAGAAGAAAATCGAATAAAAAAGTTAAGCCGCAAGGATAAACTTAGCATCATAAAAATTAAATAATGATTGATTTAAAAATAACATTAGCGAATGTATTTGGTTTTAATTCTTTTAGACCAGGGCAAGAAGATATCATTAATCATTTGATGCAAAAAAAAAGTTTGCTTGCTGTTATGCCCACAGGAGCGGGAAAGTCATTATGTTATCAACTTCCTGCTTTATTGTTTGAAAATCAAACTATAGTTGTATCTCCTTTAGTTGCTTTAATGAATGATCAAGTTGATGTTTTAAAAGATTTAGGTATTAAAGCTGAAAGAGTTCATTCAGGTATGAGTGAATCCGATAGGTCGAAAGCATGGGAAGGTTTTCAAAATAGCTGGATAAAGATTTTATATATTTCTCCTGAATCTCTTATGCGTGATTCAATGTTAAATGCTCTAAGAACTTTAAAAATTAGTATGTTTGTAATTGATGAGGCTCATTGTATTTCTAAGTGGGGGAGTGATTTTAGAAAAGAATATGAACAACTTAAAGATTTGCAATACCATTTTCCAAATGCCATTATTTCTGCTTTTACAGCAACAGCTGATGAAGAAACTCGAGCTGATATTAATAATAAGTTAACTAATAATAAAGCAAAAATATTCTTATATGGATTTAATAGACCAAATTTATCTCTTGCAGTTCAACAAAAATATAATTGGCGTGAACAACTTATTGATTTTTTAGAAGATAGATATAACCAGTCAGGTATTGTTTATTGCCTATCTAGAAAACAAACAGAAGATTGTGCAGAATTTCTATCAAAGAAAGGGTTTAAAGCTATAGCTTTTCACGCAGGTCTCGACACAAAAGTAAAAAATAATGCTCAGGACAGATTTATGACCGAAGATAATTTAATTATTTGTGCAACCATTGCCTTTGGTATGGGGATAGATAAGGCTAATGTTCGTTTTATAGCTCATGTTAGTCTACCAGCGAGTATGGAAGCCTTTTATCAAGAAATAGGAAGAGCAGGTAGAGATGGAGAAGACTCTGATACTATGTTAATTTTTGGAAATGATGATGTTTATAAAAGAAAAGGCTTCATTGATAATAGTAATGCACCAGATAGTTTTAAAATAAAAGAACATAAGCGATTAGACGCATTAGTTACTTACTGTAATTCAGCTACATGTAGGCGCCAAACTCTGCTATCTTATTTTATGGAATCATGCGAACCGTGCGAAAAGTGTGATAACTGTATTAATCCTCCTGAAAGAATTCAAGGAACTGAATATGCCCTAATGGTTTTAAAAACAATTTATTATACAGGTCAGTATTTTGGATCCAATCATATAATTAATGTATTAAGAGGTGTTTTTAATGAAAAAGTAAGATCTAGAGGTCACGACAAAATAAAAACATTTGGATTTGGGAAAAATAATTCTACCATATTCTGGAAAACATTTATCCAACAAATGGTATCCTCAAACTGTTTACGTATTAATATCCAAAAGTATGGTGCAATACAAATTACTGAGGATGGCAAAAAAATCATAGAAGGGGATGATGAATATTTTTATCGTAAAATTTTACTAGATACTCCAAAAAAAGAAAAAAAAAGTAAAATTGGAAGAATTAGCTCTAGTACTCTGCTAGAGGAAAAAAGCTTGTTATCTGCTTTAAAATCAATACGTTTGAAATTAGCTAAAAAAAGGGGGGTTCCTGCCTATATTATTTTTCCTGATACAACACTTCACCAAATGATAACTAATAAACCTCAAACCCTAGTTGAAATGAGTGAAATTAATGGTATTGGACCTCAAAAATTAGAAAAATATGGTGAAATATTCTTAAGTATTATCAAAGATTTTAATTGAGCAAAAAAAAAGCCTGACTAAATTGCCAGGCTTTTTGAGTAAATTCTAATCTCTACTGATTATTTTTCAGCGCAAGCGTATGAATTGATTTCAAGACCTACTGAGATTTCTGAGATTATTGGTTTAGTCCAAGCCATTTGTTACTCCTATGTTTAAAATATTATTATAATTATGCCCTTTATATCAAACTTATCTTAACTAACTCTGATTAAAATATTCATCTTTTGTTAATCTAGAGAGTTAGTGGTGCCGCTTGAGAGATTTGAACTCCCGACCCACTGATTACAAATCATTTTTAATGCTGTTTCATCCCGTTTCATTTAATCTTATATAGTCTTATTTATAGCAATATAATCAACTGCTTATTGCACAAACCTAAATCAAAGTGTATCATTTAATTTCAATATGACTTAAGCATTTTGGAGCCCCAGTGGAGCCCCAGATTAGATTATATTATATGTTAAATGATCGTCAAATTACCCTTATTAAACCACCTGAAAAAGGACGTAAATCATATGGTGATATCAATGGATTAAGTTTACGTGTAACATCAACTAATCACAAAAGCTGGAGTATTCAGTATCGCGTTAATGGTCGTAAAATGCGATTAACATTAGGTAATTACCCAACACTGTCATTAAAGGATGCACGTCAGCTCACCACAGAAAAGCTCAATAGCCTTTATAAAGGCCAGGATCCTCAAAATGAAAAGAATGAAGCTAAAGTCAATAATTTTGCTTACTTTGTTGAGCTTTATATGGAAAAGCACGTGCGTGTTAATCTTAAGAGCAGGTATGAGGTTGAACGTATATTTAATAACTATTTTGTTAGTAAATTAAGGCGTATGCCCATTAACCAAATTACAAAGCAACATATTCTTAGGATTACTGATGATTTGGTGGCAAAGGGGAAGGGAGTTCAGGCAAATCGCCTTTTATCATACATTAAATCAATGTTTAAATGGTGTGTACAGCGCGATTATCTTGCAATCAATCCTATTGATTCTCTGGCCAAACCATTTAAAGAGAAATCACACGATAGGGTACTTACACTACTAGAAATTAAGGCTATTTATGAAGCGTGTGGTAAAGTGGATCCTATTCAAGGGCATTTGATTAAGTTCTTAATCCTGTCAGGACAACGCATCAATGAGATTACCAACTTAAAATGGTCTGATATCAATGATGATAACTTTGAAATACCTAAAGAACGTTCTAAGAATATGCATAAGATAATTACACCCTTAACTACTCATATGAAAGATATATTAAATCTAGTGTCTCAACGAGACAGTTACATATTCTCATATGATGGTATAAAGCCTCTCAACTGTTTTAGTCAGTTAAAGAAACGCCTCATTTACCATTCAGGGGTCACAAATTGGACAGACAAGTCTCAGTTTAATATTATTAAAAGGTAAAATTTTATTTTCATAGGTCCTGTTGGACCTTTTTTTTTATCTAAATTCAACTACTTTACAATTTTTTTCATTTCAACAACCTTACTCTTATATGCTTTGATCAGTTCTGGATGATTTTTAAGATATTTTTTGAATTCTTTATATAGACTTTCATAGTACCAACAAGTTTCTTGATTTGAAGCTGTAAACCGATCCCAAATTCCTTCGCCAACCTTTTGATAATCAGAAAGTATACAACTGGCATTGTGATATTTGTCACATAAAGAAACAAGTAAAGTATCCTGAGTTTTGTTTTTAATATTTTGGATATATTTTATTTTACGCTCTTTCCATGGTGGTTTTGGTTCAATTATAGTATCTGAACATTGATTAACAATTTTGGCAACTTTAGGTCCAAACTTTCTTTTAATTATGGCTAAAGTTTTTGCTCCACCTTGATCTTCAACTGCGTCATGCAGCAATCCAGCAATTGCTTGTGTAGTTGTTCCATTATTCTCTATAATAAGGTTGCTCACTGAGCTTAAATGAGTGAAGTAGGGGATATTACTCCCTTTTCTCATTTGTTTTTTATGAAGTTTGAAGCTAAAAGTATAGGCTTCCAAATATTTATCTAAATCTAATTTTTGCATCTTGTACAAATAAATACATTCCAAATCATATGACTATAATTTAACTCCTTATAATAAAATATAACAGGTAAAATTAGAAAAGTTGTTCTAAGTGTAATTAGAACTAATACGAATAAATTTGAATTTTGAGATACAAAAAGTGGAGCCCCGGTGGAGCCCCAAGAGTTTGTTAAAATACTGAATGCTCTGAAACCCTTGGTGAGTGGTGCCGCTTGAGAGATTTGAACTCCCGACCCACTGATTACAAATCAGTTGCTCTACCAACTGAGCTAAAGCGGCATATATCTTTTAAATAAAATTATATAAAATTTTTTTTTTTTTCAACTTAATTCTGAGGTGGTTCATAGGGAAGTTGTTCTTCAAGTTCCAATTCGTTTATATTTTCACCACTTTGTTGAGGATTGGCAAAAGAGCTTGGTGTGCATTGCTTCATTACTACTTGAGCAAATAATGATTCTTTACATTTGACCCAAGGAGGAGTATCTCGGTCTCTAGCAAACCAAAATGAACTTACCATAAGTATTAAAATTAAAATTGATATGATCCACATACTTCTTGACATCTTTAAATTGAGACCACTTTGTTTTTTTTCTGTGTAGGTATAGATGATTTTATTGAATCTATTTTATTAGAATCATTTTTAAAATAAACAAGTTTAGGAGCGAAGTTTTTTAATTCTTTTTTTGGAAGCTTTGCATAAGTGCATATTATAACTAAATCATTTTTATTTCCTTTAAAAGCAGCAGCACCATTAAGTGTTATGATTCCAGTCCCACCCTCAGCTTTTATGGCATAGGTTGTGAATCTTTCTCCATTATTAAGGTTATATATGTGTATCATCTCATATTCAGAAATTTCTGCAGCTTCTAATAATAGACTATCAATGGCGCATGAACCTTCATAATCAATATGAGTGTCTGTTATTCTCGCCCTATGAAGTTTTGATTTTAAAATTGTTATCATCATAAAAATGTATACTAAAAACATAATGATAATAGATAATCAACAAAAAATATATTATAATGACCCGTTATGGAATTAAGACGTTGGCAAAAAAAAGTAATTGATGAATTTCCTGATATCATTAAGAATTACAGAAAATTTATTTTAAAAGCACCGACAGGTGCAGGTAAAACAGTTTTAGCTAGCGAAATAATTAATAAATTTTATAAAAATAAAAAAATTGTAGTTCTCTGTCATAGATTGGTTCTTTTAGAGCAATTAGAGAAAGGATTATCAAGTGATCATAAAGTTAAAAAACTTGGATTATCTGAAACAGGTGTGCCTTTTGATAGTTACCATGTTTTAATTTCAACTAATTTGAGATCACGTGATTTCCTTCATAAAGCTATTAAAGACTGTGACTTATTAATTATTGATGAGGCACATAGAGTTTCACCCAATGGTCAAGCATACAAAGAACTTCTTGATCAGTTTGATAAAGAATCAAGAAGTAATTCAAAACTATTAGGACTTACTGCTTCTCCAGAAAGAAGAACCGGTGATCAAAAAGATCAACTTGGTCTTGCATTTGACGCAATTATTGATTGTGCAGATATAGAGGAATTAATTAAAGAAGGTGTACTAGTTCCAGCTGAATATAGATCGTTTTTTATCCATGATCTTGAGCTTGAAAATATGGATATTTCTACTGGAGACTTTCCAATTGAACAATTATCTAATGCAATTATAAAATCTTCAATGATTGAATATGCAATAAATATTTATTTATTACAAAAAGAAAAGATGAATGAAAAACCAATTTCGGCATGGTTTTGTCCAGATATTTTGGTTGCAGAAGAAACAAAAAAACAAGTAAGTGAAAGAAATTTAAAGGTTGAATTAATAACAGCAAAAACTCCAATTAAAGAACGGTTAGAAATTTTAAAGGAGCATGAGGAAGGTAAACTTGAATGTTTAATTTCAGTTGGTGTTTTATCTGAGGGATGGGATAATCCAAATTGTAATATAATTGTTCATCTTAGACCCACTCTGTCTAAAGTTTTCTGGGGACAATCTGTGGGAAGAGGTTTGAGATCAGCTGAAGGTAAGAAAAAATGCTTGGTAATAGACGTTAGTTCAAATTTCACAACATTCGGCCCAGTTGAAAAATTAAAATGGAAATTAATGAATCATAGAAAATCTTATTTGGAATTTAAAAATAGGTTTAATTGGATAAGTAAACAACAATATGTCGAGGATAGAGATTACACTTTTTTACTTTGCGAGGGTCTTGCTGAGAATGGGAAAAGATGTTCACTTGTTTATAAGAAAAAGCAACTTTCTGATGAAGCTTGTCCATTATGCAGTTCTTACGCATCTACAGATCTTTATAAAGATAATAAAATTGAAAAACCAAAAAATGACAATAGTCTTCATAAAATATTTTTCGAAAAAGTACCAAAAATATTTAAAGATATGAATTATAGTATATGGAAAAATATGGAATCTTCCGCGTGGCGAGATGCTAATATATATGAAAAACTATTTCTTTCATTTTGTTTAGCTTTTGACTTTGTTTCTGGAGAAATGACTGGTTCTGAGCATGAATTTTGGAATTTAACACTTGATGCAGAAAAAAAGGTCAGACAATTTTTATTTGAAAGAGAAGTAACAATTCCAGAGCAAGAAGAATTTATTTTTACAACATTAAGCGATGGATTGAGTAAAGGTAGAGTGATCAGACCAGTTCAGACAAATTATGGAATTGCATTATGTGGTGAAAATTTTCTAAAAAACCCAAACGATGTCAATGAGAGAAAGTTTCAAAAAGCTCTTCAGGTAATTGAACGAATTGCAGCAATGGGAGTTACAAATACAGAAGAATTACCTTATTACAAGATTAATTAATTATTCTTTTATTTGGTTCATAGATACAAATAATTGTTAATCCACTGCCTCTTTTATGAAGAATATTTATTTCATCCTTAGTTATTATTGTGTGCTCTAAATCACATAAATTCACAATTAATTCTTCTATTTTTAATTTTATATCAAATAGAAGTAGCAACTTATCACCCTTATCACAAATCTGTAATTTTTCATTGATTTCTTTTTCAGATTTAATTATTGGAGGGTTACAAACTTTTCTGGCTAAACAAAAATCATAAAATAAAAAAATTGATAGAAAGAGAATGATTTTATTCATTAGATAATGGCTGAAACTTTGCCCAAATGTTTGGTTAATTTCATATTCTCAGAATAATCGATAGGCACTCCAATTATTGCTGGACCATTTTGCATAAAGGCATCATTAAGAGCTGGAATAAATTGATTTGCTGAATTAATTTGTTTGCCCCACATGCCAAATGACTTAGCTAATTCAGAAATATTTGGGTTATTGAATTTTAAATCTGAGTGCTCTCCTTTAAAGTGAACTTGCTGTTTCCACTTTATTAGCCCGTACTCACCATCTAACCAAACAACTGCTACTACATTTATATTATACCGGACTGCAGTCTCTAAATCTTGCACATTCATCAAGAATCCAGCATCTCCATTAATTGAAAGTATTTTTTTATCTGGAAATGCCATTTTTGCTCCAATTGATGCTGGAAGAGCAAAGCCCATAGTGCAAAAACCATTTGAGATTAAACATGTATTTGGGCAAATACAATTATACTCTCTTGCCACCCACATTTTATGGGCTCCTACATCTGATAGAATTATATCTTCTTCATCTAAAACTTTTCTAACATCAGCAAGAATTCTCTGAGGTTTCATGGGGAAAGATTTGTCTTCATTGTTTTTATCTAAATGATTTAACATTTTTGATCTGAGATCTTGTCTTGAATTTATGTCAAAAAGAGGTAATTGAGGTTTATTAACTCTTTCAAGTAAAGCTTTATTTAGTTGGAACAATGCTCCAGCTAAATCAGAAATAATCTCTACATTTGGTAAATAATCTCGATCAACTTCAGCAGGAGTATAATCTATGTGAATTATTTTTTTGTTTCCTCCTTCTACTCTATTCCAAGCTGATGGTGAATATTCAACAAGGTCGTAACCAATTGCAATCACAAGGTCGGATTCATCTATTGCTAAGTTGTTATAGTCTCCACTTCCTAGTCCAATTGTAAATAATGAATGTTTATCTTCAAATGAAACTGAACCTTTTCCCATAAAAGTATTAATTACACCAATTCCAAGATTTTCAACAAGGATTCTCAGTCTATTTGAAGCTCTTTTTCTTATCGTCCCATTGCCTGCAAGTATAATCGGTTTTTTTGATTCAATAATTAGATCAAGAGCTGCTTCAATTGCCCTATTGTCGGCTGCTGGTCTTCTAATAAGTGATGGTTTTATTGGTTTATCATTAATGTTCTCTTTAGCAATGTCCTCAGGCAACTCAATTACTGTCACACCAGGTTTTTCTGTTTCAGCTACCTTAAAAGCTTTTCTTATAACTTCAGTAATATTTTTTGGTGAAAAGATAGTTTGTGCCCATTTTGAAATTGGTTGAACCATCCCTATGGAGTCCATAATTTGATGACTCTCTTTATGGAGTCTATTAGTAGACCCTTGACCAATTATGGCAACAACGGGTGCTCTATCCATATTAGCATCTGCAAGACCTGTCATTAGATTAGTAACACCTGGACCAAGTGTTGAAAGACATACACCAGCTTTGCCAGTTAATCTTCCGTATGAATCTGCCATAAATGCAGCAGCTTGTTCATGTCTACATAGAATAAACTCAATTTGTTTACTCTTTTTTAAAGACATCATAAAGTCAGCATTTTCCTCGCCAGGAACACCAAATATTCTTGTAACGCCTTCTTCTTCTAAACACTTAATAAATAAATCTGATGCTTTCATTTAAACCTCTAATATTTATTTCCTCAAAACTAACATTTTTTCAATTTGCATGTCATGCATAGAATATTTAATTCCACCAATTCCATGTCCAGAATGTTTTAAGCCAGCAAACGGCATCCAATCCACTCTAAATGCAGTATGATCATTATGAAATACTGAAGAAGCATTTATTTTTTCATAAAATTTAAGGATTTCATTGATTTTGTTTGTAAAAATTGATGCTTGAAATGATACTTTTACTGAATTAGCATGCTCAATAGCCTCATCAAAATTATCATATTCATTAATGGTAACAACTGGTCCAAATATTTCATTTTGAGACAATTTATCTTCTCTCTTTGGGTTCATAATTATAGTTTTATCATAAGTAGAATCTGATAAAACTTTACCTCCTAGGATTAACTTAGATCCATTCTCTATAGATTCTTTTACCCATTCATTTACTCTTAGTACCTCAGAATTTCTGATAAGTGGACCAACAACAGTATCTTTATTCATGGGATCTCCGAGTTTTATTTTTTCTACTTCATTAATGAATTTACTAATAAAAGATTTTGATACTTTCTTACTTAAATATATTCTTTGAACTGAAACACAAACTTGACCGGCATGATAAAAACCACCTCTTGCAAGGCTTTTTGCACAATTTTCAAGATCACTATTCTCGGTAATAAATGTTGGAGCCATGCCACCATGTTCTAATGAACATCTAGTACCAGGAGCAAGTTTTGATCGTAAAAACCATCCAACTTTACTTGATCCAATAAATGAAAAAAAATCAACTCTTTCATCCGAAACTAATTTTGTAGCTAATTCCATGTTTTTAGGCATTACAAAATGACATCTATTTTCAGGCAAACCTGATTCATAAAGCATTTCAACAATTTTCTTGCAAGATAATGGAGTATCTTCTGCAGGCTTAACAATCACAGTACAGCCAGTTGCAAGTGCGGGAATTACTTGATGTATTATTAGATTAAATGGATGATTAAATGCACTAATCACTAAAACAACACCAATTGGTTCTTTTTGAGTAAAAGCAATTCTTTTTGATGAAGCTTCATTGATATTCATTGGTATAACAGAACCAACATCAGATTTAAGAACTTCTATACACGACTCAACACCTTCAATACCTCTTTTAATCTCTATAATAGAATCTGAAATTGGTTTCCCGCCCTCAGAAGTAGCTAATGCTGCTAAACTATCAATATTATCATTAATTTTTTGGGAAAAAGATTTTAAGACTTCTATTCTCTTATTTGGAGGGAAATCCATTCCTTTTAATTTAGAAACTTTACTGACTTCATTTAAAATTTTTTCTATTTGCATTAAATCATTGGTTTTTATAGATCCAATCTGATTATTATTCCACGGAGATTTTACTATTAACATTATGTTTATTATTTACTTTATGAGAGTTTTTATCTTATAATAGACCTTATTAATTACAACAAAATATTCAACAGATCACAACAATGCCTTCATTTGATATAGTTTCAAAAATTGATTTATCAGAGGTAGATAACGCTATTAATGGTGCTATGAGAGAAATTAGTAGTAGGTATGACTTTAAAAACAGTGAATCTAAAATATCAAGAGATGGAGATCAAATTGAATTAATTGCTGAGGATCAGTACAAAATAGACCAAGTACAGCAAATATTTAGAACACATTTAGTAAAAAGAAAACTTTCGTCAGGCTCTTTTGACTTTTCTAAAGTTGAGGATGCTAGGGGTGGTCTGCTTAGACAGAAATCTGAAATAATACAAGGAATTGATAAGGAAATTTCTCAAAAGATAAATAAATGTTTGAAAAACTCAAAAATCAAAATACAAGTTGCTATTAGAGGTGAAGAACTAAGGGTAACAAGTGGAAAAAAAGATTTACTTCAGAAAGCAATCTCACTAACAAAAGAACTAAATATTAGACAACCAATTCAATTTATAAACTTTAGAGATTGATTTGGCATAAAAATTTCATGGGTACTGTATGAAAAAAAAAGAAGAAACAATAAAGAAATTACTTGATGGTTCCTCTGATACATTTGTTGATAAGTTGGCATCGTTAAAATATGTTAGTAAGAGAGATTCAAAATTACTTTCATCAGTTGTATCGGGAATATTAAAGAAAAAAAAATAAAATTATTTTTCTAATACTAAGAATACACATCCCTGATGCCAATCACTTTGTTGACCTGTAATAAGGGAGCTTGAGTCATCTTTAGTTGTTCTAATATCAAGTTTTGAAATAACTTTAAGATTTTCTTTATTTATAGAATCTAATGTGCCTTTTCTAACTTGACTCCAATTCCAATCATCCACAATTAATATGAATTTTTTTGACATTGCAGGTAAGGTTAACTTAATTGAATCAAAATGGTCTTCGTAATGATGTGACCCATCATAAAAAAAAATATTAAAGTTATTTAATTTATTATAATTTACTTCTTTAAAATCTTTTTCAATGATTTTGATATTAGTTTTGTTAGAAATACATTTTTCAATGTTTTCTGAAAAGACTTCTTTTGGTTCAACTCCTGGTAAAAAGTTTTGAGACCAATTGTCAATACAAATCATTTCAACTTTATTGTTAAAGCAAGCAGAACAAGCTGATGATCCGAGCCAAGATCCAATCTCAAGATATTTAGGCTCTTTTAATTGTCTTACAAGACTATTAATCAAAACTCTAAATTTTCGACCCGACAAGCCCTCCATCTTCAAAATCCAATTACTTAATTGTGTGTTACCTGACATTGCATTTTCAAAAGAAGTTTCAATTTTCTTAAAAAAAGTATCATTTCTATCACCAGAAAATTTAATGATGGTTTCATCAATCTGAGAAATATGATTAACTAAACAAAGAATCTTTTTTTTCTTTTTTAATGTTCTTTTTATTTGAATACTATCCATAATTAATTAGATTTACATAATGAATGAACTTTTAAAATGTCACAATATAAACGATTTTAGACAACTAGCCAAAAAAAAATTACCATTTCCAATATTTCATTATATTGACGGTGGGGCTGATGATGAAATTACTTTAAAAAGAAACACAGAATCTTTTGAAAAATGTGATCTTGTTCCAAATGTTCTCAGAGGAGTTAAAGATATAGATCTTTCAATAAAAATTTTTGGAAAAAAAATTGATTTGCCTTTTTTTCTTTCACCTACTGCATTACAAAGGTTATTTCATTATAAAGGTGAGATGGCAGTTGGAGGAGCTGCAGAGAACTTTAATACCTTTTTTGGAATTTCATCTTTATCCACTGTTTCGGCACATGATATTAGCATGCTTAAAGGACCAAAGATTTTTCAACTTTACTATCATAAGGATAAGGGATTAACAAAAGGTATGATTGATGAATGTAAAGAAAAAAAATTTGACGCTCTTGCTTTGACAGTCGATACTATTACCGGTGGAAATAGAGAAAGAGATTTAAAAACAGGTTTTACATCGCCACCTAGGTTTGACATTAAAAGCCTACTCAGTTATTTTGCATCTCCCTCTTGGACGTTAAACTATTTATTAAGAAAAAAGTTTGATTTACCATTTCTCAGTAATTATGTAGGAGAAGGTACCAAATTTGCAGTTTCAGTTAGTGATTATTTTAGCACAATGCTTGACCAAAGTATAACATGGTCTGATGCTGAAGAAATTAGAAAATATTGGAATGGTCCATTTTGTTTAAAAGGAATTATGTCTGTAGAAGATGCTAAGAATGCAGTAAAAATTGGTGCTTCGGCTATAATGATTTCTAACCATGGAGGAAGACAATTGGACGGCTCTAGATCACCATTCGATCAATTAGAAGAAATTCTTAGTGCAGTTGGAGGAAAAATAGAAGTGATTTGTGATGGTGGTATTCGAAGAGGAACCCATATTTTAAAAGCAATTTCTTTAGGAGCTAATGCATGTTCTGGTGGTAGGCTTTATTTATATGCTCTAGCTGCAGCTGGTCAAAAAGGTGTTGAACGCTCACTTGATAATTTAAAAAATGAATTAATTAGAAATATGAAACTTCTTGGTTGTAGAAAAATTTCAGAACTTAAAAGAGAGAATTTACGTTTTCAAAATGATTAATTTTATGAAAAAGATAATTTATTTTTTAGTCATATTTGCAACTCTAT
>CACACI010000012.1 GCA_902530985.1 uncultured Alphaproteobacteria bacterium
TACCAAGGAAGGACAAAGTTTTTGGCTTTTCAACCCGCAAAAGTTAAAGAAAGAATTAGGAAATTTTAATGAAATTAAAAATTATAAATTTAATTTAGAATGGAATGGAGTTTTAGTTATAGAAATTGAAGAAGAAAAACCATTCATGAAATGGATTGAAGAAAATCGTAAAAACTATATAGATAAAAACGGGAACCTTCTCAAACTTGATATCGAAAATTCTAATTTTAAAGTGATAAAACTTTATGGAAAAGCAGCAAATACTAATATAGCCAAATTAAATAAAACCTTATTAAATTATAAAAAAATTGTCCCTAAAATAAGCTCAATTAAATTTGAAAATAATATTGGATGGAAAATCAACTTTGATGATAATAATTGTATTTATCTTCCTCTAAAAGAACTTGATAAATTATTAAATATATTTGAAAATATATCAAATTCAGAAATATATAATAAATTCAACCTTTTTGATTTAAGGGTGATAGGAAGAATTTACATGAGTAATAAAAAATGTTGAAACTTATCTCAAACCAAAAAAAATATTGCGTGTTTGATATTGGTACTGACAAGGTCGCTTGTTTGATATTCAAAATTGAAAAAAATAGGCCTTTTATTATTGGAATGGACCATCAAAAAAGTTGGGGTTTCTTTAACAATAATATTGTTGATGAAAAAAAACTCTCTAAAACTATTTCAAAAGCCCTAAAAAAAAGCCTGCCCAAAAATATAAGTCAAAAAGATTTTATCTTTTTCAGTAATATTACTGATGCTAATTTAGTAACTAGAAAAAATTATACTGATTTAAACGCTGGCAAATTAGGAATATCTAAAAAAGATGTAAGAAAAATCTATAAAAAATCTATTATTGAATCTAAAGTAAAAGGTAAACACCTTATACACTCATATCCCATAAATTTTCGAATAAATGATAAGAAAGTAATAGATGATCCAGTAGGTGAAAAGTGTACAAAATTTGGTATATCATCACTTAATATTATGGTGGATAGTCAATTACATCAAAAATTAAATAATTGTTTTAAAAGCCAGCAAATAGAAATAAAAAATTTTTTTGATACAGGACTGGCCTCAGCGTTAGCTAATTTAACTGACAATGAAAAAAATGAGGGTGTTGCATGCATTGACATCGGTTCAACATCATCAAAAGTAATAGTTTTCATTAATAATAAGGTTGTTTATTCGAATACTATTCCTATTGGTGGAGAACATGTGACAAATGATATTTCTAAAGGATTAGAAATTTCAAAAGAATCCGCTGAACACGCCAAAATTATAAATGGGACTCTTGCTCTACCTTTTAATGAAAAAATCTCTATTAATTCCAATCAGAATGAAGATAAGGTTATAAGTAAAAATCTACTTTACGGAATCGTCAAGCCAAGATACGAAGAAATATTGGAAATTATAAGGGATTATATTTTTGATGATATTTATGCAAGGGTAAGTATTAAATCAATAGTGATTACTGGGGGTGCAAGCAAAATTTCAGGACTTTTAAAAATATCTGAGAGTATTCTAAATAGAAAAGTGAGAATCGGTAAAGTTTCTAATAAAGAAAGTTTTTTTTATAATAAACCTGAATTCAGTACTTTATTAGGATTAATTAAACTTGCTCGAGACAATAAGAAATATGAATACTCTAATGAACTAATAAAAGGGAATATATTTACTGTATTTGATAAATTAGAAAATTGGATTGAAGAAAGTTACGCATAATTATTGAAATAAATTGTAACTTATTGTGATTTGATTATTGCATGCTAATTTTGTAAAAAATTAACTAATGCTAGTTAAAAAAAAAGAAGTTAAAGAAAACAAGTTATTCGTAGACATCAAACTACCGAAGTTCTTGAGTGCCAGAAGGCAACAAACCCTTAAAAAATCTCTGAGTTTCAGTGGTATTGGTCTTCATACTGGAAATAAAGTTGATATGAAGCTATCACCAGCACCTCCAGAAACAGGAATTGTATTTAGAAAAAGAATAAAAAATAAATTATCCTATATTAAAGCAAATTATAAAAATGTTAAATCAACTAAACTTTGCACCATACTCTCTGACTCTGAAGGAAATAGTGTCTCTACCGTTGAACATATTCTTTCTGCACTTTATGCTTATGAAATTGACAATGTATACATCGATATAAATTCAAATGAAATACCAGTATATGATGGATCTTCATTAGAATTTGTAAGAAAATTTGATGATATAGGACTTGAAGAACAAGATTCTTACAAGAAATTTATTAAAATTAAAAAGCATATCGAGGTCCTTGAAGATGGGAAATCTGCTAGGGTCTCTCCATTTGACAATACATTAATAACAACTGAAATTGAATACCCCCATAAGTTAATAGGTAAACAAACAATTTCTCTGATGTTAAACCCTAGTATATACCAGTCACAAGTTTGTAGCGCCAGAACTTTTGGTTTCTTAAAAGATGTAGAAAATTTAAGGAAATCTGGTTTAGCATTAGGTGGTAGTCTTTCCAATGCAATTGTATTAGACGAAACCAAAATACTTAATAAAGAAGGTCTCCGCTTTAGTGATGAGTTTGTTCGTCATAAATTACTAGATTTTATTGGAGATATTTCTTTATCAGGTTTTAGAATCCTTGGATCCTTCTTTACTTCACATACAGGCCATTATCTTAACTGTAAACTTATAAATAAAATTTTTGAATCTCCCGATAATTGGGAGTTAGTTTGTTCAAATTAAAAAAAATATCTTTATAAATAATTAAAATCAATTAAGAATATTCAACATGAAAAAAAAAGTGTTGATATTCATACTTTGTTGCATTTTAAACTCATGTTCAACTAATGAAGAGATTAACAATAACTTTTCATCATACAGTGATGTAAGGCTTTACAATGAGGGTATGAAAAAACTAAAACAAAGGAAATTTAATGAAGCTATAGATACTTTCACTGAACTGGAAATACAATACCCATATTCCCCATGGGCATCTAGAGGGCAATTATTAACTGGTTTTACTCATTATACAGCAAATGAATATGATGAAGCTATCTTAAGTTTGAGCAAATTTATTGAATTAAACCCTAATCATAATTTAATACCCTATGCAATATATCTTAAAGCCTATTCATATTTTGAGAGAATGCCGGATATTAAGCTTGATCAAAAGTTTTCTGCAAGAGCATATGAAGAATTTTCAGAACTTATAAACAGATACCCAAATTCAAAATATTCTAAAAAATCACAAAAACATATTAAAAAACTTAGAAATCATTTAGCAGCTAAAGAAATTAACGTAGGTAAATTCTATCAATCTGACGGAAACTATTTAGCAGCAATAAAAAGATACAAAACAATCCTTAAGGAATACAGAAAATCTACTTTGATACCCGAATCAATATACAGATTAATTGAATCATATGTTTCACTTGGGTTGATGAAGCAATCATATTACCTGTACAAAATATTAGAGTATAATTTCCCTAAATCAAAATGGAAAATAGAAGGTACTACTTTAGTAAAGAAATATATGTTAAATAAAAATCTTAAAAAATACAAAAAAAGACAACTTGATTTAGAAAAATTACAATCAGCTGATTTTGATTTGATTTAATTATGATTAGGCATTTATCTATCAATAATTTGATGTTAGTTGATAAAATTGAAATGGATATTGGTCTTGGCCTCTGCGTTTTAACAGGTGAAACTGGAGCTGGAAAGTCAATGATACTTGAATCCTTAGAATTAATTTCTGGTAGAAGAATTAAACCTAATTCAAGGCCAGACAGTGGAAAAAAAACTGTAATCACAGCATTAATTGATATTTCAGATTTTGAAGAAATAAAAGAACTTCTCACAAGACAAGAGATAAATTTTGAAGATGAAATAATTATTAAAAGAATTATTGAAAGCGACGGTAAAAGTAAGGCCATCATTAATGATAATATTGTTGGTTTGAACACTCTAAAGGAAATATCAAATTATGTAATAGAAGTGCACAGTCAATTCTCTGAGCAAGGTCTTCTTGATAATTCAACTCATATAACAACTTTAGATGAATTTGGAGATTATAAAATAGAATTGAAGCAATTATCTAAAATGTGGAGAGAATATAAGGAAACTCAAAAACAATATATAGATGAAAACACTAAGTCTGAAAATATAAAAAATCAAATAGATGAATACACGCATGATTTAAAAGAATTAAAATTGTTAAGTCCAAGAAAAGGTGAATTTTCTGAATTAGAGAAAAAAAGAAAGTTTTTAAAGAATTCAAGAAAAATTAGAGAAAATATAACCCACGTCATTGATAATTTTTTAAGAGAAGAACCACCCGGAATAGAAAGTCTTATAACTAAAAATATTGTTATTTTAGATCAGATCAAAGGTTTGGTTGACAATGAAACTACAAAAGATATTGAAAAACTCAATTCAATTTCTCTTGAAATTTCAGAAATATCAAAGATGTTCGAAAACTTTTTAAGTAAAGAAAACGATGGAGATTCTCTTGAAGAAATAGATGACAGAGTAACTTCCTACAAAAGAATTGCGCAGAAACATTCTATTAATGTTGACAACCTTGAAATCAAAATCAATGAGCTTGAAAGAGATATTAGATTAACTGAGGAAAGTAAACTCTCTCTTGAAAACTTAGCAAAGGAATTAAAAGTTAACCAAGAGAAATACAATACTATGTGCGAAAAGGTTTCAACAATTAGGAAGAGAAGTGCTGAGTTACTCGATAAGAAAATTAATACAGAGTTCCCTGATCTTAAGCTAGAAAATGCTAAATTCAAAACACTAATTCAGGAATGTGAACGAACAGAATTGGGTAAAGATAAAGTTGTTTTTAATATAAGGACAAATCCAAAATCAAAAATGGGTGAAATACGAAATATATCCTCAGGCGGTGAATTGTGTAGAATTGCATTAGCAATCAAAGTTACTGCAGAAAGAAATAATTCTTCTACAATGGTATTTGATGAAGTTGATAGTGGAATTGGAGGTGCTGTTTCAACAGCTGTTGGAGAAAGATTAAGAAAATTAGGAGAAAAAAGACAGGTTATGGTAGTCACTCATTCCCCTCAGGTAGCATCTTTAGGTGCAAGTCACTTTTTAGTTAAAAAAAGAATTTTAGAAAATAATATAGCTATTGAAGTCCAGAAAATTGAAGGTGAAGAAAAGACAACTGAAATAGCTAGGATGTTATCGGGCAAGCAAATAACTCAAGAAGCAATTCAAGCGGCAAAAAAGTTGATGGAAAACTTTTTTTAAAACCCTCTTATATCTTTTCTGTTTTTTTTAAAAGCCATTCCCTAATGTCTCTTGGCAAAAACTTTGAAAGTTTCTGATAAATTTCTGAATGGTAAGAATCTACCCAAGCGCGCTGACTTTTTGTTAAAAAATTAACATTAATTAAATTCTTCTCGTATGGAAAAAGTGTTAAGTTTTCAAACTCTAAAAAATCATTATATTTTGACCTCTTAACTAAAAGTAGATTTTCAATTCTTATTCCATAATTCTTTTTTTTATAATAACCAGGTTCATTAGATAAAATCATACCTTCTTTTAATGCATGATTATTAAATCTTTTTGCAATAGATTGAGGTCCTTCATGCACTCCAAGAAAACTCCCTACTCCATGTCCAGTTCCATGATTGTAGTCTAAACCACTCTGCCATAAATGATACCTTGCAACACTATCAATTTGATTGCCTTTTGTCCCTACTGGAAATTTAACCATTGCAAGATTTATATGACCAATTAAAACTTTTGTATAGTTTGATATTAATTCTTTTTTAGGTTTCTTTTTCCCTAAATATATTGTCCTAGTTACGTCTGTTGTAGCACCAAAATATTGTCCACCTGAGTCACAAAGATACAAGTGACCTTTAGCTAATTTTTTGCTTACTTTTGAAGGGATATAATGAATAATAGATGCGTTTGCTCCTGTTGCAGATATAGTTGGAAAACTTAATGAGAAAAAATTTTTGTTTTCTTTTCTAAATTCTTCTAATTTCTTAGCCACATTATATTCTGTGAGTTTAGAACTAAATTTTTGATTCTCTAACCAATAAAAATATTTTACTAAACACACACCATCCCATACATGAGCCCCTTTTGCATGTTGAATCTCCACATAATTCTTTTGGCTTTTTTTAATTTTGCATGGATCCGTTATCATAGTTGGTTTAAACCCATTAGAAATCATTAAGTCATAAAAATAGTATGAAGTCATATCATCCATAAATATCTTGTTTTTTTTTGATAATTTAAGAATCTCTTTTTCAAAATATTCAGATTTATAGATTTTAACTTCGTCACCTTTAATACCTTTTTTAGGTACCTTTTCTATATCTACAAAGAATTTAATCTTTGATTTTGATACAATGGCTCTAGAAAAAACAATTGGGGTATATGGTAAATCATATCCCCTAATATTTAATAACCAACACACAGACTCTGGGGATGTAATAATAAAAATATGATCTTTTTTATCAGTTATGATTTTCTTCTTTTTATCTTTAGTACTCTCTCCTGACATTGTCTGTTTAATAAAAAAAAACTTTTTATAAATTATTTCCGGTCTATTATCCCAGATTTCATCAATTATATTTTCTTTATCATTTCTGATTTTAAGAGAATTAATATTAGAAATTTTAATTAGTTTTTTAATAAAACTTATTGAAAAGATCCTGAAATCAACTAGGAGTTGTTTTTTTTGAATTTTTTTTTTAAGGAATGTAAAGAAATCAATTAAACCTATATCTACAATTTCAAAATCTTTGTCTATTTCTTTTTCTGCCTGTAATAGATATCTACCATCTGTGAAAAAGAATTTTTTACTTTCTGATATCAGTGCCAACCCATTAGACCCAGAAAAATTAGTAATATACTTTAGTCTCATATTTCTATTTGGAGTGTATTCATTCAAAAATTCATCAAAAGTGGATATCAAATAAAAATCACATTTTTTTTCTTTAAGTTTTTTTAATAATCGATTTAAATTAACACTCACATCAAAAACCTTTTTTTTTGAAAATTAGAGAAACCCAGTTACGACTATAGGTTTTTTTTATTAATTTTAAATTAAATTTATCAAATAGACTAGTTATATCATTTACTTGAGTACCTAATATTCCAGAAATTATTAGAAACCCATTTTTCTTTAACCTTAAATAATAATCTTTAACAAGTTTTTTATGAGAATTAAGTAATATATTTGAAGCTATTAAATCAAACTTTCTACTCAACAAATATTTATTTTTGAATCCTTCATTGATTTGAAAAAAAATATTATTTAACTGATTATTTTTCATATTATAAAAAAAACATTCTTTTGTCTTTGAATCAATATCTGTTGCCAAAATTTGCATTTTAGTCATTTCTCTTAATACAAATGCTAAAATTCCAGACCCTGTTCCTAAATCTAAAATCTCATAACAAGAAAATCTCTTTAATATGAATTCTAGATTTTTTAAAGCCAAAAATGTCGACTCATGAGTCCCTGTTCCAAAAGCCGTAGATGCAGGTATAATAAGATTAAATTTTTTTTTTTTTTTAGGTTCAGTAAGTCCCTGGGAAATTGAAAAAAAATCAGATTCTATTTCTTTATCATCCTCAACATTCTTTAAAATCCAGTTTTTTTCTAAAACATCTGTAATCTCATATGAAAGAAATTCTTTTTTTATTTTTCTTAAAAAAATATCATCAATTTTTGAATTTTCTAACCATAACTCTACATCTATATAATTCCCATTAGGAAAAATTGCGATATTATCGTAATTCTCCAATAAAAAAGATAATCTTTTATTATCAAGTTTTTTTATTGTTGATGATATTTTCTTCAAAATAATTTTATATTTTGGTAACAAAGTCTGAAAATATTTTTATAACTTCATTCGAACTATTAAATCTTATTTGAAGTTTTTTCTCTGTGATACCAAGAATTATGCCTACACCATAATCACTATGAATAACTTTATCACCAATAGAAAAATCTTCACTCAAATATTGGACTAATTTTTTCTTTTCATCCTCATTTTTTTGACTAATTTGAATTACTCTACAATTTTTTTTGGGTAACTCTGATAAAAACCTAGAAGCTATTGAACGATAAATATTGTAATTATATTGTTTTCTAAAGTTAACATATGAAATAGTTAATTTTTTTCTAGCTCTTGTAATACCCACATACGCCAACCTTCTTTCCTCCTCTAAGCCCTTATTACCATATTCATCAATATTCCTTTGATTAGGAAAAATCCCTTCCTCCCAACCTGGCAAAAAAACAAAGTCAAATTCAAGACCTTTAGCGCTATGTAGAGTCATAAGAGAAACCTTATCGGATATATTACTTGTATTTAAGTTATCAATTAAAAGACTTACTTCCTCAATAAACTCCTCGATTGAGTTTCTATTTTTAATATCCGTGATAAGTTTTTTTAAATTTTCAAGTCTACCTTCTGCATCAGGAGTTTTTTCTTTTTGGAGCATTTCTGTATAACCCGCATCATCAAGTAACGACCCAGCAACTTCAAAGTGACTTTTATTATCAAGCATAGAAGTATGTTTCTCGATAATATTGATAAATTCTTTTAAATTTTTCTTTTGAGAAATATTTAATTTTCCTGAATCATAAAAAATTTTCAAAGATTTAAATAAGCTAATATTATTTCCATCAGAAATTTCATATAGTTTTTTTATTAATGCCTTACCAAAACCTCTTTTTGGCACATTAATTATCCTTTCCAAAGACAAATTATCAGCTTTATTTATTAATATTCTTAAATAGGCCATTGCATCTTTAATCTCGGCTCTCTCGTAGAACCTTAATCCACCAACTACTCTGTATTTAATATTTTCTTTAAGAAATCTATCTTCAATATCCTTGAATTGAAAACTTGCTCTGGTTAAAATTGCAATTTGTGAGGGATTAATTCCATCATCAAGAGATTCTTTTATTTTTTTTGCTATGAAAATTGCCTCTAAATCATCGTCTTCTAGATTATTTATAGTTACCTTTTCCCCATCATCATCGGAGGTCCAAAGGTTCTTTCCAATCCTTTCTTTATTTTCAGAAATCAAACATGATGCTGCTTTAAGAATATTGCCAGTAGATCTATAATTTTGCTCTAATCTTATGATCTGAGAATCTTTAAAATCACTCTTAAAATTAAGAATATTTTTTAATTGTGCACCTCGCCATCCATAAATAGACTGATCCTCATCTCCAACACAACAAATGTTATTATTATACTCCGTTAATAATCTTAAAAGCATATACTGAGCAGCATTTGTATCCTGATACTCATCAACTAAAGTGTACTTAAATTTTTTTTGATAAAAATTTAAAATTTTATGATTTTCTTTAAATAACTTTATAGGAAGTAGAATCAAATCTCCAAAATCAACAGAATTATATATTGAAAGTCTTTTTTGATATAACCTATAAACCTCACTAAATTTCCCCTTTGTCTCTATCTCAAATTGATGGTTAGAAATTTGATCTTCCATCAAACCATGGTTTTTTACTTGATCAATCATATATAAAAAATTTTTAGGAATATAAAGTTTTGGATCAAGTTCCTTAAGAGAAAGCACTTGCTTGACTAATCTTAATTGATCATCTTTATCTAAAATAGTGAAATCATTTGTCAGTCCAATTAAATCCGAATTTCTTCTAAGAAATCTTAATCCTATTGAGTGAAAAGTGCCAATATACATACCCTCAACTGGGTGATTAAGGTTTTTTTCAACTCTCGTTTTCATCTCCATGGCAGCTTTATTTGTAAAAGTGACACAAAACACTTCTGAAACTTTAGCTTTTCTTTTATAGATGATACTGGCTAATCTAGAGGTAAGAACTTTTGTTTTACCAGTTCCTGCTCCAGATAAAACTAAAAGTGGTCCCTCGGTATTTAATACTGCATTTTTTTGTTGTTCATTTAGTTCATTAAGAAATCCCGGCTCAGGAATACTAACTTTTTCATCATCACCTAAGATTAACATTAATCAACTCCTTTTGGAGAATATCCAAGGTTTGGGCCCAACCATTTTTCTACAGTATCAACTTTCAAACCTTTTCGCATAGCATAATCCTCTACTTGATCTTTATATATTTTACCAACACCAAAATAACTTGCTAATGGATTCGCAAAGTATAAACCAGCAACTGAACTGGAAGGTGTCATTGCAAAACTCTCAGTAAGTCTCACATTAAGATTTTTTGATACTTTTAATAATTCAAATAAAGTTTTCTTCTCTGTGTGATCAGGACAAGCTGGATATCCTGGTGCTGGTCTAATTCCATTGAATTTCTCTAGAATCAAGTCTTCATTAGTCAAATTTTCTTTAGATGCGTATCCCCAATATTTTGTTCTAACTTTTTTATGTAACATTTCTGCAAAAGCTTCCGCAATTCTATCACCTATAGATTTAACAAGTATTGAGCTGTAGTCATCATTCTTTTTCTCAAAATATAATGCTAACTCTTCTATGCCACAACCAGCTGTTACAAGAAACCCACCAATATAATCTTTCTTAATTCCCAATGGGGCAACATAATCTGATAAACACATATTTGGTCTTTTAGAATTTTGCCTACTAACTTGTTGTCTCAAAAAATAAAACTTTTTAAGAACTTTCTTTCTCTTCTCAGAGTCAAAAATTAATACATCATCACCATCTGAATTTGCTGGCCAAAATCCAAAAACAGCATTTGGTTGAGTTAATTTTTCATCAATAATTTTTGTTATCATTTTTCTTGCATCTTTCCAAAGATCTTTTGCTGAATTTCCAATCAATTTATCTTCTAATATTTGCGGAAAATTTCCATGAAGTTCCCATGCTTGAAAAAAAGGCTTCCAGTCAGCAAACTTCAATATTTCATCAACAGATACTTTTTTAATTACTTCAAGTGAGCTATTCTTTGGTTTAAAAGGGTTGTAGTTTTTCCATTCAATCTTCAGTTTATTTTTCCTACATTTTTTAAGATTGTTATCGTTAATTTTTTCTTTTTTATAATAATTTCTTCTGAGATTTGAATATTCTGTTTTTAAAGATTCAACAAATGGTCTGCATTTATTTTTAGATATCATATTCGTCGCAACTGAAACTGCTTTTGATGCATCATTAACATAGCATACTCCAAAATTGTAGAGTGGGTCTATTTTTATAGCCGTATGAATTTTACTTGTTGTTGCACCACCTATTAAAAGTGGCTTATTAACTTTATTTCTTTCTAACTCGCTAGCAACAAAACACATTTCATCTAAACTTGGTGTTATTAGTCCGGAAAGACCTATTAAATCTACGTTCTCTTTTATTGCAGTTTCTATAATTGTATTTGCAGGCACCATCACTCCAAGATCAATAATTTCAAAATTATTACATTGCAATACCACTCCGACTATATTTTTTCCAATATCGTGAACATCGCCCTTTACTGTAGCCAAAAGAATTTTACCCTTAGTGGTTTTTTTAACTTTTTGTTCTTCTTCCATGAAAGGTAATAAATAGGCAACAGATTGTTTCATTACTCTTGCAGATTTTACAACTTGGGGTAAAAACATTTTTCCTGATCCAAACAAGTCACCTACAACATTCATCCCATCCATCAAAGGACCTTCAATTATATCCAAAGGTGAATCAAACTTTTTTCTTAATACTTCTGTATCTTCTTCTATAAACTCATTAATTCCATTCACTAGAGCATACTCTACTTTTTTTTCAATCTTCTTCGCTCTCCATTTTTTATCAAATTTCTTTTTTTCAACTTTTCCAGAATATTTCTTTGATATATTAATAAGATTTTCAGTTGCATCTTGATGTTTATTAAATAAGACATCTTCTATACAACTTTTTAAATCTCTAGGGATTTGCTCATATATTGTAATTTGCCCAGCATTAACAATAGCCATATCAAGTCCAGCTTTTATTGCATGGTAAAGAAAACAAGAATGCATTGCTTCTCTTACTTGATTATTCCCTCTAAAACTAAAAGAAACATTTGATAGCCCTCCAGAAACTTTTGCCAATGGAAGATATTTTTTAATAAGTTTTGTGGCTTCAAAAAAATCTAATGCGTAATTATTGTGTTCTTCTATTCCAGTTGCAACTGCAAAAATATTTGGATCAAAAATAATATCTTGAGCAGGGAAGTTTAGTTTCTCAGTCAATGTTTTGTATGCTCTCTCACAAATTTTGAATTTTCTGTCAGAAGTATCTGCTTGTCCTATTTCATCAAATGCCATAACCACAATCGCTGCACCATAATATTTGGCTTTCTCGGCTTGTTCTAAAAAGATCTCTTCTCCCTCTTTAAGACTGATTGAATTTACAATAGGTTTTCCTTGAATGCTTTTAAGCCCTGCTTCAATCACTGACCATTTGGATGAATCAATCATAAATGGCACTCTAGCTATATCAGGTTCAACAGATATAAGGTTTAAAAACCTTACCATTGCTCTTTCTGAATCAAGTAAACCCTCATCCATATTAATATCTATTACTTGGGCTCCATTTTCGATCTGCATTTTTGCAATATCTACAGCTTGCTCAAAATCATCAGAAAGGATTAGTTGTTTGAATTTTGCAGAACCTGTTACATTTGTTCTTTCGCCAATATTTATAAATTTTATGTTTGGATCCATTTTTAAAAGTTAAATGCTTCAAGACCTGATAATCTTAATTTGTCTGATTTTAGTTTTATTTTTCTTGGAAGTTTATTTTTTAATGATTCTTTCATAACTCTAATATGTTCTGGTGTTGTACCACAGCATCCTCCCATAATATTAAGATAGTTATTTTCACTCCATTCTTTAACAAATCTTCCCATTGATTCTGGAGTTTCATCGTATTCTCCAAATGCATTTGGCAAACCAGCATTTGGATGAATACTGATAAAAACTTCAGATATTCTATTTAATTCAATTAAATAAGGTTCAAGTTCTTTTGGACCTAGAGCACAATTCAGACCAATACTAATCGGATTGGAATGGATTACAGAATTATAAAAACCCTCTACTGTTTGCCCTGATAAGGTTCTACCTGATAAATCTGTAATTGTTGCAGAGATCATTATTGGTATTTGTATTTTTTGCCTCTTTTCAACTTTCCTTACCGCCATTAATGCTGCCTTTGCATTCAAAGTATCAAAAACTGTTTCAACTAGAATTATATCTACTTTGGATTTAATTAGAGCATCAACACAAATTTCATAATCATTTAATAAATCATCAAAAGTTATATTACGAAACCCTGGGTCGTTTACGTCAGGTGACATAGAACAAGTCCTATTCGTAGGCCCAAGAACACCAGCAACAAGTTTCGAATTGCTAGGATTTCTTTTCAAATAATCATCAACTGCTTGCCTAGCGAGCAGCCCTCCTTGAAAATTTAATTCGAAAGAATAATCTTCGCAGTTATAGTCCTTTTGAGAAATTCTAGAAGAGTTAAATGTGTTTGTTTCAATAATATCAGCTCCTGAATCTAAATATAATTTATGTATTTTATATATAAGCTCTTGATTAGTTATGTTAAGTATATCGTTATTTCCAGATAAATTACTCTCTGCTGAAGCAAATTTTTTACCTCTAAAATCCTTTTCCTTTAGATTTTCTTTTTGAATCATGGTGCCCATAGCTCCATCTAAAACAAGAATTTTTTTTTCTAATAAATCAATTAATTTGCTAATTTCAATCATAAGTTTAGTTTTTCCCAAGTGATCTTATACCTAAAATATGGCATATGGCAAATGACAAATCAGCTCTATTTAAAGTGTAGAAATGAAAATCACTAACTTTTCCTTTTATCAATTTTTTGCATTGATCATGCACAACTGTGGTAGCAACTAGTTTTCTTGTTTCAGGATCAGAATCAAGGCCTTCAAACATTTCTATTAAAGACTTTGGCATTTTACAATTCATTTTATTCGCAAAAGCCAGTGTCCTTTTACAATTTGTTACTGGAAGTATGCCGGGAATAATAGGAATATTAATTCCTCTTTTTATAGCACCATCAACATAATCAAAGTAACAATTTACATCAAAAAAGAATTGTGTAATCGCTTTAGATGCTCCTAAATCAATTTTTCTCTTCAATACATCATATTCTTGATTCATGGATGTTGAATCAGGGTGCATTTCAGGGTATGCAGAAACAGTGATTTCAAAATCAAATTTATCCTTAAGAAATTTAATTAAATCGGTTGCGTAGTTAAAATCACCTACTCCGTCATCTTCATTTCTTTTATCACCTCTTAATGCAACTATATGTTTAATCCCATAACTCCAATAATCTTCTGCAATTTTCTCAATTTCGTATTTCGATGTACCTATACAAGTTAGATGAGCTGCTGGAGTTAGTGATGTTTTGTTTTTAATTTCCCTTACAAGATTATGTGTATTACTTCTTGTTGATCCGCCAGCACCATAAGTTACGGATATAAACTTTGGGTTTAAAGGTTCTAGCCTTTTAATATTTGTCCATAAAGAAACTATTGAATCCTCGTCTTTTGGAGGAAAAAATTCAAAGGAAACACTTTTTCTTTTTTGTGTCATAAAATTTAAATAAGTTAAGACTTTAATGTTAAATTAAATAAAAATATTATTTTTATGTTTTTAAGTTTAAATTTTTAATATAAAATGTTTTAAAATAATACTTATTATTTAATGTTTATTGTATGGTAAATTCTATTGTAAAATATAACAAGATTTTGTTTATCTTAATTCTTCCTTTGTTTATAGTGCTTTCCGCCTCATATTCTAAGGCAGCTGAAGATGTTAATGACCCTTTTGAAAGAGTAAATAGGGGTATTTTTAAATTTAATAATCACTTAGATGACTATTTTTTCAAGCCTGTAGCAAAAGGTTGGAGAGAAATTCCTGACATTCCAAGAAAACCTCTATCAAACCTTGCCAATACAGCAAAAGCCCCAATAAGTCTCGCAAATGCAATACTACAACTAAATAAAGAGAGTATTGGTAACATAATTGGGAGATTCTTGATTAATATGACCTTTGGCCTAGGAGGAATGTTTGATATTGCAGGAACAGATAGTTTTGGTAATGTACCTGAAGTTGAAGAAGATTTTGGACAAACTCTTGCAGTTTGGGGAGTTCCTGATGGTCCATATGTTATGCTTCCAATTTTTGGCCCATCAAGTGTAAGAGATGCTGTTGGTTTAGGCGTTGACACTATTACTAACCCATTATCCTTTGGATATAGGATGAATGGAATAGGAATTGAAGCAAGATTGTCAGGGCCTGTTGTAAGAGGCGTAGCAAAAAGAGAAAAGTATCTTGATTATCTTGATGAAATGAAAGAAGGTTCCCTTGATTTTTACGCAACAATGCGAAGTTTGTATAGACAGAAGAGAAGGAAAGATATTTCTGGAGAGTTAGAAAGTAAAGATTTGACATTAAGTTTGCTCCCAGTGGATGTTTACGAAGATGAGGAATTCAAGGCTGAAGTTAAAAATATTGTGACATCCATGGAAATGTCAGAAAAAAAACCATCAAATACAAGGTATTATAATGGTGTTCTACCATCATCCAATTATCCCGGATTTAATGAATCAAGAGTTAATTTGATTGAGTAAAAAAATGCCTGCCTTTAAAAAACTTATTCTAGTAATTGTTTTTTTGTTTCCTTTTTTAACCTATTCTGATGAAAATCTAGAACAAAGTAAGTACTTTGTAGAAGACCTTGGTAAGCAAGTTGTTGAAACTGTTTCTAATGTTAATCTTTCAGAAAAAGAAAGAAATATAAATTTTAGGAATCTATATTTATCTTCGTTTGATAACTATTATATATCTCGTTTCGTTCTTGGAAGATACTGGAAAAGATTAGATAGTAAATTACGCAAAAAGTTCATCGCAAGTTTCGATAATTACATTGTAGCAACCTATGCTCCAAAATTCAAAGGGTGGGAAGGCACATTCAAAGCAGTTGATTCACTGATTGAAAACAACTACTTTAATGTAAAAATGAATGTTTTGAACAAGGATGGACCTACATTAAAATTAATGTGGAAGATATACCTAGACAAGAACAAGAATTTCAAAATACTTGATGTTAATATTGACGGGGTAAGTATGTTAGTAACCCAAAGGGCAGAGTTTATGTCTGTAATTAAAAACAACCCTAATGGGGTAATAGGTCTAATTGAAGCTATGGACAGAAAAACTTCAGGTTAATCTTAATATTTTTATTTCTTGCTAATTAAAGTGGTAGGCCCGGAGGGACTTGAACCCCCGACAACACCGTTATGAGCGGTGCGTTCTAACCAACTGAACTACGGGCCTTTTATATTCGTTATATTTTTTTACAAAACAGATTTTAATGATATTACCTGCTTTTTTAGTTATCAAGGAAACTTCTTAATTTTCTTGATCTGCTTGGGTGTTTTAATTTCCTTAAACCTTTGGCTTCTATTTGTCTAATTCTTTCTCTTGTAACAGAAAATTGTTGACCAACTTCTTCAAGTGTATGATCTGTATTCATACCAATGCCAAATCTCATTCTTAAAACTCTTTCTTCTCTGGGAGTTAAAGTCGAAAGAACACCAGTTGTAGCTTCTCTCAAGTTATTTTGTATTGCCGCATCAAGAGGAAGTTTTATATTTTTATCTTCAATAAAGTCTCCAAGATGACTATCATCTTCGTCTCCGACTGGTGTTTCAAGACTTATGGGTTCTTTTGCAATCTTTAATACTTTCCTTACTTTTTCTAATGGCATTCCTAATCTTGATGCCAACTCCTCGGGTTGAGGTTCTACACCATTTTCATTTAAGATTTGCCTTGATACACGCACTAGCTTACTTATAGTTTCAATCATATGAACTGGTATTCTTATAGTTCTAGCTTGATCAGCTATGGATCTTGTAATGGCTTGCCTAATCCACCATGTTGCATATGTTGAAAATTTATATCCTCTCTTATATTCAAATTTATCAACAGCTTTCATAAGGCCTATATTACCTTCTTGTATCAGGTCTAGGAATTGGAGACCTCTGTTAGTATATTTTTTTGCTATTGATATTACCAACCTCAAGTTAGCTTCAATCATTTCCTTCTTAGCTTTTCCTGATTCCAAAACTCCCTGATTAGCAAGACCTGATACCTCTTTAATTTCTTTTATAGTCATCAATGTCGCAAGCATAATTTCTCTAAATTTTGTTATTATTTCGACAGTGATTTCTTTTTTTGCAAATGAATCCCATTTTTTATTATTTTTCTTGGAAAGATTTCTAAGCCAGTTTTTATATTCACCGTTTTTATTATATTCTTTATCAAATTCATCTTGGTTAATTTTTAATTTTAAAGCAGTTTCTTTCAGTTTTCTCTCGCCTGCAAGAATTTGGATATTATATAATTTATGTTTCTCTATAACATCATCAATTCTGTTTTGATTTATAAAAATATTTATAACATTCTCTGAAACAGATTTTTCAGATGATTTAATTTTCTTTTCAAACCTGATATCAATTTTTTTATTACTTATCTTAGAGTCTACATATTCCTTTTTAAGCTTATGAAATTTCTTAAATGATTTTGAAAACTTTTTTAAATTATCAATTATTTGCGATCTCAAACTTTCTTCTTTCTCAAGGATAGATAAGTCTGACAATTCACTAGTATCTGAGGTATCACTATCAAAATCTTCTTGGTCATCTTCAGTATCATTATTTTTTTCTTCATCTTGATTTTGTTCTTCATCCACATTATCATCTGCAAATATTTGATCACCTTTAATGTTAATATCATCAAACTCCTCTGGCTCTCCATTGATAGATCTAAAAGTAGAGTCAAGGTCAATAAAATCTCTTATTTGTCTTTTTTCAGATAAAAATTCTTCAAAATATTCTTGAATTGACATCATTGATATAAAACTTTTTGAAAAAGCATCAGTTGTCTTTTTTTTACCTGACTCAATTCTTTTGGCGATTTCAATTTCACCAATTCTGGATAACAACTCAACATTTCCCATTTCTTTTAAATACATCCTCACTGGATCATCAGTTCTACCAGTGTCTTCATCTTTTTGGGAAACTACAACGGCACTTTCTGACTCTTCAGATGAATTTTCATCATTATCTTCATCGTATATTTGGATATTTAAACTTTCAACTTTAGAATAGAACTCTTCTTTATCTTCAAACTTCTCATTTTGCAGAGCCTTTTCACACTCTGATCTCTGCAGGAAGCCCTTCTTTTTTCCCTTTGAAATTAATTTTTTCAGTCCCTCACCTGACTTATCTATTAAGGGCTCTTCTATGTCTTCTTTTCTGGATTTAGATTCATTTTTTTTCATGGATTGCAATGTTTTACATTTAATATATGAACAGTTGATGAATATTATTCAATAGCTTTAATCTGTATATTTTTTATTTCTTCAGAAATTTTATTATATTTTTTCAGAAGGTTGTCGGAGATAATATTATCATTTGTCTCTAGAATTTCTTTTTGTATCAACTTCCTTTCATTAAGCAAAATAGGTAATCTTAGATTATTCAAAATTTGTTTAAAAACGGACTTTTTTTCTTCTTCAGTCAAAATAATCAAATGTGTTTTTCTAAGCTCATTTATTTCTTCATATAAAGTGGGGTTCAGATTTTGATATTCTTTAATAGTTAAAAGTTCTTTTATATTTGGATCAGTAAAGTTTTTGAGAACTCTTTTTTTCTCAATTTCAAGATCAGCATCAAGAAGGTGAGTTTCAAATATCTCCTCTTGAAATTCAAGAAAAAATTTTTTTTCAGTAATTAACATATAAAGAAATAATTTTTCATTGATATTTTCAATAATTTTTTCGGTATAAGAGTTTTTAGAAGAATTACCTTTAAATCGATTCTTATCCCAAATAAAATTGTCTTTTCTAGATTTTAAAAATCTATTATACTCCTTAGCAACTTTAGGATCTTCTATCTTATCAATAAAATTATTAATTTTCTCATCCAATATAGCTAAAAATTCTGGTGTATCTGTTTCAATCGATTCCTCAATCATTTCCCATATCAATAAAGAAAGGTCTTTTGCTTCAGATTTTAATTCCAAGAATTCTTTTTTGGAATTTTCTTTCATGAACGAATCTGGATCACTCTTGTTAGGTAATGTAATGAACTTCAGTGATTTACCAGGGACAAGGAATTTTAAAATTTTTTGAGCAATTTTTTTAGATGCATCAACACCAGCTTCATCTCCATCGAAACAAATATAAGGAATATCAGTGAAGTTCCACATTTTTTTTAATTGAATTTCTGATAATGTTGTCCCCAAAGAAGAAACAGCATTTTTTATATCTGAGTTGTAAAGTTTAATAACATCCATGTAGCCCTCAACTAAAATAATTTCCTTATCAAACCTGATTTGCTCATTATTTTGATAAAGTCCAAAAAGAATTTTACTTTTTTTAAAAACCAGGTTCTCTTGAGAATTAATATATTTTATTTTGGAGTTTTTTATAGTTCTGCCTCCAAACCCTACTATATTATTAAAAAAATTATATATCGGAAAAGTTATCCTATTACTAAATCTCCCAAAATATTCATTATTTTTATTTTTTATTAGAAGATCAGTTTTCTTTATTTCCTCGGATTTAAAACCTTTCTCTTGTAAATATCTGATTATTAATTTTTCGTCAGGACAGTATCCAATATTGAAGGTCTGAATAACTTTTTGACTTACACCCCTGAGACGTAGGTATTCATAAGCCTGTTTATTTTGAAGTAAAATTTTCTGGAAATAAATATTAATTTCATTATTAATATCAAAAATAATTTTTTCATCTGAACTTAATTTGATTCTGCTCTCATTAAAGAAAGGTATACCAGAATATTTAGATAAAAAATCTACTGCTTCTTTAAACTGCAAATTTTTATATTTAGTTATAAAGTTTAATATATTCCCTCCAGCCTTGCATCCAAAACAATAAAATAAGGATTTCTCATTGTTTACATTAAAAGATGGAGTATTTTCATTATGAAATGGACATTTACCTACAAAAGAATTTCCCTTTTCATTCAAATGAACAAATTGACCAACAAAGTCGGATAATTTGATTTTATTATTTACTTCGTTCAAAAAATGATTAATTGAATTCTTTGAATCATTCATTGAAGATTTTTTTTGCCTTTTCCGCAACCTCTTGCATATCCAACTGACCAGGGTATTTATTTTTTAAAAAACCAATAAGTTTTCCTAGATCTTTGATTGAATTACAATCCAGTTCCTTCACAGTTTGATCTAATATAATATCAAGTTCTTTTGCAGTAATTTGATGGGGTAAAAAAGAATTTATAATTTCAATTTCTTTTTCTTCTCTTTGTTTTAAATCATCTCTGCCTGCATCTGAATAAATTTTCACACTCTCTTTTCGTTGTTTAATCATATTTACCAGTAAATTTAAAATATCCTCATCAGAAATAGATTCGCCTTTTTTCTGGGTTCTATGCTGTATATCATGATCTTTTAGGGCAGCTAAAACCAATCTTATAGTAGATGTGGCTAATTCATCTCTATTTTTTAAGTTCTTATCTAAACTTAACTTTATTCTTTCTCTTAACGAAGTCATAAGGGCAAATATTAATACTTATTAATAAAAAAATCTAATAATTATATCATTTCTATCTAATTGTTGGAATTTACTAATATCAAAGTATATTATTGATCAAATGAAAAATAGTGTCAAAAGAAATGGAAAAAATTGTTTATTACTTCTTGACGACGGTAGTTACGTGTTGGGAACGGGAGCGGGAAATTTTGGAAACTATTTTGGAGAAATTTGTTTTAATACTTCAATTACTGGATACCAAGAAATATTAACTGATCCCTCTTATTTCAATCAGATTATAAACTTTACATTTCCTCACATAGGTATTGTTGGTACCAATCTGAAAGATAACGAAAGTGACAAAATTTATGCTTCAGGTTGCATAATCAACAATCCTCTTACAGGTGCATCTAATTTTAGATCAGAAGTCGATTTTGATCGTTGGCTGAAAAATAATAAAAAAGTTTGTATTACAGGCGTTGATACAAGAGTATTGACAAAAAAGATCCGTTACTTAGGGGTATGTAAAGCTTTAATTCATTTTCCAGAAAAAAATAATTTTGAAAATCTTAAAACTTTACAAAATAAACTTAAAAATTTCCCTAGTATGAATAATCTAGATTTAGCCTCAAGTGTTTCAACTAAAACAATATATAAGTGGGCTAAAGGTAAAAAAGTAAACTTTAATTTTAAAAACAATAGAAAATTCATTGGAGTTATAGATTTTGGAATAAAAAAAAATATTTTAGAAATTCTGGATTCTTTTGAATATGATATAATTGTTTTCCCAATAAACTATCCAATCAAAAAAATAATTGCCTTACGACCTTGTGGAATATTTCTCTCCAACGGCCCTGGTGATCCTCATGCTACTTTTAATATATATAAAGAAAATTTAAATCTTTTAAAAAGTTTTGAAAAACCAATATTTGGAATATGTCTAGGTCATCAAATATTGTCTTTAATTTATAATGCAAAAACCGAGAAAATGCACCACGGTCACAGAGGCGCAAACCATCCAATAAAAAATATTAAAACTAAAAAGGTCGAGATAACAGTTCAAAATCATGGCTTTGTTGTTTCAAAAAAGAAATTCCCTACTCAATTAAAAATAACTCATTCATCTTTATTTGATGGTACAATAGCGGGTTTAGAAGTAAGAAAAAAACCTTTTTTTTCTGTGCAATATCACCCAGAGTCCTCACCAGGTCCTCAAGATAGTAGGTATTTATTTAATGAATTTATTAAACTTATAAAAAATGCCTAGAAGAACAGACATAAAAAAAATTTTAATAATTGGTGCTGGACCAATTGTAATTGGTCAAGCATGTGAGTTTGATTATTCAGGTGCGCAAGCATGCAGAGCATTGAAAGAAGAAGGTTTTAATGTTGTTTTAGCTAACTCTAATCCAGCTACAATAATGACAGACCCTGAACTTGCTGATAGAACTTATATAGAACCATTAAATTTGTCTATTCTAGAAAAAATTATTATTAAGGAAAAACCAGATGCACTTCTTTCAACGATGGGTGGCCAAACAGCTCTTAATTTATCTATTGAACTTGAAAACAAAAAAGTTCTTAAGAAACATAATGTTAAGTTAATTGGAGCATCAAAGAAAGTCATTCAGAAAGCTGAAGATAGAGAGTTATTTAAAAAATCGATGACTAAAATTGGCCTTGACACACCAAAAGGATTTGTTGTCAATAATATTCATCAAAGTATAGAAATATTGAGAAAATTATCCTTTCCAATTATTATAAGACCTTCATTTACTCTAGGTGGTTCTGGAGGCGGAACAGCACAAAACAAAACAGAATATATAAAAATTATTAAAAAGGGATTGGCTTTGTCACCAATCAATGAAGTTCTTGTAGAAGAATCATTAATAGGTTGGAAAGAATATGAAATGGAAGTTATTCGGGACAACCAAGATAATTGTATTATTGTTTGTTCTATTGAAAATATAGATCCAATGGGAATTCATACTGGCGATTCTGTTACTGTTTCCCCAGCTTTAACTTTAACCGACAAAGAATATCAAGAAATGAGAAATAATTCTATAAAAGTTGTCAGAGAAATAGGAGTTGATACTGGTGGAGCAAATGTTCAATTTGCAATTAATCCTAAAACTGGCCGTAATGTCGTCATTGAAATGAATCCAAGAGTATCTAGATCATCAGCTCTTGCATCTAAAGCTACTGGCTTTCCAATTGCTAGAGTTGCTGCAAAATTGGCTGTTGGATATTCTTTAGATGAATTAAAAAATGACATAACAAAAACTACTCCTGCTTCATTTGAACCCACAATAGATTATATCGTAACAAAAATTCCTAGATTCACCTTCGAGAAATTCAATGTGACTGAAGAGAAACTTGGCACAGCAATGAAGTCAATTGGTGAATGCATGGCGATTGGAAGAAATTTTAAAGAATCTTTCCAAAAGGCTGTTAGGAGTTTAGAAATTGGCTTAATTGGAATAGATTCTAATGAATTTTTAGAAAAAAAGAATAATAAAGAATTAATTACTTTACTGAAAGAGAACATTCCAAATAAATTTTTGGTAATTGCCGAATGTGTAAGAAAAAAAATAGACTTGAAAAAAATATCAACTTCATCTAATTACGATCCATGGTTTGTTAGAGAAATAGCTGAAATAGTTGAAACTGAAAATTTATTAAAGAAACAATTAATTTCAAAAGAAAATTATATTAAAGCGAAAGAACAAGGTTTTTCAGATGAAAAGATTATTCAACTATCAAAATCAAAAAAATCTCAAATATCTCAAATAAAAAAAACAAATAAATTATCTTCTACTTTTAGGAATATTGATACTTGCTCAGGGGAGTTTGAATCTAAGACACCTTATATGTATTCATCATGGAATTGTATTAATCAAAACCAACGATTTGAAGAAGAAACCACAATAACTAATAATAAGAAAGTTATAATACTTGGTGGGGGACCAAATAGAATTGGACAAGGAATTGAATTTGACTACTGTTGCGTTCACTCCTCTTTTGCAATAAAAGAACTTGGAATTGAATCTATAATGATCAATTGCAACCCTGAGACTGTCTCTACAGATTACGATATTTCTGACAGACTCTACTTTGAACCACTGGACACAGAATCTGTACTAGAAATTTGTAATGCTGAGAATGTAAAAAAAGATTTACTTGGTGTAATTGTACAACTTGGCGGACAAACTCCATTAAAACTGGCTGAGAAACTAACCAATTCAGGAATAAAAATACTTGGCACTTCATTTAAATCAATTGATCTGTGTGAGGATAGAGATATGTTTGCAAAGTTAATGAAAAATCTGGGTATTCAACAACCTCAAAGTGATATTGTATTTAATTATAATCAAGCACAGAAAGCTATTGAAACTATTCAGTTTCCTATTGTCATCAGACCTTCATATGTATTAGGTGGAAGAGCAATGAGAATTATTAATAACTACGATGAACTTGAGAAATACTTCAGCAATAATTTCATAATAAATAATAAATCAATTTTGATTGACGAATTCCTTGTTGATGCTAAAGAAATTGATGTTGATGCAATTTCTGATGGCAAGGAGGTATTTATTTCTGGGGTTCTTGAGCATATAGAAGAGGCAGGTGTTCATTCAGGAGACTCTGCATGTTCCCTTCCTCCACAAACCCTATCACAAAATCTTATTGATGAAATAACAAGAACCACAATACGAATATCCAGAAGTTTAAATATTATCGGTTTTATCAATATCCAATATGCAATCAAAGACGGAAAACTATATGTTATTGAAGTGAACCCAAGAGCAAGTAGGACTGTTCCATTTATATCTAAATCTACTGGAATTCCTCTTGCTAAGATAGCCACAAAAGTTATTTTAGGGAAGGATTTAAAAAGTTTTAATCTTAATAACAAAAAAGCACCTTACGTAACAGTCAAAGAGTCTGTTTTTCCATTTGATAGATTTCCTGGTGAAGATATAATTTTGGGCCCTGAAATGAAGTCTACTGGAGAAGTAATGGGAATTGATAAAAATTTTCCTATGGCATTCTTAAAGTCACAAATCGCTGCAGGAAATAAACTTCCTCTGAAGGGTTGTGTTTTTATTTCTGTTAGAGATGAAGATAAAGAAAATATAATACTTTTATCTCAAGTTCTTATAAAACTTAATTTTAAAATTTTTGCAACAAAAGGAACTGCTGATTTTTTGTCTAAATTCTCAATTAATGTTAAATCCATAAAAAAAGTTAACCAAGGCAGTCCTCATGTAGTTGATTTTATAGAGCAGAATAAAATACACTTAATAATTAACACAACAAGTGGAACGAATTCCATAGCTGATAGTTTGTCAATTAGAAGAACTGCCTTAAGTAAAAAAATTCCGTACTTTACTACTATTTCTGCTGCGAAAATAGCCGTCACAGGTTTAAATATAATTAATAACAGTGATCTAACCGTTAAGTCTATCCAAGAATTGTATAATTCCTAGAATTTAATTTGTAATCGAATATAATATTTAAATATGAATGAAAAATTTCCTATGACTGCTGAAGGTCTTAAAATGCTTAGAGAGGAGCTTGAAAACCTTAAAAATACTGAAAGACCAAATGTTATTAAAGCTATCTCCGAGGCTCGTGAACACGGTGATTTATCCGAAAACGCAGAATATCATGCCGCCAGAGACAGACAAAGTTTCATCGAAGGAAGAATAGCAGAATTAGAAAATAAAATAACTCGCGCTGAGGTAATTGACCCAACAAAGCTTGATGATTCAAAAGTAACATTTGGCGCTACTGTAGTAATTACAGACTTAGAAACCAATCAAAAACATACCTACAAAATTGTAGGAACTGATGAGGCTGATATTGAAAAAAACCTTATATCTGTTTCAGCCCCTTTATGTAGAGCAATGATTAATAAAACAGTCCATGATATTTTTGAAGTTCAAACACCTAAAGGAGTTAAAGAATATGAAATTAATTCCATAAGTTTTATATAAAATGTCTGAAAAAGAAAAAGTTTTAATAATTGGTTCTGGTCCAGCTGGATACACTGCTGCAATTTACGCAGCAAGAGCAGGTCTCTCACCACTACTAATATCTGGTTTAGAACCTGGTGGACAATTAACTATTACAACCGACGTTGAAAATTTTCCAGGATTTGAAAATCCAATTCAAGGGCCATGGTTAATGGAGCAAATGAAAAAACAATCAATGGCTTATGGGACAAGGATTATTAATGACTATGTAAAAGATGTCGATTTTACAAACAAAGGTCATAAAATAATTACAGAAAAAGATCAATTTCAATCTCATTCTATTATTATTGCTACTGGCGCAAAAGCCAAATGGTTAAATATCGATGGAGAAGAAATGTTTAGGGGTTTTGGTGTTTCAGCATGTGCTACATGCGATGGGTTTTTCTATAAAAATAAAATCGTAGCTGTTGTAGGTGGGGGAAATACAGCAGCAGAAGAGGCCCTGTTTTTATCAAATCTATGCAAAGAGGTTATTATTATTCATCGAAGAGACAAATTAAGAGCTGAAAAAATTTTACAAAAAAGGTTAATAGAAAAAAAAAACATTAGTTTTATTTGGAACACTACTGTTGAAAAAGTTTTAGGTAATTTTGAAAAAAAATATATAACATCAATATTAATTAAAGATAATCAAGGGAAAGAAAAGAAAATCAATATTGATGGTTTTTTTGTAGCTATTGGACATAGTCCAACTACAAATCTTTTTAAAAGTAAATTAAAAATGGATAACGAGGGTTATATTCTAACAGAAGCAGACTCTACAAAAACAAATGTAGAGGGTGTATTTGCAGCTGGTGATGTTACAGACAAAATTTATAGACAAGCTGTTACTGCAGCTGGGATGGGATGTATGAGTGCACTTGAAGCAGAAAGTTTTTTAACAGAAAAAAAAATTATTTAGAAGTAATACCATCAAGTATCTCTTTATGAGTTTGACAATTATTACCGAATTTTTTTGAATACTTAACAATAAAGCCTGACAACCAATTTAATTCTAGTTTTTTTTTATTTATAAAATCGATATACATTGAGGAGGTCATATCAAATGGCATCTTTGTTATTTTTTCTAACCAATATTCAACTGGATCAGATTTAAATTCAACTTGGAAGAACTTTGATAAACTATAAGTTTCTTGCATTGCATTTATAAAATTATTTTTTAATTTAGGAGTTTCGAATATTTCTCCAATAGTCTTTTTTGTGAGAGTAGTAATTCCACTGTAAGCAGACAAAAAAATAAATTTTTCCCATATTTTTTCCTTGATATTTTGCTTAAGACGCAAATCAAGTCCAGAGTTTTTACATTTATTACAAAAATCATTCAGCCTATCATCTTCTTTATTAAACATATGACCAACAAAGAATGTAGCTAATTTACCATTGTGCTTTATTATTTGATTTTCATCAACGTAAGATGAAATTTGGGCAACAGCACCGAATGCATTAGTCTTTCCAAATTCTTCTATAACTTTTTGTTCAGAATAAATACCATTCTGAAATGGTAAAATAATAGAATTATTAATTCCAACATTTTTTAAATCTAGAATAAAGTTATCAAAATCATAAAGCTTGACTGTACATATTATTATGTCAAATTTTTTGTCACTAGGAATTGAATCAAACACTTTAATATTTTTAATTTTTTTGTCACCAAGTTGACTGCTAATTTTCAACCCTTCTTTCTTCAAAAATTCAAACCTTTTACCCCTAGCAACATATGAAACATCAAATTCTTTATTTGTAATTCGAGAACCAAGAAAACCACCTACTCCGCCTACCCCAAAAATTAAAATTTTCATTTTATTTGATCTTTTTCAAAGCATTTCCTATTCTATTACATGCTTCAGAAAGGTCATTTAAAGAAGTTGCATATGAAATTCTGAAAAATGGAGATTTTCCAAAAGCTGACCCTGGAACTACTGCAACTTTTGCCTCATATAATAAAAACTCAGCAAAATCCATATCATCTTTTATCTTTTTTCCATTATTTTGTACTTTATCAATAAATCCCTCACAACTTACGTAAAGATAGAAGGCACCAGACGGAATAAAAGGCTTTAAACCAATAATAGACTTAAAAAAATTTACTAAAAAATCCTGTCTTTTCTTAAACTCACTTATCCATTCTTCTAAAAATTTTTTTTCACTCTCGAGTGCAAATTTTGCTGCAACTTGACTTATTGAACATGGATTTGTAGTACTTTGTGACTGAATCTTAGAAATTGATTTTATTATCTCTTCATTACCAACTCCATATCCAATTCTCCACCCAGTCATTGAAAAAGCTTTTGATACTCCATTTACAATAAATGTCCTATCATATAGCCTTGGCTCTACATTTAAAATATTATAAAATTTTTTGTCATAAATTATATGCTCGTAGATGTCATCTGAAAGAATCTGTACATGAGGATGTTTAATTAAAACTTTTGACAATTCGTATAACTCTTTTTTTTCGTATACTGCTCCTGTTGGGTTTCCTGGAGAATTCAGAATAAACCATTTTGTATTTTTAGTAATATTATTTTCTAATTGTTTCGGAGTGATTTTAAAGCTATCACGCATTTGTGTTTCTATAATGACACTAGTACCTTCAGCTAAACCAACCATATCTGGATAAGATACCCAATATGGAGATGGAATAATTACCTCATCTTTCTTATTCAAAGTTGACATAAGTAAATTATAAATAACATGCTTACCTCCAACTCCTACAGTAATTTGCTTTAAATTATAATTTAAATGATTTTCAGAACTGAACTTATTAGCTATTGCTTTTTTTAATTCAGGAATACCATCAACCTGAGTATATTTAGTAAAACCTTTTTCAATTGCTTCAATAGCACTGTCTTTAATATGATTTGGTGTATCGAAGTCCGGCTCGCCCGAACTTAAACTAATGACATCTTCTCCTGAAAGCGACATTTCACGTGCAATCTGAGAGATTTTCACAGTTAGTGAAGGTTTGAACCTAGATAATCGATCTGAAATTAGAGCCATCAATCAAGAAAAAAATGTAAATCTTCAATTTTTCGATTATATATAAACTTTAACAAAAATATATTAGATTTTTTTTTTTGTGTAATATTTATGAAAAGTCATCAATTTAATTTAAAAAGTTTATACAAACCTGCGGGTGATCAACCTGCAGCAATTAAAAAACTGTGTAATGGATTAAAAAATAAGATTAATAATCAAGTTTTACTTGGAGTGACTGGTTCTGGAAAAACTTTTACTATGGCTAATGTTATTAATGAACTCCAAAGACCAGCATTGATTTTTGCACCTAATAAGATATTAGCTGCACAACTTTTTAGTGAAATGAAAAGCTTTTTTCCAGACAATAGTGTTGAATATTTTGTTTCATATTATGACTATTACACTCCTGAGGCATATGTACCAAGAACAGATACATATATAGAAAAAGAGTCATCTATCAATGAACAGATTGATAGAATGAGACACTCTGCAACTCGTTCATTATTAGAAAAGAAAGATACTATCGTAATTGCAAGTGTTTCTTGTATATACGGACTAGGATCTGTTCAATCCTACTCCTCTATGACTTTTAAAATTTATAAAAATAAGACATATAATTTGGATAAACTTAAAAAAACTCTAGTGGAACTTCAGTATAAAAGAAATGATCAAGTTCATTCAAGGGGTACTTTCAGAGTTAGAGGCGATCTATTGGAAATTTTTCCATCACATCTTGAAGATAAATCATGGAGAATCTCTCTCTTTGGCGATTTAGTAGAATCAATTGACGAATTTGACCCTTTTTTAGGAACCGTTTCAGAAAGTATGGAAGAAATTACTATTTTTGCAAATAGTCATTATGTAACACCCAGACCTTCACTTAAAAAAGCTATAGATAAGATCAAAATAGAGCTTGAAAAAAGAATTATTTTTTTTGAATCACAAAAATTATTTCTTGAAGCCCAAAGAATTGAGCAAAGAACAAAGTTCGATATAGAAATGATAGCTGCAACTGGGAGTTGCTCAGGTATTGAAAATTATTCAAGACATCTATCTGGAAGAAACGAAGGAGAACCTCCTCCAACTTTATTTGAATATTTACCTGATGATGCAATTTTATTTGTTGATGAATCCCATGTCACTGTACCTCAAATACGTGGGATGTTTAAAGGTGATAGGTCTAGAAAGAACACTCTGTCAGATTTTGGCTTCAGATTACCCTCATGCAAAGATAATAGGCCATTGATGTTTGAAGAATGGGAAAAGTTTAAAGGTCAAACAGTTTTTGTATCAGCCACTCCAGGTCCATATGAACTAGAGAAAACTAATGGTGTTTTTGTTGAACAAATTGTTCGCCCAACAGGTTTAGTTGATCCAATTTGCGAAATCAGAAAAGCCTCAAATCAGGTGGAAGATGTAATTGAAGAATGTAAAAAAATAATAAAAAAGAATTTAAGAATTCTAATAACAACTTTAACAAAAAAAAATGCTGAAATGATTACAGACTATCTTAATGAAAATAATGTTAAAGCCAGATATATGCATTCAGAAATTGATGCATTAGAGAGAATAGAAATAATTAAAGAATTAAGAACAGGAATTTTTGAAGTTTTAGTGGGAATAAATTTACTACGAGAAGGTCTAGATATTCCTGAATGTGGGCTTGTAGCTATTTTAGATGCTGACAAAGAGGGATTTCTTCGCTCACAGGTTTCACTTGTACAAACGATAGGTAGGGCTGCTAGGAATATTGATGGAAGGGTTATAATGTATGCTGACCAAAGAACTAAATCTATCTCATTAGCAATTGATGAAACAAGTAGAAGAAGAATAAAACAAATAAATTTTAATTCAAAGCATGGCATTATCCCAAAATCCACAAACCGCAAAATAGAAGAGACTATTTATCAGAATGAGAAAAAATCAGGTTTTGTAAAAATTAAAAACTCTGAATCTTTACCAGACCTAAAAAAAAAAATGTTAGAATATGCAGAGAATCTCGACTTTGAAAGAGCAGCAGAAGTTAGAGATAGAATTAAGTTTATGGAGAAAAAAGAACTTGGAATCAAATAAAAAATATAAATCGGTCTTAATAACTGGAGGAGCACAGAGAATCGGAGCTTCTATGGCAAAATATCTTGCTGAGTCAGGGTACAACATAGCCATCCAGTATAATAAATCATCAAAAAAAGCAATCGAACTGAGAAATCAATTTAAAAACTTAAATATAAAGTTTTCAATTTATAAATTTGACTTTGAAAAAGGAAAAAAAATAAAAGATTTTTATAAGAAAATTCATAATGATTTCGGTAAAATAGATATCTTAATTAACAATGCTTCTATTTTTAATTTTGATACAATAAATTCATCTAATGAAAAGGTTTTTGATCAACATATGAATGTAAATTTAAAAGTTCCTTTTTTCCTGTCACAAAATTTTGTGAAATATTTAAGAGGTAAAAATGGCCTCATAATTAATCTTATTGATCAAAGAGTTAAAAATATTACGCCATACTTTACTTCCTACACATTGAGTAAATCAGCATTGTATACATTAACTAAAAGCCTTTCTTTATCTTTGGCACCTAACATAAGAGTTAATGGTATATCTCCAGGTCCAACACTAATGAGTAAAAATCAAAATTTAGGTCAATTTAAAAAGCAAATTCTAAGAACACCCTTAAAAAAACAGGTTAAACTTTCAGAAATTAATAGTGCAATAAACTATCTTATTAATAATTTGTCGGTTACAGGTGAAGTTCTTACATTAGATTCTGGTCAAAGTCTTGGTTGGACTCATTCTAAATCAAGAATATTTAAAACAGATTGAACAATATGAAGTTGTCAACAACAAAAATAATAAATATGACAAAAATAAAAAAGTCTAGTTGAAAACAAAATGAATAATAAATTTTTCATAAATTAATTTTTTTAGCAATATAATCAATATCTTATAAATTTGATTAATTTTTAATCATTTTGTTAAGACCAGCAGAATCATTAACATTAACTTAAAAACTCAAACATTATTAACAAATTTATCCACAGTAATAGTGGATAGTAATTTCTGAACAATTTTTTATAATGAAAGCAATACTTTAGAAAGTGTATTAATGAAAGTTGATTTAAAATATGATTATAACTTAGGGATTGAAGCTATTAAAAGAGCATCTAAAACATCCCCAAACGGTTCCGGTGTTTACCAATTTTTAGATTCTAATAACAAAATTCTATATGTTGGCAAAGCTAAAAATCTAAATAAAAGAATCACAAGTTATTTAGCTAAAAAGAATCAGACTAATCGAATACAGTTGTTGATTAACTTAACAAAAGACATAAAATTTATAAAAACACTGACAGAAGTTGATTCCTTTATATTGGAAAATAATCTAATAAAACAAAATAAACCAAAGTTTAATATCAGGCTTATTGATGATAAAAGTTATCCATACATAAATATTACCACTTCATCTGACTGGCCAAGAATAAAAAAATATAGAGGCAAATTAAATAAACAAGATGTCTTTTTTGGTCCATTTTCAAGTGTCGGAGCAGTTGATAGCGTTATCAAACAAATTGAAGGTGCTTTTTTATTGAGAAGTTGCACAGATAATGTTTTTAAATCAAGAAAAAGACCCTGTATTCTTTATCAAATAAAAAGGTGTAGTGGTCCATGCGTTGGTTTGATTTCAAAAAAGAATTATAGCGATCTAGTAAATAACACTATTTCATTTTTAAATGGAAAAAATCCTGAAGCTAAAGAAAAGCTAATTTATGAGATGAAAAATGAAAGTCTATTACAAAACTATGAGAAAGCAGCCAAACTAAGAGATAGAATTAAAGCTCTATCCAAGATATCTCATGAAAAATATTCAGACCTTAACAACAGTGAAAACTTTGATGTGATTTTTTTAAAAAAAAAATACAATTTAATTTCTATCCATATTTTTTTCTTCAGAGCAGGAAAAAATTTAGGTAGTAAAGACTTTTTATTTGAAAATAATTTATTTGATGAAACTAAGACTATTTTTTCTCAATTTCTTTATTTTTTTTATACAAATAATTTACCTCCTAAAGAAATACTTCTTAATTCTAAAATAGTCGATATCCCAATATTGGAATCTCTCATATCAGATAAGTCTAATTATAAGATTTCTATTAAAATACCATTAAAAGGTAAAAAAATGATGCTTCTCAAAATGGTAGAAGAAAATGTTGATGCAACACTGAAAAAGGAAATTTACAATAGAATTAAAACAAACTCTATCTTAAAAGCTGTGAAAAACAAACTGAGGTTAAAAAATATTCCAAAAAGAATTGAAATTTATGATAATAGTCATTTGAGTGGAACCAATCCCTTAGGAGTTATGGTAGTCTTTCAAAATGGTGTTTTTTTGAAAAATTCTTATAGAAAATTCAATATCATTTGTCAAAATCAAAAAACCTCGGATGATTATTTAATGATGGCTCAAGTCATTAGTAGAAGGTTCAAAATGTCAAGTTCATGGAAGCAGGAATTACCACAGCTTATAATAGTTGATGGAGGTAAAGGACAATTAAATGTAGTTAAAAATGTCCTAGATGAGAAGAAAATCTATAATATTGATCTAATTGGTATAGCAAAAGGTAGGAAAAGAAATGCTGGAGATGAAACCATATATAAGCATGATAAAATTATGAAACTGGATAAAATTGATAAAGTTCTTTTCTTTCTTCAAAGATTAAGAGATGAAGCTCATAGATTTGCTATTCAATCAACTAAAGCAAAACACCAAAAATCATTTAAAAATTCTATTTTTGATAAAATCAATGGTATAGGAAAGAAAACTAAATTAATTCTACTGTCATATTTTGGCTCTATTGATAATATAAAAACAGCTGGGGTCGATGATTTAAAAAAAGTACCTAATATAGGATCTAAGACGGCAGAAAAAATTTATAATGAATTTAATAAAAATGTTTAAAATAGCGAATATACCTAATTTACTGACACTACTAAGGATCCTAATCATTCCAGTAATAATAGTTTTGTTGGAAATAGATGATGTATTTTACAGATGGATGGCGCTTGTCTTATATTCTCTAGCTTGTATATCTGATTTTCTTGATGGTTATTTGGCTAGAAAATTTGAACTCGAATCAAGTTTTGGAAGATTTCTCGACCCAATAGCTGATAAAATTTTAGTAGTATCAGTTATTTTTATTCTGATATCAAATACTGTGATATATGGGATTTTTATATATCCAGCACTAATTATTGTAATTCGAGAAATACTTGTATCCGGATTAAGAGATTTTTTTGCACACTCTAGAGAAACTCTTCTTGTTACAAATTTATCTAAATGGAAAACATTAATTCAAATGTTTTCTCTTGGTTTTTTGATTGTTTCAAATAACTTTGAATCACAACTAATTTTATATACTGGATTTTTCGGATTAACTATAGCTTCTATTATGACCATCCATACTGGGTATATATATTTTAAAAAGAATTTAAGACTATTTAAATGAAAAAAGTATTTGGAATTGTTGGTTGGAGTGGAAGTGGGAAAACAGATCTAACAACAAGAATTATAGAGTTTTTTGTTAAAAAAGAAATTTTTGTTTCTTCTTTAAAACATTCACATCATGACTTTGAAATAGATAAGGAGGGAAAAGACAGTCACAAGCATATTCAATCTGGTGCAAACGAGGTAATAATTTATAAT
>CACACI010000013.1 GCA_902530985.1 uncultured Alphaproteobacteria bacterium
TTTTTATCATTTAGCAAATACTTCATCTTCCAAAACAAAAGATATCCTAATATGTATCTATGGAGCCTTATATAACGAATTTATGGCTATTGTATGCAATCTAAATATAATTAAATCAAAGAAAAGAATTAGTTATAATTCTATTATTCATGGACAAAAACCAAGAATCTTAAATAATTTGATTCAAAATGATCGTATTTATCCACAAATATTAAATACACTCAAAAATGGTTTGTCAGAGAATCAAATCAAGAAATATCTAAGATATTCTAAATATTTTTTTTCACGAAAATTTCCTTCAAGTTATCCTTTGGAGTGTGTTGATTTGAAAAATGATATTATTTGCATACATACGGGCGAATTAATAGAAAAAAACTTAAATACAATATCAGAAAAAGTTTTTTATATTCCTTTGACAGAATGGTTTCATCCTATAGATGAAAATTTCTATTTTTTAGAAAAAACAAAAATATCAGAAATTAAGAATTCAATTATTTCTATTGTTATTGGAGTCTTGAAAGCTTTCAATATTAAATATTTAAATGCTACTAAGTATTTAGACGATTTTATATTTGAATTACTTATTAATACAAATAAGTATATTGGAGATATTCTTAAAAAAAAAAAAACTCCCCTTAAGTTATGGACTGGAAGTGGTGGAGCCATAACAACCAGAGTTTTGAGATTAACTTCATCCTTAAATAATGGTTATGTGGTAGGTCATGATCATTCACACGGACAAGGTGCATTTGAGAATCTAATCAATTCTTTGATTGAAATTCCTTTTCTGAATGAATTTAATACTAGAACTGTTGTTCAAAAAAAAATGTTGGAAGTAGAATCAAAGAAAAGTTTTCTAAATACAAGTTCAACAGAAATTAGAATTCTAAATGATAAAGAAAAGTTTAAAATCAGAAATATATCCAAAATAAGGGATAAACAAAAAATTATGCTTGTAAGTTCATTATATAATTTAGACGGTTCACTTTTAGATCCTCTTCCGTTTGTTCCAGTGATGCTTGACTGGGAACTAAGGACATTTGCGCATTTAAATAAAATTGGATTTTCAATGATTTACAAACCTCACCCTGAGTCAAAAATTGATGTTAGTAGTTATTTTTTAAAAGAAGGATATGAGGTTGCTGATAAAAAGTTTGAAGATATATTTAATAATATGGGTGGGTTGATTTTTGGTGTGCCCAATCAAACATCTTTTTTTAATGCTCTAAAAACTGATATTCCTATTGTCTTAGTGGATCTTGGTTTTAAGCAATGGAATAAAGAAGCACTTAAATTGATAAAAAAAAGGGCGGGTTTCGTCCCAACAAAATTTAATAAAAGCAATAGAATCATCTTTGATAAAAAAATTCTTGAACAACAAATTAAATATTCTCAAAGATTAAATGATTTGTCTTTTGCAAAAAAGTTTTTTTTCCCGAATTTAATTAATTGAAACGATTGGAATAAAACTGATAATATAATTGATTATTCAAGGGTAGGAAATATTGAAAATATTTGATATGTTAAATATTTTGAATTTAGTCTTCTAATCAAAAAAAATTAAAGATTAGGAATCTGCAAGGCCCTTTCTTTTTCTAATTTTTAAAAAATTTAGAATTATAGATACAATGATTTGATTGACTTTGTTAATGATAAAAAACTCTAATCTCCCTCTATTTTCATTCTTTTGGCATAAAAAAGCTAAACTCTCCACATTTAAAATACTTAATGAGAAACATTCAGGAGAAAATAATTTTTTTCATTATTTAAATATAAAACCTCAGCCAAGAATTATATCCTCAGGAAATGTTGTAAAAATTATAATAGGATCCCCTATTATTAATCAAAAAATTAATTCTAATATTCCTAATGATTATTTTTTTAAACTAACAAAATTAAAAGATTTGAATGGTGAGTTTGTAATTATTCTTATTGATAAAACTAATGAAAAAGTTTTTATAGCTAATGATAGATTTTCTAGTATACCCCTATACTTTTGCAACAATTCCGAATTCTTTTTCTTATCAACTTCATATTACGAAGTAATTAAAAGATTAAAAGAAAAGAATTTATTTAAGATGATAAATGAAAACTTTTTTGAATATATTTATTTTCAAAGACTATTAGGAGATAAATTATATGATAAAAAATCATTTTTTCTCAACTCATCCTCTTTGTTAGAGGTTTCTAGATCAAATTTTTCGCAAAAATATTATTGGAAACCGTGCTTTACAAAAACTTCTTTAAGTAATCAAGAATTGATAAACAAAATGTGCAATCTCATGGAAAATACTGTAAAAAAGAAAACATCTGACAAACAGAGTTTTGGTCTATTTCTTAGTGGTGGATTTGATAGTAGATCAATTGCGATAAGCTCTAAAAAAAAATTAAAATGCATAACATATTCATTTATGGATAATTATGAAGTAAATTGTGCAAGAAGGGTTGCAGAAAGTTTGGGTCATGATTTTTACTTCCACGGAATTCAGAAAAATCTATTTTCTAAAAATTTAGAAGAATTAAATCTTCTCTGCCAAGGAATGTTTACAATTGATAATGCACTTTTTATCGACCCTGTTAATTTTAAAAAATTAAATATAGATGTAATGCTTAATGGTCATGGGTTTGATTATCTTTTTCAAGGAATGTATCTACCATCAAAATTCATCAAAATTTTTGGAAGCTCAACTTTCTTTAAGAGTTTATCAAGTTATAACAGTGATATATCACTTCAGTTTATGAAAGAAATATCATTTCGATTAAAATATGTTGATATTTTTGGATTATTAATTAACAACAAAAAAAAACTATTTAATGAGAGGCTTTATAATTCATGTAAAGAAATCGAAGAAAATTGTAAAATGTTGTCCGATGATCGAGAGGATATTTGGGAATATTTCTTAATCCATAACATTGGGCGACATTATTCTCAACCAAATCTACTAAGTCAAAGGATAAATGTTGAATTAAGAACACCAATCTTTGAAAATGAGATATTTAACTTTTACCTAAGTTTATTACCAACTCATAGACTGTCATCAGAAATTTTTAGAAGATCTTTATTAAAACTCAATAAAAAAACAGCGATGATAGAAAGTGGTAATTACGGAATTGCATTATCAGCTTCTTCAACATATAAGACTTATAGATTAATTAAAAGGAAACTACTTAGACACTTGACTGGTAATAAAAGTTATAGAACACCTTATGCTGAAGATAGAACTTGGCCAGATAGAGATAGATACATAGATTCTGACCAAAAATTTTTAAAAGAGATAGAAAATTCAATTAATTCTGATTTGTTGAAAGATACGCTTAATTATTTTGACTGGAAGAAAGTAAGTGATCTATTTGAGAGGTATAAAATGAAAAAAATTGATTCCGTTGGTGGATTCTTTATTTCACTCTTAACTTTAAAAAAATTTTTAGAAAGAATTTAAAATGTGTGGAATTTTTGGATTTTGGTTAAAAAGAGAGTTAAACGAATTAGATATTAAAAACGGAAAAAAATGTACCAGTTATTTAAATCATAGAGGACCTGATGGAATTGGATTTAATTATATCAAAGATAAAGGTCTTTTTATAGGCCATACAAGACTTTCAATTTTAGATTTATCAGTAAATGCGACTCAACCAATGATGAAGCATAATATGATTATTTCATTTAATGGTGAAATATATAATTATCTAGAGTTAAAGAAATTTTTAATAACAAAAGGTTATAGCTTTTTTTCTGAGAGTGATACAGAAGTATTATTATCTTCATTTGATTATTGGGGTTTAGACGCTGTTAAAAAATTTGATGGAATGTTTGCCATTGCTTTATATAGAAATAAAAGGCTATATTTAATTTCAGATAATTTTCTTGAAAAGCCATTATACTACTCACAAAGTAGAACTGGAATTTACTTTTCTTCGGAACCTCAAAACTTGGTTTTTTTACTTAAATTAAAGAAAAAAATACATAACATAAATACTTTTATTTCACTTGGTTTTTACGAAAATGGGAAAACAGGTTATGAATCTTTGGACTCTTTACCTCAATCATCAATAATAGAATTTTCTAGTGATGGAAAAAAAAAAATGAGAAAATATTGGGAAATTCCATTATTTAATAACCCAACAAATAAAAATTTGAAAAATCAGTTTCTAGATGAATTTACTGAAACATTGATTACTTCAATAAAAAGAAGACTAAGATCTGATGTTAATGTAGGTTTATTTCTATCATCTGGTTTAGATTCTACATTGATTGCAACATTGCTAAAGTTTGAATTAAAGAAAGATATAGATACATTTACTTTCTCTTTTCCAGGAACATACGATGAAAGCATTGAAGTAGAACAATTTTGTAAATACCTTAAATTGAATAATAAATTATTTAAGCCACAAAAATTAAATTCATTTGATGAAAAGTTACTACTACAAATATTTTCATATCCTAATGATAATTCAACATCTATATCTATTAAAAGAATGTGTAATAAAATTAAGAAAAACTATAAGGTAATGTTGTCTGGTATTGGTGGAGATGAATTAACCCTTGGTTATAATAAATATCAATTCATAAAAAAATATGATTTTTTATACAGAAATTCAACTTTTACAAATTTTTTAATTAATTCATTAAATTTAACTAAAATAAAAGGAAAGAAGATTGATTTATTTAAATATTATTTTGGTGGCAATGATTCATGGAAGTTAATTGCTTTGAAAAATGGAAACAGTCTTAAAAAACACAAAAAAGATTTTGACAATATTAATTTGAAAATTAATAGTAATTCAAAAAACTTTTTAATTAAACTTTTTGAATTTGATGTTCACCAAACTCTTCCATACAGCTATTTATCTGCAATTGATAGAGGTAGTATGAATGAAAGTGTTGAAATAAGGTCACCGTTTTTAAACAAAAAATTATTTCAGAAAATCAATGAAATAAATCCAAGCTTTTTAGTGTCAAACCAAAAAATAATTTTTAGAAGAATTCTAGAGAGATATTTACCAGCTAAATTAATCAAGAATCAAAAAAAAGGTTTTATAAAACCAGTTAACACATATAGCAAAGGTAATTTAAAGTTAAAAAAAGAACTTAAAGTGTATTACAATGATTTTATAAATGAAACAGATTATAATTCTTCAAAAATTTTATCTCGACTAAATTTAATTAATACTTTTTTTGATTAAAAATAGAATAAGATATTATCTGATTGTTAATGAAAAAAATAAACATATTATCACCGGGATTTGAAACACCTAACGGATCTGCTTTTCTTTTTCCGCTGATTATTTTTAGTAAACAACTTAAGAGTCATGGAATAAAAATTAATATTTATTCTAAACTGGACTCTAGGATTTTTGATGCAGACATAATTGGAGTTGATAGTAAATTCCACAAATATTTATGGTCTCATGATGAAGATACTATATATAAAAATTTATCTATTTTAAAAAAAAATTGCGGATCATTAATTTATTTTGATACTACTGACAGTACAGGTAATTTACAAACAGAGGTATTTAATTATGTAGATTTATATTGTAAAGGGCAAATTCTAAAAAATAGAAATAAATATTTAGAACCTTTTTATGGTAATAGAATATTCTCAGATTTTGCTTATAAAAATTTTAAAATAAAAGATAAATTTCCAGAGTATTCTAAACCACTTACAAATAAAAATGATTTAAAGAAATTACAAGTTTCATGGAATACTGGTTTGGCTGATTATTCTCCGTTTGGTCCTTCTCTAATGAAAATGTATAGATATTTTCCTATTAAAAAATTTCTTTCATTTAAAAATATTAAAGTTATTCAAAAGAAGGATATTCTACATGCTCGATTTGGTGATAATTATTCGAAGAATTCAGTTGCTTGGCAAAGAAAAAAGATATCTATTTTGTTAAAAAATATTGAAAACAGAAAAATATCTAGATTAAAATATTTTTCTGAGTTGAAAAGAACTAGAATTTCAATTTCACCATTTGGTTGGGGTGAAATAACGTTGAAAGATTTTGAATCATTTCTTTGTAATGCAATTCTATTTAAACCATCAATGGAACATTTAGATACTTGGCCAAACTTTTTTATCCAGGATAAAACATATGTCCCATTCTCGTGGGATCTATCTGACTTTATTTCAAAGTTATCTGATTTAGAAAAGAACTACCTGAACTTTTTAGATATTGCAATTAATGGAAGAAAAAATTATTTAATTTATGCTAGTAAATCTGGCGAAGAAAAGTTTACTCAACATTTCTTGGATATATTACATTGTGTTAATTAATTAACTTTATAACTTTTTCCCAATTCCTATAAACTTCTTCTTTTTTAAACTTTTTATTTAATGCTTTGAATGCATTCTCAGAAATCTTTTTCTTTAGTACAGGGTGTTTACTTATATAGCTTAAGCTACTAGATAAGTCCCGTATATTTAGACTTTCGAATGAAATACAAGATTCTTTATGTTTTAAAAACTCAAAAGCTGATTTCACTGAACTTGAAATGATACATGGTATTCTGTAAGATATTGCTTCTAACAAAACATTAGGCATCCCTTCAAATCTTGAAGGTAGAACAAAAATAGATGAAGTTTTATAATACTGATCTATATTTTTCTTTTGGCCATGAATGTATATAAATTTTGATGCAGAACAAGTATTTGATTGTTTTTTTAGGATTTCTTTACACTCTCCCTCACCAATTATATGGAGTTGCCATCCATTCTTATATAAATTTGATAAAGTAAAAGCCTCGATTAATATATCAAATCCTTTTTGATAATTGAGTCTCCCAACAGCTAGAATTATTTTTCTTTTTTTTAATTTTATATTTGAATTCACTATTTCTACATAGTTTGATAGATAAAATAGTTTATTTTTTTTAACAAAATTTATACTATCTATACAATTTTGCGAATTTGCTGAAACTTTTGAAGGGAGTTTGTAGCTAAAATATCTTAGGATTCTCCATATATTACCAATTTTTTGAATTTTAATATCATTTCTTTCAGATACTATTAATTTTTGATTAATACCTATACAGGAAAGGATTGTTAAAATGTTAGTTGTACTCAGGAAACTGATAATTCGATTTGGATCTTCTTTATTGATTATTCCTCTTAATTTAAAAATTAAGAATAGATAGGAAAAAACTTTAAGAATCAAATTCTTATTTACAACAAAATTAATATTTATTTGTTTTATTTCCTTTGAAATTTCAAACTTTCCGGTATTACCCTTAAATAGGGTAACAATGATTATTTTGTTCTTTCTTTTTAAATAGTTTGCCATGTTTACTAAAACTTTTTGTGCACCTCCTTTTTCTAAGTCAGAAATTATAAAGACAATTTTATTCATACTCTTTAATCACTTTTTTAGTAATCTTATCTGCTAAAAAATTCTGAGAATACTTATAAGCTTCATTTACTAACTTTTTTTTAAAACTTTTATCTTTAATTATCTTCATTATACTTTCGACAAACTCATTATGATCTTGAGCTTTTACTAGGATCCCATTATCTAAATGAGAAATAATTTCAGCATGCCCACCACTATTGCTAGCGATTACAGGCACTTTAAGATTCATTGATTCAATGATAGTTCTTCCAAACCCATCTGCCAATGAGGTGGCCAAAACAATATCCATAATTTTAATCCATTTTTCAATAGGATATTTAAAGCCAAAGAACTCTACATTTTTTGTTATATAGTTTTTTTTTAAATTTTTAATTAATTCTTCTTTGAGATTTTCTTTATCATTGCCAAATATACATATTTGGAAATCCTTATTAAGGGTTTTAAGTTTTCTTGCTATTTGGATTAATATACTTGGTTGTTTAATAGATTGAAGGTTAGCAAATACTCCAATTTTAATTATTTTATTTTTCTTTTTAAATTGATTATCTTCTTTTTCATACTTTCTATTTACTATAGTTTCAATTGGATTATAAATTACTTTAATTCTGGAATGATACAGTTTAGGAAAGGAATCTTTAACAAATTTAGAAATACAAATAATTTTTTTTGGTATTCTAATCAACAATTTTACTAATAAAGAACTTGGGAGAATTGTTCTTTGATGCCAAATAAATCTTTTTCTAAAAAAAACAGATGGTAAAATCCAGCTTAAATGCATTCTCATGTCATTCGTGTGTACACAATCAATTTTATTTTTTTTTAATATTCTAGTAATGAAAAAAAAATTATGACAAATATTCCAAAAGTTTTTAATTTTTGATTTTGATGTTCCAACAAATCGGTTAAGTGGATAGTATCTATATTCTATATTATCCTGTCTTAATATTTCTTCAAGAATCCCTCTTTTATGAATTATTACAATAGGGTTAAATCCAATTCTTTTTAATTCTTTTATTATTATAATAGATGATTTGTGACTTCCTCCAAAAGAATCACCAATAAAAGGGAAGCAAATATTCTTTTTCATTCTAACATAATGGTGAAAGTAAAACTGTTCTTGCCCCACCAACCTTTGTTAAAATCTTTACAGTACAATCATTTTTTAGATTTTTAAAAATACCACGATATTCTCCGTCACTTGGAATGACTTTAAAAGGATCTTTATTAACTAAGTTAGTTATTTTTTTAGTTCCAGTTATTGAATTAGAGGATATGAGGTTTGTGTAATAACCTAATTTAAACAATCTATTGAGTGTGTTCGAGAAGTTGTTGTTTTGGTATGTGGATAAATGGGGCTCAAAACATATGTGAGGTTTTTTACTTCCAGATTTAATATAAGACATCATGCCTAAAATAATTTCATGCTCATGACCTTCCACATCCATTCTTATGAGGTCTGGTGAGAAAAATTTTTTGGATAAATAATTAATGCTAAAAGTATTAATTTTTCTAACTTCTCCAGTTAAAAACCTCTTGGATGAGCCCTCAGTATTAAGTGTATGAAGATTGGTTTGGGATGAAATATGGAAGTTTTTTACTGAATCTTTATTAGAAACAGCAGCATTTAAGAATTTGATTCTTTTAGTATCAAGATTATTCAAATTAATATTTCTTTCACATAACTTGACGTTTTCAATTGATGGCTCAATTGCTAAAATTCTTCCGCTAGCTAAACTTTTTGCAAGAAAAATTGTGTAGTAACCTATATTTGCACCAATATCAAAAACCTTCATGTTTTTTTTTACAATTTGTTCTAAAATAAATTTTTTATCTCTCTCTCTAGTTCCAAATAAAATCAATGATCTTGATATACCTTTGTCATTAGTAAGGAGTAGCATCTTATAATTATCAACCTGTTTGATGATTGTTTTTTTTGAAAAAATTAATTTAAAAGTTAAAAAATGTAAGTAATTCAAAATTGCCTTTAAAAGAATCGAAAAACCTCTATCTCTATAGATTTCGATAAGGCTTAAAATTTTTTTTATTAACATTTTATTTTTTATAAATTTTTTTAAATATAGATATTATTTTATTTTAAAGTTATACAATAACAACATCCAATTCATTAGAGTGCATTGTGAATTTTTTAATCAGCAGATCCTACCATATTACTAGAATATTCTCCTTAATATTTTTTTCTTTTGTTACATATATTTTTATTGATTATTCTCCATCAATTCTTGAAGGAAAACAGCCAGATAGTTCTGGATATATTATAGGAGACCCTCTAAGACCATCAATTTATCATTATATAATTAAAAGTTTAAGCTATCTTGGAATTGATTTATTTTTTTTCCAGAAAACAATATTAAGTATAAGTATAGTATGTTTGTGTTATTTTCTTAGAAAACAAAAAATAAACATTTTTGTAATTATTATTTTTTATTTTTTTCTAACTCTAAATTTCTACTATACTTCTTTTGCTAAAACTGTGTTGTCTGAATCTATTTTATTTAGTCTGATTAATTTTACAGTTTTATGTTTAATCAAAATAAATGAGAGAAAAAGTCAGATTATATTAGGTTTGTTGTTAGGTATGATATTTGCCCTAAAACCAATTGGGATTATTATAGCAATTATAATTCTTTTCTTTTCAATAATTCTTTTAGATAAGAAGATAAATTTTTTAACTATAATTTTTTGCTTTCTTTTACCAATAATTTTAGAAAGTCATCTTTTTTATAAAAATCATGACAAGAGACATTCACTGTTACCCATCACCATAGCAGGCAAGTTATTTGTTCTATCTGGAAAAAATTCTTTTGATATAGAAAAATATCCGTCTGAACTTAAGCCTATATTAAGAATATCTAAAAATGAGTATAGTGAAGTTCATAGTTATTTATCTACCATAAAAAACCCATTTCTTCGATCGGAATTACTATCTGACTATGAAGCAGTAGCACAGTTTCAAACATTTAAATTAAAAAAAATTATACAACTTAATTATGACAAAAGTGAATTCTATAAAAAATCCAATCTAATAGCATACAACCTTGTGAAGAACAATTTTCTAGATCTATTTACTTTATCCTTCTCCCATTATCTTGGAAATTGGTCAATTGGAAGTAAATTTATTTTTTTTGAAAGAGAATCATTAAATAAAGTTAAAGAAATACCTAAAATTGTTGAATTAAGGAAATCTTCAGGACCAATAACTTTACCTAGATTAGAGCTATTATTTTTAGCTCAATTATTCTTTATTTTTTTATTTCTAGTTTTAACTTTTTTTACTTTGTTTACTTTTTTTAATTTGATCAAGGAAAGATTATTTTTAAAAAATAAAAAAAATATTTTTGATATATTATATATATTCCTTGTTCAAACTTACTTAATAGTAGTAAGTATAGTTAATATTTCAACTCCAAGATATTTAATGGTTGTTTATCCAATTCTACTTTTAATTGTTATACGCTCTGGATATTTATTTTTATCTTTAACTAAGAAATCTTAAAGTTATAATGCAAAGAAATGTGTGGTATATTTGGGTTCTTTCTATTTGATAAAAGTAATGACTTAAATGAACATTCTTTAAAGTTAGCTACCGAATCACTCAAACATAGAGGGCCCGATGCCAATGGTTCCTGGTTTTCAGAGAAAGACGGGATATATCTTGGACATAGAAGACTTTCTATTCTTGATTTATCTAATAAAGGAAATCAACCTATGATTTCAAATTGTGGAAGGTTTGTAATTACATTCAATGGTGAAATTTATAATTATAGAGAGTTAGCTCTTTATTTAAAAACAAAGTACAGATTAGAATTCAAAAATGGAACAGATACAACTGTTCTTCTAGAATTAATTAGTAAATTTGGATTAAAAAAGACTCTTTCACTAATAGAAGGCATGTTTGCATTTGCATTATGGGATAAAAAAATAAAAAAATTATATATAGCTAGAGATCGATTTGGTGAAAAACCTCTTTTCTACTATAGAAATTCTAGCTTTTTAATGTTTAGTTCGGAATTAAAAGCAATTAAAGCTTTGTGTGGGCCAAAATTGAAAATTTCTTCAAACTCCTCATTTTATTATTCTTTATTAGGCTACATTCCTGCACCTTTATCAATATACGAGGATATTTTCAAAGTAATGCCATCAGAATTTATAGAGTTAGACATGTCTAAGGGTATAAAAAAAAAGAAATATTATTTCATAAATTCTGAAAATAAACATAAAAAAGTATCTTATTCCATTCTTAAAGAACAGATACAAGAGGGTATTGAAGATTCGATAAAAAAAATGATGATAGCTGATGTTGAAGTTGGTTGTTTTTTGTCCGGTGGAGTAGATTCAAGCTTGGTTGCAATGCTTATGCAAAAGAATTCAACAAAAAAAATTAGGACATTTACTGTAGCTTTTAACGAGAAAGAATATGATGAATCAGATTATGCTAAAGAAATAGCTGATCTAGTTGGAACAAATCACAAAGAAATAAAAGTCAATATAAATGATATGATTGTTCATTTAGATAAATTAATTGATATATTTGATGAACCTTTTTCAGATTCTTCTTTTATACCTACCTACTTAATTAGTAAATTAGCGTCTAATGATGTTAAAGTAGTATTATCTGGTGATGGAGGCGATGAGGTTTTTCTTGGATATAATAGATACTTATTTTCAAGAAAAATTGATAATTTTAAGAAATATAGCCCAGAGTTTTTGAGAAGTTGTTTAAGTTATTTTTTAAACAAAGTTCCATCAAACTATTATGATAGAGCAAGTGAGCCTTTTCAAAAAATGCTTGGGATACATGGTTTTTCCCACAAAATTCAAAAACTTTCAAATGTTTTAAATTTTAAAAATAATTCAGACTATTATAGAAAACTTAATTCATTTGATAGTGACATTTTAAAATGTAAAAATAATAGAAAAGATAAATTTTTTCAAAATTATCAAAACTTCTCTTTGCTAGAATCTGTACAAATGAACGATATTGATTATTACTTACCAAATGATATTTTAGTTAAAGTAGATAGATCTAGTATGAGCAATTCACTAGAAGTCAGATCTCCTTTCTTAAACCACAAATTGGTAAATGAAGCTTTTAAATTACCATTAGAATCAAAATTAAAAAGGAATTCAACCAAGTATATTCTTAAGGATTTATTATCTGATTATATGCCAAGAAGTTTCTCATTTAGACCAAAGATGGGGTTTGCAATTCCAATAGAAAGATGGATAAAAAAAAAAAAATTCAGCAGTATGATAGATAATATTTTTTATGAATCTGATTGGGAAAAGTTTGGTTGGGAAAACAAGACTATTATAAATAAATGGGAAAATTTCAAAAAATTTAAGTCGTACACTCCTCAATGTATATGGATGTATACTGTTGCTGGAATTTGGCTTAATAAAAATAAATAGATTATGAAAATTCTTCAAGGAGTAGATTTAGTAAAGGTAAAAAGAATTGAAGAAATTTATTCTAAATATTCTAAAAAATTTTTAACAAAAATATTTTCTAATAAGGAAGTACTTCAAATTAATTGTAACAAAAAAAATAAACTAAATAAAATAGCTGGAAAATTTGCAGCTAAAGAGGCAGTAGCCAAAGCAATAGGGACTGGTTTTTCTGAAGGGATAACATTCAAAAGTATAGAAATATTAAACCAAAGAAATGGTAGACCAACTATAAAATTAAAGGGTAAGGCAAAAAGAAAATTACAAAACCTTGTTTCTTCAAGTATTTCTATAACAGATGAAGATGGTTATGTAATTTCTGTTGCGACTTTTTTAGTAGATTAAGTAATGAAAAAAATATTTATTATTATTGGAGGATTAGGACTTGGTGGCACAGAAAAACAATTACTACTTAAACTTAAATATTTAAAAAAAAAATATGAATTTACTCTTATTTTCTTTTACACAAAAGGAGAGCTTTATGGAGATTTTAAAAAATTAGGAATAAATGTAATTGATCTTACAAGTGATTTAAAATTTCGGCCATTTAAATATTTACAGGTCTTTTTTAAATTATATAAGTTGTTAAAGCATAAAAGACCTGAAATTGTGAATTTATATTTACCGCATTCTTATATAATTGCTGGGCTATTTTCGTATGTATTTTCAAATATTATTTTTTTGATGTCTAGAAGGTCTCTTAATAACTATCAAAAAAAGATACCTTTAGTAAATTTTTATGAAACAAAAATCTTACATAAGAAAATGAATTATATTTTGGTTAATTCGAAAGCGATCAAGAAGGAACTTACAAAATTCGAAGGGGTAGATAAAAAAAAAATTAAACTAATATATAATTCTATTGAAATTGAAAAAATAAAAAAAAAGACTGATAAAAAAGTAAGGATTATATGTTTAGCAAATTTAATTCCATATAAAAATCATAAAATGATAGTTGAAGCATGTAGTAAAATTATAAAAACTAGAGATTTTCAAATTGACTTAATTGGTGATGGGAATCTAACTTATAAAAATGAGTTAAAATCACTTTCAAAGAAATTAAATTTGGAAAAACAAATTATTTTTTGGGGAAGATTAAAGAATTATAAAAAAATTCTTCAATATGCTGACATTGGTATTTTAACATCTAATGAAGAAGGTTTCTCGAATGCTATACTTGAATATATGATCAATAAACTTCCAGTAATTGCAACAAATGTTGGAGGCAACCCTGAGGTTCTAGAGCATAAAGTAAATGGATTTCTTATTGAAAAAGGAGATAGTGAGTGTATGGCTAAATATTTAGAAAAATTAATTATTAATAAAAAATTAAGACTTCAACTTGGAGAAAAAGGTTACAAAAAAGTACTGAATGAATTTGAAGTTTCAAAGAACATTGTAAACTATGAAAAATTCTATAACCAGATTCTGCAGTAAACACTTTTTAAAAAAATGTCTGGTTTGTTTTGTTAAAGTTGACTTGTAAACAAAATATTCAATATAATATAAGTATGGATGGTGCCCAAAAAATAATTTGTGATAAAGGAATGATCAATAAATTTCTCGTTACGAGAGATAATACCGTTAGCCTAACAAATAATCTTTATCCAGAAGATATGGTTATTCAAACAGAAGATTACGTTAGTCCAACAAAATGGCATTTAGGTCATACAACATGGTTTTTTGAAAACTTTTTATTAGTTCCTTTTCTAAAGAATTACAAAATATTTTCTGATGATTTTAACTATATTTTTAATTCATACTACAACAGTGTTGGTACTTTTAATGCAAGAAATAAAAGAGGTTTTCTAAATAGACCTTTTCTTGATGAAGTAATGGAATATAGAAAATATGTTGATGAAAATTTACTTGAACTATTTAGAAAAAATCAGAGGGCATCTAGAAAATCTTTACTTGAAATAGGTATTAATCATGAGCAACAGCATCAAGAATTAATATTGATGGATATAAAAAATATTTTTTTTTCCAACCCATTAAAACCTAGATATAATAAAAAATCTTCAATTAAAAACGAAACCAATTTCACCAAAAACAGTTTTATTTTAAATAATAAAAAAGAAATTGAATATGGGTGGTCAAAAAATACATTTTGCTATGACAATGAATTACCCTCAAATACCTCTCATTTAGAACCATTCGCATTAACGAATTATGTAACTAATTTGGAATGGAAAGAATTTATAAGAGATGGAGGCTATAATTCCCATCAATTCTGGTTATCTGATGGATGGGACTATATTAATAGAAATAATATAAGTAAACCAGAATATTGGCTTGATAAGAATTATTATTTTACACTAAATGGAGTTCAAAAAATTCAAGACTCACTTCCAGTATGTCATATAAGTTTTTATGAGGCTTGTGCTTATGCAAAGTATAAAAAATTAAGATTACCTACAGAAATAGAAATTGAATACTTTCTAAGTAAGTCAAAAATAAAAGGTAATTTTTTAGATAAAAAAGAATACCAAGAAATTGATTATTGCAACTCATCTAATTTTAAATCATTATATGGAAATCTTTGGATGTGGACTTCTAGTAATTATGTTCCGTACAAAAATTATAAATCTTACGAAAATAACCTAATGGAATATAATAGTAAATTTATGTGTAACCAATTTGTTTTAAAAGGTGGGTCATTTGGGACACCCCAAAACCATATAAGATCTTCATATAGAAATTTCTATTACCCATATAATAGATGGCAGTTTTGTGGCTTAAGACTCGTAAGCGAATTATGATAGATCACTCAAATCTCTCATTTTATGACTTTAAGAAAGAAAAACCTAAAAATTATTCTGATATAATTGAAGGTTTAATGAATGAAAAACAAAAAAAAATTAATTCAAAATATTTTTATGATGAGTATGGATCTAGTTTATTTGATGCAATAACTTTGACAAAAGATTATTATCCCACAAAAAAAGAGATGGAAATATTAGATAGTCATAATGAAGAATTTTCTCATAATCTTCCTCCTTTTGCATCGGTTATTGAGTTTGGAAGTGGTTCAAATAAAAAAGTAAAGAAACTTTTAAAAGTATTGAATCAACCATTTGAATATATCCCGATGGATATCAGTAAGGAGTTTTTATATAAGAATGCAAAGGATTCTGCCCAGCATTTCCCTGAATTAAAAATTAAAGCTGTTTGTGCTGATTTTAATCAAATTGATTTATTGAATACGGTTGTTGATAAAGGAAACACAAAAATTGGTTTTTTCCCTGGATCCACTATTGGTAATTATTGTCCTCCAGATGCAAGAGAACTTTTAAAAAAATTTGCGAACATTTTAGGTGAAGATAATTTTTTAATTATTGGTGTTGACCTAAAAAAGAATATTAAAATCTTAGAAAGAGCGTATAATGATTCAGACGGTTTTACAGAAAAATTCAATAAAAATATACTAAATGGTGTTAATAACTTATGCGGGACCTATTTCAACACCAAAGACTTCAATCATAAAGCATTCTTTAATACAGATAAAAGTAGGATTGAAATGCATTTAGTAAGTAAAAAGAAGCAAGTTGTTGATGTTCTTGGCAAGAAAATTATTTTTAAACAAGGTGAATCAATTCATACCGAAAATTCTTATAAATACTCTCTAGAAAGTTTTAGCGATTTAGTTGAAGCAGCAAAATTCAAAATAGTCAAAACACTTACTGATAAAAAATTATTTTTTGGAGTTTTTTTTTTGAAAGTTAAGGGTTCTTGAAATATATAAACTTCAATAATGCTGGGTCAAGTAGACCTTATGAAGGTGTAAATAAAGCAATTAAGCAATTTTTAGAAACTGAAGAAAAATTTGGAGGCTATTATGCTGCTGACAAATTTAAAAAAAAAATAGACTCCTTTTACTGCAATCTTTCTAAATTAATTAATTGTGAAAAAAATGAAATTTCTTTTCTTTCTAGTACAACGTTAGCCTGGAACCTTTTTTTTAATTCAATAAAATTAACTGATAAGCAAAATGTTATAATTTTTGAGAACGAATATGGAAGTAATTTAATTTATTATATACAAAAAGGAATAAATATCAGGATTGTGAAAATCAAAGAAGATGGAAAAGTATGTTTTGAGGATTTAAAAAAAAAAATTGATAAAAACACTAAAATTGTATGTTTATGTCATATCGCATCACAGTGTGGGGATATAATTGAGGCTGAGAAAATTGGAAAAATATTATATAAGATTAATCCAAAAATTTTGTATGTTGTCGATGCTTGTCAATCAATAGGACATATTAATGTTGACGTTTCAAAAATTAATTGTGATGTTTTAGTTGGGTCTGGTAGAAAATATTTAAGAGGCCCAAGAGGTACTGGATTTATTTTTTTAAACAATAAAATCAGATCTAAAATAAAACCTTTAATACTAGACCTTAACAATTCTAAGTTATATGAGAAGAGAGTAAAGGTTAAGAATGCTAGAATTTTTGAAAACTTTGAATATTCACCAGCCTTGAAAATTGGTTTGAGTAAAGCTATTGAAAAATTAAATAATATCGGAATAGAAAGGCTTGAACTAGATATAAAAAAAAAAAGTCTTTTTTTTAGAAAAAAAATTGAAAACTTCAAAAAAATTTGTTTGTTTGAAAATAAGAATTGTATCTCTGGAATAAATACATTTAGGGTGAAGGGAATGGAATCTAATAAACTGTATGATTATCTTTTATCAAAAAAAATTCTATGCTCAGTGCCTTATTATGATACTAGTCGCATTTATTTTAAGAAAAAAAAAATAACTAATCTATTAAGAATTTCAATTCATCACTACAATACAAAAGATGAAATTAATTACTTGGTAAAATGTTTGATTGACTTAATAAAAAAATAAGCAATTATATAGCTATGAATGTAGAAAAATATATAAGAGTTGTTCAAATCTTTTCTGTATTGATAATCCTTGTTGGAGCAATTGTAGGTTTTCTTAATGAAGTTTATCTTATGATAAGTAAAATGAAAGTAGAGTTAGCTGATTTGCTTTTACTATTTATATATGTTGAAGTGATGGGTATGATAAGAGTTTATTTAGCTAATGCAGAAATTAGAATAACATATCCTCTAGTTATAGCTATTACAGCAATATCTAGGCTTATAATTTTACAAAAGAAAGATTTAGATCCATCAATTTTAATGTACGAATCATTTGCAATTCTTATAATAGCGCTCGCAATCATTGTCTTAAGGTTAAGGTATTTAAATTTTTTAAAACCAAAAAGAAATTTTAAGTAAAAATAAAATCTAAATGTATGTTAGATTCTTAAAAAATCTTTTTTTTTATAATACGATTCTATTCATCATATTTTTTGTCCTTTTTTTGTTTTTTCCAAAATTTGATATCTTTTTGTCCAATCTTTTTTTCTATGAGAATCAGTTTATTTCTGAAAAATATACTTTTATTAAAGATCTAAGAGTTGTGCTGAAAAATTTAATGATTGCTTTGCCAATATTTGCAATCTTATTGTTAGTAGTTAGTTTGATAAATAAAAAACAGAATGTAAAATCATTTTTTGACTTAAAAATGCAATATGCTTTATTTGGCTTAATTCTTGGGCCAATAATTGGATGTGGAATTATTGCAAATTTATATTTTAAAGATACCTGGGGAAGAGCTAGACCAGTTCATATTGAAGAGTTTGGAGGAGATAAAATTTTTACCCCAGCATTTATAAAATCTGACCAATGCGACAAAAATTGTTCTTGGATAAGTGGAGAGGCATCAGCAGCGTTTTCATTTTTGGTAGGTACAGTTTTATTAAAAAATCATATTTTTTTTGTTATAAATCTAATTCTTGGATTTTTAGTATTCTTTTGCAGGTTATCAATGGGAGGTCATTTTTTTAGTGATAATATCTTTGCAATGATATTTATGGTTTACTTGGCAATTCTTTACCAAAAAATAATATATTCTTTTTTTATTAATGGTTCATCAAATGAAGACAATTCTAATAATAACTGATGAAAAAAAAAGTAGTCTTAATCAATGTAAGGCGCTTGTGAATGATTTAATTAAAGGGAAAAGCTTTAAAGTTAAATATAATATTATAAAGAAAAAAATAATTCACTATTTACCAAATGTTTATATATATTTCTTTTTATTCCTGAAATATTTCTTTAAAAACCCAAAAAATGAAAATTTTGATGTTATAGTTTCATGCGGTAGGATAGCCGCACCCTATAATTTATTTATGAAAAATACTTACAAAAGTTGCAAGAACATTCATATTTTAGATCCATATTTTCAAAGAAATAATTTTGATTTGATATTATTACCATCGCATGATTGTTCAAAATTTCCAAATAGTAAAAATATAATTGAAACAACAGGTACACTGGTTAACAAGAAAAATTGTAACAGTTTAGAGGTCAAACAATTTAACAAATTGTTTATTGGTAAGAAAATTGTTTCATGTTTTATAGGTGGAGATGGAAAGAGTGCAAAATTTTCAAAGAAAGATATTATAAATCTCGTAAAAAAAATTAATCAAATAACTGAAGATTTTCATATTGTTTATTGTTTATCCCGACGGACAAATAAATTAGTAAAAAATATTATTTTACTAAACAAAAAAAAAAAGCACTTTTATTTTGACTATATTGATCCAAATCCTTACTGGTATTTAATAAAAAAATCAGAGTATTTTATAGTCACAGAAGATTCAATAAGTATGATATCTGATTCTATTTCTACTGGAAAACCAGTTTATATTGCCCAAGTAAGTAGTTTAAAAAATAAAATTAGAGTTTTTGGTACTATTTTAAAGGAAAAAGGAATAGTTAGATTATTTGAAGGAAAATTAGTATCTTGGAGATATAAAGCATTTAATGAATCGTTACGAGTGTCAAGAATAATTGATTCTTTGTTTTAATTATTCCATCTGTTATGGAACCATATCCATTGCTCAGGGTTCTTTTTTATCCAACTTTCGACATAATTATTTAAATGATTCATAATCTGAATTTCATTGCCTATTTTTTTTATATCATTAGGAGTGATTGTATTGAAGTATGAAACTTTAAATTTTGTTGAATTTTCTCTTATACAAACAGCTGGGATGATGGGGCATTTATATTTGATAGCAAACTTTGCAATAGCAGAGGCTGTTTTAACCTCGTGATTAAAGAATTTTGTTGTAATGCCGTCGTTCATTTTTTGGTCGATAAGCATACCAATATGTCCTCCTTTTTGGTTTAAAATTTTTAAACATTCCTTTGCACCCTGATTACCTTTTTTAATTAATCCAACGCCGTACCCAATTCTAATTTTTCGAAGTAGATTATCTACTAACTTATTATTAGGAGCTCTGTATATAAAATTTATTTTAAAACCCTTTTGTGTTAATAAGTGAGAAGTAAGTTCCCAATTACCAATATGAGCAGAGAAAAACAAACAATTAGGATATTTCTGAAGCGGTTTAATTAGATTCTCTTCATTTTTTATAATTATATTTTTATTTAAACCAATTTTTAATTTGTTTAAATTTGGATATTCTCCGATGACTCTTCCAAAATGAAACCACATTCTTTTTATTATATAATTAGAATTTTTTTTACTTATATCTGGAAAAATTCTTTTTAAGTTATTTCTTACAATTTTATTCCTTTTTGAAAACAATCCATAGGAAAGAAAAATAACCCCACCTAAGAAAGAGGAAATTCTAACTCCTAAAAATTTGAATAAATAAAAGAAGAATGAAATAAGAAAATATTCAATATAATTTTTCAATTCTTTCTCATTGTGAAGTTTAATTTATTATTATAATAGATGGTGGTAATATCTTATTATGAATAATAGAATCCTGCACTCGAGATAAGCTAGTACTTATAATTTTCTCATTTTGCAAAGATGCATTTGATACGATGTATACTTTAGTATTTTTTTTCATTCCTAACTTTATTAGTTCATGAGATATTTTATTTATTTGTCCAACCCCCATATAAATTATAATTCTACCTTTATTGCTATATATCTTTTCAAAAGCATCAGAAGCAAATTGGTCATTTGTTTGTCTATGTCCTGTGATAAAATTACAAACATTGTTTCTATTAAAGAATGTCAGTACAGAATATTTTATAGCATGTTGAGATGAAGTGATTCCAGAAAAAACTCTAAAAGGTATATTATTCTTCTTAAGAACATTAATTTCCTGACTACCTCTACTAAAAAAACTTATATCTCCTCCTTTTAATCTTAAAACTCTTTTATTTTTTACTGCATTTGAGACCATCCAATCATTGATTTCTTTTTGAGAACATGCTTTTTTATTTTTTAATTTTCCACCAAATATTAATCTTGCCGATCCCTTGGCGATTTTTAATAATTTTGAATTTACAAGTGCATCGTAAATTATTACGTCTGCAAATTCTATTGCTTGATTAACTTTGATAGTTAATAAATCTTGAGATCCAGGACCTGCTCCAGCAAGGATAACTGTCCCCTTTTGAAAATCAATAATGGGTTGTTTAAAATTAATCATCATATAATATCGTAGCATTAAAAGTTATGAAAAATACAATCGTTTTAAAAAAAGTATCAGTAGTTATTGATCAAAAGACAATACTTAAAGATATATCTTTGTCCGTTAAACCTGATAAACCTTTATGTATAATTGGAAGAGGATCTTCTGGTAAAAGTTCATTGCTTAAAACAATTATAGGATTGATAAAAGTTAATTCTGGATCAATATTAATAAATGATATTCCAATTAATGACAAAAGAATAAATGAAATATTTAATGATTTTGGTGTTGTTTTCCAAAAAGATGCTTTATTTGATAGTCTTAATGTATGGCAAAATATAATGTTTAGGAGTTTAAATAACTTTGGTAAAGATTTGTTAATCAAAAAAACATATAAGATTTTAGAAAAAGTTGGTCTTCAAAGGAGTGATGCATTCCTATTCCCAGCAGAACTTTCTGGGGGAATGCGAAAAAGAGTTGCAATAGCTAGAGCAATTTCTCACAGCCCAAAGTTTTTAATTTTAGACGAACCAACAGCTGGTCTTGATCCAATTAAGACTAATGTAATTTTTCAGATTATAAAAAAATTAGCAGATAATAAGCAAACAACTTTAATAGTTGTGACATCTGATATGAGAGGAGTAATAAAATACTTTAGTGAAGTTGTTGTTCTTGAGAACACGAGATTGCATTGGAAAGGAGAAGTTCAAGACGTCTATAAAAATCCAACCCCACATGTTAAGAGTTTGTTTGAAAAGGTTTTTTAGAGTGATCTTGTTATTTTCTATTAAGTTCTGCACAACCAGCTGTGGCATCAATACCAGACTCAACATAACACGCACTAATTTTATTTACGCTGAGAATTTTACCTAAATTGTACCCTCTACTATTAGATGCAACCCAAGTAAGTGTTTTATTATCAGGGTGTATAACTCCAAAAAAGTTTTTAGTACCGTCGGTATAAGAGAATGTCCCTTTAAATCTTCTGCCATTTTGCTCAAGAATTTCAACTTTCTTTTCCCAGGTTCTTAACCCTCTTTGCTCAGAAATAGTTTTATTTTCACCTATCCAAGTTCCGACAATATTTGGAATATGGTTATCAGCATATGAAGTTTTACATATGAAAAATATAAAAGAGAAAAAAAAGTAGATCATTATTTTTAATACCATAATATTATTATTGATATAAAAAAAAAAAATTCAACAATAATAATAATGAATAGCAACTTCATAGGGATATATTTCTCTAAGAAAATCTTACTAGTTTTTTTAATGGGTATTTCAAGTGGAATCCCACTTTATATGGTTCTTTCAACGTTATTTATTTGGTTAACGCGAGATAATATAGAAATTGCTACAGTTGGGCTATTTGCACTTACTCAAATACCCTGGAGTTTAAAATTTGTTTGGGCTCCTATTGTTGATACTTTTAAGATTCCATTTTTAACAAACTATTTAGGCCAGAGAAAATCATGGTTACTAATTACTCAAATTCTTTTAATAATTTCAATGATTCTTTTAGGTTTTAGTGACCCAAGCAAAAATTTACTTTTAACAGCTTTTTTTGCTCTTTTGACTGCTTTTTTTTCAGCTAATCAAGATATAATTATTGATGCTTTTAGAATTGAAATTCTTGAAGATGAGTTGCAAGGTGCAGGTGCTGCAGTTACACAATTTGGGTATAGAGCTGGAGGAATAATGGCAGGTGCAGGCTCATTATATCTTAAAAGTGTTTTTAGTTGGTCGACTGTTTTCATGACAATTGCTTTTATTCTCTTATGCCTGATGGTGCTTAGCATTTTTGTTATAAAAGTTAAGATTGATTATATTGAGAAACCTCAAAAAAATCTTATCGCTCCTTTTAAGGAGTTTATTTCAAGAAATTCAATTAAGAATCTAATAATAATTCTATTTTTTATATTTTTTTTTAAATTTGGAGATGTTGTAGCAGGAATAATGGCAAATCCATTTTATGTTAAAATTGGTTTTTCAAATATTGATATTGCAAATGCAAGTAAAATTTTTGGTGTAATAATGACTTTAGTTGGAGTTTTTTTTGGAGGTTATTTGGTAAAAAAAATTGGTTTGATTAATTCTTTAATTATATCAGGTTTCTTTCAAGTTATATCTAATTTACTTTACGTAGTACTAAATAGTGTTGGGCCGGAATTTTTCTTTCTCTTAATTACGGTTGCAGGTGAAAACTTTTCTGGTGGTTTAGGTTCTGCAGCATTTGTTGCTTACTTATCTGTATTGTGTAAAAAAGAATATTCTGGTACACAGTATGCATTACTGTCATCAATTATGGGTTTAGCAAGGACATTTTTATCTGCACCTTCAGGTTTTATTGTTGAGTCAGTAGGATGGGGTTATTTTTTTATAATTTCAACTGTATTTGGCTTACCAGGATTAATAATACTTTTTTGGATGCGATCGAGGTTCCCAATTAATATGCAGGTTTCTAAAAAGGCTTAACTCACTATTGATTGAAATACTTTAAGTTTAGTTAAGGGTTGATAATTGTTAATGCCAGTATAATATTTTTTAAGAATGGGAAGTTCATTCAAAAATGAATCATTAATTAGTTCGAGTTTTCCGGAGCAAAACCAGAAGATTATTCTCCATGCTGTAATGTCAGCAATACTAAATTTATCTGTAAAAAATTGTTTTTTTGTGGAAAAATTCTTTAACAAATTCTCTAAGTAAGAAAACCAAACTATCAAATCATTTCTAATAAACTCTTTTCTAAGTTTTTTAAACTTTTCAAGATTTTTTTCCCTCATGGCCGCTCTTATTGATGGTGCAATATGATTTGTTATTTCATTTGCCCAATCCAATACTTGATCAATTATTAATATTTTAAATTCATTATCATCATAAAGTGAAGAACGAATAGCACAAAATTTTGCAAGGCTGTGCGTGTGCGCATATGGTCTATTATCTATAATCATTGAGGGGACTTGGCCAAAAGGGAATTCTTTTTTACGTTTTGACCAGTCTTGTCTTGGAATTCTTTGGAATTCATAAGGAATGTTTGAGTGAGAAAGTGATAACCTTAATATATCCACTCTCCAAAAATCAAAATCAAAGTATATCAGTTTAATCATTATTTCTCTGCAAATGCTTTTTCAATTACAAAACCACCTTGTACTTTGGTTGATCCTTCTTTAGAACCAAGGTTTTCAAATATTTTTTTTAGATCAAACGTCATAGACTCTGAACCACAAATCATGACTCTATCCTGATTAGCGTTAAATTTCTCAACACCTACTTCATTCCATAATTTATCCTTTTTAATCCAGTCAGTTATTCTTCCTTCATGTCGCCATTTTTCTCTCGTAACTGTATTAAAATAAGTAAAATTATTTTTTGTTATTTCTGAATAGATTTCATCTTTATTAAGATTGCTTAGTAACTCTTTGTATGCAAGCTCTTCTGATGTTCTTACTGTATGAGTTAAGATTATTTTTTCGAATTTTTCATATGTTTCTGGGTCTCTAATTATACTCATAAAGGGGGCTAATCCAGTTCCTGTTGAAAATAAAAATAGGTTCCTTCCAGGTAATAAATAATCGCAAACTAGTGTGCCTGTTGGCTTTGAATTAACTATAACTTCATCATTTATTTTTATGTTTTGAAGTTTGCTTGTTAGTGGACCATTGGGGACTTTTATACTCAAAAACTCTAAGTGATCTTCATGATTAGGGCTTACTACCGAATATGCTCTTAATAATGGTTTTCCTTCAATTTCCAAACCTATCATAGCAAATTCACCATTTTTAAATCTAAAACTCATATTTCTGGTTGTTTTAAAACTAAATGTCTTATCAGTCCAATGATGAATGCTAGTAACTTTTTCTTTTAAAAGAGCCATTTAAAATTTTTCAAAAAAACATCATATTAATGATTTGTAATTATGATATAAACCTTAATTATATAATTTTTATTAAAATGACAAGCACAAATATAAGAAAATTATCTCATTCAGAGATGGATCTTTACAGAAAACCATTATTGCCTAAAACCTGGAGTTGTTTTCCTGTAGATAAAGATATTGATACTCAACAACTTAGAAAAATTCTTCAAAAGGATTTAGATAGTATAAGGTCTGGAGCAGAAAAGGATCCATTCTCTAATTCAATAACAATGCTTGCATTAGATATATCCAGAAGGTTGGAAAAAAATAAATTGAATTATTCGGCCTTGGAAGCATTAATTCAAAGGTTGGCTGTTGGTTCTTTTGGTCTGCGGGCAGATAGACTCAAATCGTATATGGGAACAACAGAAAAAAAAAAGAATGTGGGAGCTATAACAAAAATTATACAATCTTTAGCTTTCAAAAAAAAAATTTTGTTATCTTTTGAAGAATTTAATCAAAAATTAGAAAAAGAAATTTTTGGTATTGTTCTTACAGCACATCCAACTTTTGGAATGACATATAATATGATGATTGAATTGGCAAAATTAGCAACATCAAAAAAAAATAATAAATTACTTAAGGATAAGGAATTAAAAGCAATTATAAAAGAGGTTTTTAAAACTGAACAAAGACCTGAAAAAAGCATAACTCTTAATTTTGAACACAATTTATCAATGAATGCTTTAAAATTTTTACAACAATCATTGAGAACTTTTTATCGCATTATCTTAAGTGTAGCTAAGCAACTTTACCCTCAAAAATATTATAATATTAAGCCTCAGGTTTTAAGATTACATACTTGGGTTGGTTACGATGTCGATGGTAGAGGAGATATTTTTTGGAATGATAGCTTTGCTAAAAGACTTGAAGTCAAAATCGAACAACTAATTATTTATAATGATAAGATTAATAATATTCTTAGAGATTCTAAAAGTAAAAATTTAAGACAAGAACTTACTAACATAAAAGATACTCTTACTGATTCAATTTCTCATAATTCCGAAGCCCTTAAAAAATTTTCACAAGAAGGTTTTGTAGATAATTTTAATTTAATTAAGAAAGTCTCAAACTTTTTACACAAAAATAAAAGTAAGTTGTTAACAAATACAAAGCCATTAATCTCTTCTCTCTCCAATTTAATTGAACGTATTAGAAAAAAAGAAATTATTGAAAATGATTTATTATTAGATGATTTGATACTTCTTAAAATAGAGATAACAAACTTTGGTCTTGGTTTAGGTAGGACTCATTTAAGATTGAACGCCAACCAACTAAATAATGCTATTTCAAAAGAGGTTGACCTTAGTGGTGACCCAAATGACCCGTCAAATAAAATAACCTACCTGAACATTATTTCTAGGATGATTGACGGAGTTAAACCAGTAAAAATAAATTTTGGAAGTATTTTTGAAGAAAATATGAATGCAAGAAGATATTTCATGCTTACTAAACAAATTCTTAAATATATTGATGAAAATCAATCTATTAGATTTTTGATTGCAGAATGCGACTATCCTTTAACTGTTATGACTGCATTATATTTCTCAAAGTTATTTGGTGTAGAAGAAAAAATTGATATATCTCCACTTTTTGAAACTGAAAAAGGTATCGAAACGGGTCATGATTTAATTAAAACACTCCTAAGAAATAGTAACTTTAAGAAATATATTCTTGTTAGAAACAAACTTACTGTTCAAACTGGTTTTTCAGATGCAGGTAGATATTTAGGTCAATCCGCGGCTGTACTTTCAATTGAAAATCTCCAAAGAAAAATTGCTAAAGCTTTGTATGATCAAAATATGACTGAAGTTAAGTTGTTAATCTTCAATACACATGGAGAGTCAATTGGTAGGGGAGGGCACCCTGTATCTTTATGTGATCGTTTGAAATATGTAAATTGTAATTATACTAAAAAAAAACTTGCAGATTGGAATATTGATCTAATTCAAGAAATTAGTTTTCAAGGAGGAGATGGATATCAACATTTTATGAACCATGATTTGGCTTTCGCCTCGATATCAAGAATAATTGAATTTTGCTATAGTGTTCCTGGTATAGAGGATAAAGACCCTTTTTATGAATCACCCGATTTTGGAATTGAATTTGTAAATACCATTAAGAATTTTAATACAGAGATCATGGATGATCCAAATTATGCAGCACTTTTGAATGTGTTCGGTTCAAACCTTACGCACGCAACTGGTTCGAGATCAGTTAAAAGACATGTTGATACCTCTATTAAAACCTTAGTTTATCACCCCAGTCAAACAAGAGCGATACCCCAAAATTCAATATTACAGCAATTAGGTATGCTTGCTAACTCACTTGGAGGAATTGGACAATATTTGAGAAAAGATCCAAAGAAATTCATGAAATATTATAATCATTCAGAGAGATTTAGGAGAATAATGGATATTGTCCAACATGCCTTTGCATATAGTGATATAGAAGTTTTGAAAGCCTACATAGACTGTTTTGATCCAGGTATGTGGCTTTCATGGTCTACAAGAACGGCAGATTCTGAAAGAAGTGAAAATATGAAGGAAGTCGCTAATTTACTCGAGAAATTTGACGTGCATTGGAGATTACAAAAAGTTTATAGAAAGTTACATCAAGAGTATATGGATATTAGAAATTGGATACTCGGTCGAAAATTAAGAGGAAGAATTGCGGTAGGAAGAGGCCGAGTGATTGAAAAAGAAATAAGAGATGAATTATTACTAATGCATGGTATCAGAGTAGCAATCTTTCATGAGATATTTATGTTATCTGTTAGAATACCTAAATTTAGTGACCAAGCAGGAACCTCTAGAGATGAAATAATTGCTAAACTTATAAGATTTGATATTTTCGATGCAGTTGGTACTTTAAGAAAGATTTTTCCTGCAGGAAAAATAAAGACATCAAATTCTGGTTTTTCTGATAAATCTAATTATGTTAGTGAAGGAAATATAAATTATACTAAAGAGGAGAAAAATATATTTCAAAAACTAGAAGCTCTTTATGAATGTGCAAAAAGGGTTAGCAATGGTATAACTCACTTTATTGGATCAGTTGGTTAATCTTTTTTTTTATTTTTTGAATTTAAATGTTCCTCAATTGCACCAATATCTTTGTCTGAGAGATTAAGTTTTTCTGATAATAATTTTAATTCCTCTCTTTCTTTATGATCTATAACGTCGTCTTCTAACATAAATTTTAATTTATCTTCATATTTTTTTTGATTTCTTCTTGTAAACTCTGTAAATGCTGAAGCCATTATTCCTGCTGGCAAAGCAACTGTTCCAATACCTAAAATTATACTTATTGAGCCAAACATTTTACCTATAGGAGTAATAGGATAAACATCGCCATATCCAACTGTTGTAAGAGTTACTAAGGCCCACCACATAGAGTGTGGAATACTTCCAAATTTTTCTGGTTGTACATCTTTTTCAACTAAATACATTCCACTTGAAACAATAATTAGTGCTATGAATAATAAAAAGAATGCAGCACCGAATGATCTTCTTTGATCCCATAGCACAGATATTAGACTATTAATGGAACCTGAGTATCTTGAAAATTTTAAAAGTCTAACAATTCTTAATGCTCTGATAAAGCGTAAATCAATCGAAGGTATAAACAAGGCTATCAAACTAGGTAAAATTGCAATAGCATCAATGATAGCTCCAAAACTAAACACATAATTTATTCTTTGATCAAAATCACTTACATTTTTATTTTTTTCAGTTACACACGACCAAAGTCTTGTAAAATATTCGATTGTAAATATAAAAACTGAAAAATATTCAAAATAAGTAAAAATAATTTCAAATTTATTGTAAATAGAATCAACTGTTTCCAAAATAACTGAGAAAACATTTAATGTTATCAATGTGAGTAGAAAAAGATCAACAGCTTTGCTTAAAAAATCTTTTTCTTCGCCTGGTTCAAGTAACTCCCAACATCTAGATCTTATTTTTATATAATTAATATTCTTACTCCTGGAGTTCTATTTCTTAGGGCATGTGATTTCTTTTTGACAAGTATTGCCAGGAGAACCCAAATATATTTCTTTATCCTTTGCTCCCTTTTTTTGTGATTGGTAGGTACAAACCACGTCACCAGGAACTTTTTTTTCACTTTTCAATCTACATTTCGGTTGTATTACTATTCTTTTTCTTCTGTCAAAAGTACCTTCTTCTGGGGCATAAGTTCTACCTTTGGATTTTGGTAAAGATTCCAGTAAAGTTGGTGTTAAAATAACTGAGATTAAAATAAGATTAAGAATCTTCCTCATTTGAATTTTCTTTACTCTCTGCATTTTCATCATCTTTTTTAGGTTCATCAGTTCCAGGAAGGTAAGCTGTTCCTTGTATAGACTTTGCAACAAATTTATTCATTAATATTTCTGAATTTTTGACATAATCCTCAAGTCCTTCTTGCAGAATTTTTTCAGCATCTTCTTTATCTTTTGCATCAATCTCAGCAACACCATCTATGATCCAGTGTACCTTAAAAATCATTTTTCTTCCTTTTTTAAATTAAAATACACATCTTTAGTATATATCTCATTAGCTTGTTGCTGAATATCTAAAATTTTTTTTTTTTCAATTAGTTCTCCAACTCTATCTCTAATTTTCATTGCTTTATAAACTCCTGCACTTACAGATACAGAATACCACAAGTATGATTTTTCAAAATCTATTTCTGGAGAAATTTTTTCATACCAATAACCTAACTTGAATGCTGCAATCTCATCATTTTTTTCAACATAATCATTTTCTAAAATTTCTGGAATAATCTTAGAAATTTTTATAAACTCTTCCTCATCTAATTTAGCTTCTATATTTTTAATTTTTTTTAAACATTTTTTATTACCATTCAAGCTACATAACCAGGTATATTGCAATGATTTACTAAAATCTTGAACTGTACCAATTCCTTCATAATACATATTTGCTAAATTATAAATTGCATCAATATTGCCTTTTTCTGATAAATTAAAAAAAACAACAAATGATTTTTTAAACTCTCCATTATCATAGAAGTTAACACCACTTTTATAATAACTTTCATCACTCAGGTTAGGTTCAGTAATATTTTTATGATCTTCAGCAAATACTAGGAAGGTTGATAGATTAAGAATAATTATAAAAAAAAATTTTTTCACCTTCCAGCCATCATTATTAACTGTAAATATAGAATTCTAAGTCTAAATTTTGATTTTGGTCTTTGTTCGTAAACAACAATTCTAGGTCTATCAGAGTTTGGCTTTTGAAATTCTATATGCATATCTTCTGGAAGGTATACACCATTAAATTCTAAAGTTTTTTGTGGGTCTTGCTCAAATTGTTCTTTAAAATTTGAATCAATCCAAATTCTTGCCAGAACGCGACCTAAAATATCTGGTAAAAACTTCCTTACTTCAGCTCTATTCTTTAGATGATGCAATTTTTGAGTTATATCAATAGAATTAACTTTTTCTTGATTTACTTTAATAACATCATTTGATTTAGTTTTAACCGGCAAATTTTGTTGTTTATTTTTCATATCCATTTTTACTATATATCTAAATCCAAGATGAAAATAAATAATTTATTAAAATTATAATATTATTTGTCGTTTAAGTTATTATGAATCAAAAGCCAAATATCATAAAGTTCCCTTGTGTAGTTGATAAACGAAAAAGAAAAATGGTTGAAATAAGGGATGAAATTGAAAGAATGTTGACGAGATTTGCAATTGATCAAGAAGATTTATGGGCTGTGGCACTTGCAGCAGGTAGATTTGCATCAATCAACTTAGAAAAGTTTGATGGTGAGGAACAAACAATCAATTTCTTTAAAAATTGTATAGATACTCAGAAGCAATACGAATTAACCAGAAATTCTTCCAACATTACCTGAGATTTGAGCCCCAGTATCCACAGAAAGTGAATTAGTTTTTAGTTTACCATCAATAACACCTTTATTTGAAACTTCTAATAAATCTGCCGTAATATCACCATCTACTTTTCCTTCTACCTTTAGATGTTCAGCATTTATATTACCGTTGAATAAAGCAGTTGGTTCAACTATAACAGATCTAGCAACTACATTACCTTTGAAGTGACCAGCTATTACAACCTGTCCATCTTTTGATTCAAGTGAACCTTCCATTAGAAGGTCTTTATTTATATAAGTTATATCACTCACTTTTAATCTCCTAATAGCTATTAATCTTCAGAACTCTCATCATCAGAATTTTTTTTATTTTTAAGTTTTTTTTCATCCCAGTTGTGAATAATCTTGCAGTTTAGTGCTGCACCTCTATCCATTTGAAGAGATTTATAATTAATCTCACCAGTAATAACACAAGAATCAGTTAACCATACTGAATCTGCTTTAATTTTTCCTTGGTAATTACCTGAAATAACAACAAGTTCTGAAATTATTGAACCTTCAAGTGAGGCAGCTTTTCCAAGAGTTACTTTTTCAGATTTAATATCAGCTTCCACTCTCCCATTGATTTCAATTGTTGAAGCATTTGATATTTTACCTTTAAAAATTGCACCCTTACCTATTATTGATTGATTATCTGCCATGCATTAAGTCCCCTTTGATTTTTTAATAGTTTGCTTATCCTTAACTTTTTCTTTTTCAAGACCTCTAAATAATTGAACCTCTAATTTTGCGCCTGGTTGAGCTCTTAGATTGTTGTAATACATATTACCCTTAATGTTAGCAGCTGACTCTATTGCAAGTGAATCTGCAAAAACGTCTCCTTGAAAATTTCCTCCAATGATACATTCAAATGCTTTAATATTTCCTCTCAAATTTCCTTCAGATGATATACTCATATTTTCGCATTCGATGTTTCCTTTAACTTTTCCTTTTAAAACTAAATTACCACTACATTTTATGTTACCACTAATTTGCATTTCTGTTCCAATCACACTTGATGAATTGGATGATTTTGAAGGTTTATCGGAATCTCTGGAAAACATCTTAAGGACACTGCAATAATTTTGCCAATATTT
>CACACI010000014.1 GCA_902530985.1 uncultured Alphaproteobacteria bacterium
ACAAATTGTTTTCGTGCAGAAGCTGGTGCGTCAGGAAAGGATACAAAGGGATTAATGAGAGAACATCAGTTTGGTAAAGTTGAACTGGTAACTATCTCAGAACCAATCGAGTCAAAAAACGAACATCAAAGAATGACTGATTGTGTTGAAAGTATTTTAAAAAAATTAGATTTGCCCTATAGAATAGTAGAACTTTGCTCAGGTGACTTGGGTTTTTCATCGTCGTACACCTTGGATTTTGAAATATGGATGCCAGGGCAAAATAAATATAGAGAAGTCTCAAGTTGTTCTAATTGTAGAGATTTTCAATCAAGAAGAATGAAAATGCGTGTTAAAGATTATGAAACTGGAGAGATATACTTTCCTCATACCCTAAATGGATCATCATTAGCTATTGGAAGGTTGTTAATCGCAATACTTGAAAATTTTCAAAACCAAGACGGTACTATTGCAATTCCTAATATCTTAAGAGATTATACCAATAATCTAAAATCAATACCCAATTATGATAAAAAAATCTGAAATTAAAAAAAAAATAAATTTAATTTTAGAACTTCAAAAGAATGGAGTCACGAATTCAAAAGTCTTAAAAGTTATGGAAGAGGTTGATAGGGATTTATTCGTTGATGATAACTTAAAACAAAAGTCATATGAAAATATTGCGCTTCCAATTGATTGTGGTCAAACAATTTCTCAGCCATTGATAGTTGCATTGATGACTCAATACCTAGATGTAGATAAAAGTATGAGAGTTTTAGAGATTGGAACTGGAAGTGGTTATCAAACATATATTCTTTCAAAATTAGTAAGGTTTATTTACTCAATTGAGAGATATAAATCATTATCAATTAAAGCTTATGATCTTTTCAAAAAATTAAAAGTAACTAATATTTTTTGTAAACATAATGATGGTGGTTTAGGTTGGAAAGAGCAAGCACCATTTGATAGGATAATAGTGACAGCTTGTGCCCAGGATATTCCAGGAAAGCTTATAGATCAGCTTTCTGAAAATGGTAAAATGATAGTGCCAATTGGAGATCAGTATAATGATCAATTACTAAAAAAAATTACTAAAAAAAAAGGAGAATTAATAATTAATGATTTAGTAAACGTCAGGTTTGTTCCACTTTTAGAAGGAAAAGAAAGTAAATGAGACTTTTAATTTTGTTCATAATTCTCTCTGTAGGCTGTGAGAGCTATATTTACGATGATTATAAAATAGTTGATTTTAAAAAAAAAAATAAAGAAAAAAATAATAGATCTAAGAACAAGTTTTATCTTGTTAAAAAGGGAGATAATTTATATTCAATTTCTCGAAATTTTAAAACACCAATTAAAGATCTAATTAAGGTTAATAATATTTCTGAACCATATAAAATTTTTCCAGGTCAGAGAATATCATTACCATTTAATAAAACTCACAAAATTAAAAAAGGAGAAACTTTATTTTCTATCTCAAGACAATATGAAACTAATATTTACACACTGTCTAAACTAAATAGTATAAAAAACATAGATAGTGTGTTTGTTGGTCAAAAATTAATAATTCCAAGACAAATAATTTTAATAAAGAAAAATAAAAAAAAAAAAATTGAAAAAAAATACAACAAGAATACATTCTCCAGAAAATTAGAAATAAAGGATTCAAATAATAGATTTATTTGGCCAGTTAGAGGAAAGCTCATATCAAAGTATGGTAAAACAAAGGATGGGTTCTATAATGACGGTATTAATATTAACTCACAAAAAGGGGTAAAAGTTCTTTCTTCAGAAGAGGGGGAAGTAATATATAGTGGGAATGAGATTCCAGGATATGGAAATTTAATACTAATTAAACATTCTAAAAATTGGATTACAGCATATGCTCATTTAAATGAAGTATTTATTGAAAAAGGTAAGTTAGTTAAAAAAGGGGATAAAATTGGTTCAGTTGGAAATACAGGTAATGTTCGTTTCCCACAATTACATTTTGAAATTAGAAAAGGAAAAGAATCTGTAGATCCTTTGAGGTTTTTATAAAAATTTATAATTATCTTTTAATTTGGTTTGTAAACTGAAATGCGGTTCTACCTGAAAAGTTTCCTTTTTGCAGGGACCACCTTAATGCATTCTTTTCGATTTCATTTGTTAATTTAATTGAGTATTTATTTAAGTAGTATTTTACCATTTTTAAATATTGCTCTTGATTTGAATCATAAAATCCAACCCAACAACCAAATCTATCCGATAGAGAAATCAAATTCTGATTTGCTTCTTTGATTTCGATGTCATTAGAACCTTCTTCTTTTCTATGTGATAAATGTCTGAGATTTGAAGTTATATAATATTTAATGTTTTTTATATGACTGAGCAAACTACCTTCTATTAAACTTTTAAATAACTTAAAGTTCTGATCATTATTTTTAAAAGATATATCATCAATAAAAATAATAAATTTAGATTTTTCTTTGCTTAGTTCGTAAGCAATTTCAGCAATATACTCCACATCGTTATTTAAAACTTCAACTAACTTAATCTTCTTATTTTTTTTATTTATGTGATTTACTAAACATTTTACTAAAGTTGACTTTCCCATTCCTTTAGCACCCCATAATAATATGTTGCTTGATGGTATATCATTTAAAAAACATAATGTATTATTTAATATAACTTCTTTTTGATCTGATATTTCTTGTAAATCTTCAAGCTCTATTATTGAAAAATGATCTAAAGGTACAATTTTATTCCTTTTTGATAGGTAAACGAAGAAATTGCTTTTATTAAACTTTTTTTGTGATTCAAATATGCTTGTCATTCTTAATAGTTTTATCCAAATTGTTATTTTATACTTGTATTTATAAAGATTTTATATATTGATTTCATTGTATTTAAATGTAAACATTTTTTTTTGAGGACTCTATGATTAACTATGCTCACGCACAAGCTGCAGCGCAACAGCCTTCTATGTTAGCTTCTTTTATTCCTTTAATTTTAATTTTTCTTATTTTTTACTTTCTTCTTATCAGACCACAACAAAAAAAACAGAAGGAACATAAAATTCTTCTTGAATCAATAAAAAAAGGTGATGATATTCTTTCCAGTGGGGGAATAATAGGTAAAGTTTTAAAAACTGATAATGAAAAATTAACTGTAGAAATTGCTAAAGGAGTTAATGTTACTATAATCCGTTCTACAGTTGCAGATGTTGTTAAGAAAAGCTAAAAAAAATGCTTAATATCAATAAATGGAACATATTTTTTGTACTCACGGTATGTTTGATGTCAATATATTACATTATACCTAATTTATATGGTAAAAGTGAAGTTACTGCTTTACCAGACTTTCTATCAAAAAAACAGGTCAATTTGGGTTTAGATCTTCAAGGTGGGTCGCATTTATTGTTAGAGGTTGATACAAAGTCTGTACTAAAGGAAAAATCTGATGATTTAGTTGATGACATTAGAAAAGCTTTAAGAAAATCAAAAATAAAATATTCAAACCTTGGCTCAAAGGTCACAGGAGCTGTAGTAAATATTACTGATTATGAGCAAATAAACCTTGCTAAAGAAAATATTAAAGAAAATATTGACAAGGGTATTTTTATTGATGAGATCGAAAATAAACTAAATCTTTATTTTTCTGAAGAGTATATTATCGACACTAGAGCTCGAACTGTTGAACAATCAATTGAAGTTGTGAGAAAAAGAGTTGATGAATCTGGAACTAAAGAACCCTCTATTCAAAAGCAAGGTGAAGAGAGAATTGTAGTTCAATTACCTGGTATAAAAGATCCTGAAAGAGTAAAAGCTTTGATTGGAAGAACTGCAAAACTTAACTTTCATATGCTTGACCCTACAACTGTTGAGTTAGCAGAACAAAGGGGAAAATTGCCCCCTGGAACTTTTAAAGCTTTTAATGCTGATCCTGTAGCATATGAAAAACAATTTGTAGTAAAAAAAAGAGTTTTACTAACTGGAGAGCGTTTAAAAAATGCTGCTGCGACTGTTGATGCACAATCTGGAAGATATGTTGTGGCTTTTGAGTTTGATAACAAAGGTGCTAAGAAGTTTGCAAAAATTACTACGGATAATACGTATAAAAGACTGGCAATACTTTTGGATAATCAAGTAATAAGTGCACCTCAAATAAGAGAACCAATTACAGGAGGGCAGGGCAATATCAGTGGTAATTTTTCACCAGAAACAGCAAATGATTTAGCAGTTCTATTAAGAGCAGGCTCTTTGCCTGCACCAATTAAAGTTTTAGAAGAAAGAACTGTTGGTCCAAGTCTTGGTATTGATTCGATTGAGGCAGGAAAAAAAGCACTAATAATAAGTTTCTTTTTAGTAATAGTTTTTATGGTGCTTAGGTATAAGGCTTTCGGTTTTGTTGCTGATTTTGCAATTATTTTAAATATAATATTGCTTGTATCAATGTTGAGTGCCATTGAAGCAACATTAACAATGCCTGGAATAGCTGGAATTGTTTTAACTGTTGGTATGGCTGTTGATGCAAATGTTCTGGTATTTGAAAGAATAAAAGAAGAAATACGATCTGGTCGATCAATAATTAATGCGATTGATTTAGGTTATAAATTTGCTGTCAAAACTATTCTTGATGCTAATTTTACAACATTGATTGCAGCTTTATTATTATACAATTATGGATCCGGACCAATTAAAGGGTTTGCAGTTACCTTAAGTATTGGAATTGTAACTTCAATGTTTACGGCTTTGATAGTTACTAAACTAGTTATAAGTCTTTGGGTGCTAAAACTTAAACCAAATAAACTGTATATCTGAGAAAAAAATGAATTTTAATATCAATTTTTTTAAATACAGATACATAGCTTTTGTCTTATCAACAATACTAATTGCTCTTTCTTTTTCTTTGTTTTTTGTTAAGAACCTAAACCTTGGTATTGATTTCAAGGGAGGAATTATGGTTGAAGCTAAATTTTCCCAGATCCCTGACCTGTCTGATCTTAGGTCTAAAATAGACAAACTACAAATCGGAAACTCTGAAATACAAGAATTTGGAGATCCAAATACAGTTTTATTTAGACTTGAAAAAATTGATGATGATAATATTACTCAAGAACAAATTATTGAGAAACTTAAAAATGAATTAGATGAAGATACAGATTATAGAAGGGTAGAGTTTGTTGGGCCAAAGGTTGGAAAAGAATTAAAAATAGTTGCTTTTAAGGCTGTTTTATTTTCTCTTTTGGCAATGTTTGCATATATATGGTTTAGGTTTTCTGGATGGCAATTTGGACTCGGTGCTTTGATAGCTTTATTTCATGACGTAGTATCAACAATTGGATTTTTTTCAATAAGCCAAATAGAATTTAATTTAGCTTCAATTGCTGCTATTTTAACTATAGCAGGTTATTCAATAAATGATACAGTTGTTGTATTTGATAGAATTAGAGAAAATTTAGTAAAAACTGAAAAGGAATTAGAAGATTTATTGAACCTTTCTATTAATCAAACATTATCTAGAACACTAATGACTTCAATCACAACTCTTTTGGCTCTGCTTGCTTTATTTATTTTTGGGGGTGAGGTTGTTAAAGGTTTTGTCTCTGCTATGATGTGGGGAGTTCTTATTGGGACTTATTCTTCAATATTTATTGCATCCCCACTAATTTTACTTTTTGGTTTTAAGCAAGATGAAACTAAATCATAAATGAAATTTAATTGATGATTTTGAAATAGAAAAAATTATTTCTCCAATAATTTGTTCTTTCTTTATTGGCCCAATATCTTGCATTGAAATGCTTTTTGAAGAATTTCCTTTGAACCAAAAGAAATTAGATGAATCAACATTAATCAGGCTTTTTATTAATTTTCCATAAACTTTATGATCAAATATTAGAAGTTTATTTTTTTTCATGTTTGTGAGCGGTTTAGTTATTACGAACGAATTATTGGGTATATAAGGAGACATACTATCCCCTTTAACTCTATATATTGACAAATCAAAGAGCATTTATTTTTTCAAATCAGGGTATATTAATTCTTGTTCTGGAGGATATGGACTGACGGCTTTAAATGTTTTTATGTTCTTTGAATCCCAAAAAATTTCAGCAAATCTATTTACTTTTTCAAGTAGATCAACTGTTGCCGATTTATCAATATTCTGTTTAGCTTTTGATGCACCTAACATTATTGAATGTGCTAAATCATGTAACTCAGGATATTTTTCTAATTGAGGTTGCTTAATATAGTCTCCCCAAATAATTCTTATTTCATCTTTTACTATGTGACCATGTTCTTCCTTTTGAGATACTAGTCTTGATATTTGAGCATGATCTTGTGCAGTGAGTGATTCTTTTGTTTCAATTTCATTAATCAAATCAACGAGTCTTATCATTGTCAATACAGCAATTTGTGATGTTATTGGATCATAGATTTTACAAGGGATATCGCAATGCGCTGAGGTTTTCTCTACAGGTTTAATTTTATCAATAAAGTTTAATAGGTTATATATCATTTTAATGTCCTTAGATATGTTATGTATTGTGAATGTTTTTATTAATCAGTAATTTATAATAATTATATACTAATATATTATTTTTTTTAATAAGAATTCAATGTCAAATGAATAAAGAACAAGACAAAATATTTTATATCAGGTATTTACAGAATAAAATGTACTTTAAGAATAATAAAGTAATTCATGCATTATTTAATCTAGAAAAATATCTTTTTGAAAATTTTGACTTTAACGAAGAGGTTCCCATATCTGTAATTAAAAATAAATGGATATATAATTGTATTGAAAAAAATGAATTTGATAATGAAGTTTCAAAAAACTTTAAGGTATTAGGGGAGTCAAAATTTAAGGATAAAATTCTTTTATTAGTTGATGCTTTCAATCAAATTCCACATTTAAAACAGACGAAAAGTTTTTTTCATTATTTTAAAAATTTTAATAAAATATTTAATAGCTTGATAGATATAGAAATTAAAACTAATTTTAAAACATCTTATTACTTTCAATTTGTATTTCTGATTTATATAAAAAAATTTAAAATGGATAATTCAATTAAAAATAAAATCAATTCAATTTATGACCCTACCGACGTTTTTGAGATAGTTTTTGTAGACTTATTTCTTAAAAATTTTGATTACAAAATTTCAAAAACTAGATATTTATTCAAACTTTTAACTAAATTTGTGCTGAAATGATTAATTATATTTTAGTTAATTTGATTTGTATTATATTTATTAACTTAGTTCTTTATTTCTCAATAAATATAAATCAACTATTTTTGTATATTATTTTAACTTTTTTTTTCATGCTATTAAGCCTCATTTTTAGAAAAATTATCAAATTAGAATCTTCAATAAATTCTAGAAAAGATAAAGAAGATCAAGATATTTCAAGTGAAAGTGCAGATGAACACCCTATTATTAAATCTGCAAGGAAAAGATTAGGTAAATAATTATTTTTTCAAAAATTCATTTAAACATTCTGCAGTATCATTATTTTTTTTTGACAAAAGAGACTCTACAGAACCTTCAAACAATATATATCCTCCTTTTTCACCACCTTCAGGGCCCAAATCAATTATCCAATCCGAAGTTTTGATAACATCTAAATTATGCTCAATTACTATAACTGTGTTTCCGTCAACTACAAATCGGTGAAGAATTTCTAATAGTTTTCTAACATCATGAGTGTGTAATCCAGTTGTTGGTTCATCAAGTATATATAAAGTTTTTCCAGTCGGTCTTTTAGAAAGTTCTTTTGCCAACTTAATTCTTTGCGCCTCTCCACCTGATAATGTTGTAGCAGACTGCCCTATTTTTATATATTCAAGGCCAACTTTTTTTAGGGTTTCTAATTTTTTAGATATTGATGGTATTGCCTTGAAAAAATCTAAACCTTCTTCTACTGTCATTTTTAAAACATCAGAAATATTCTTTCCTTTAAATTTTACTTCGAGTGTTTCTCTATTAAACCTTCTACCTTTGCAGAGATCACAGGTTACAAAAACATCAGCTAAAAAATGCATTTCTATCCTCAGTAATCCATCACCTTGACAATTCTCACATCTCCCACCTTTTACATTAAAAGAGAACCTTCCAGGTTTATAGCCTCTAGCCCTTGATTCAGGTAGGTTTGAATACCATTCACGAATAAAATTAAAACATCCTGTATAAGTTGCTGGGTTTGATCTTGGAGTTCTTCCAATAGGAGTTTGATCAATCTGAATGATCTTATCAAGAAGTTCATAGCCTCTAATTTCTTTAAAAGATAAAGCTGGTTCATTAGAATTATTTATCTTTTTTGACAGAGCTTTAAATAATGTTTCTATTACTAAAGTAGATTTTCCACCGCCAGAAACCCCTGTGATACATATAAATTTCTTCAAAGGAAATTTTACTTTAACATTTTTTAGATTGTTTCCATTGGCACCATTAAGTTGAATCCATTCATTAGTTGAGAATATTTTTTTTTTATTCATGGGGATGGATAATTTTTTTGCTAAATACTTTCCAGTTAGACTATTTGTATTACGTTTTATTTCCTCTGGTTTTCCTTGTGCAATAATATTTCCACCATTAATACCTGCACCAACACCTACATCAATAACATAATCACTCTCAAGAATTGTTTCTTCATCATGCTCGACAACTATCACAGAATTCCCAAGGTCCCTTAATTTTTTTAGTGTATTGATTAGTTTTTTATTGTCTCTTTGATGCAAACCAATTGATGGTTCGTCAAGGACATATAAAACACCAGTTAAGCCAGAACCTATTTGTGAAGCCAACCTTATTCTTTGACTTTCCCCACCAGACAAAGTGTTGGAGTTCCTAGATAATTGAAGATACCCTAATCCAACATTATTCAAAAAAGACAATCTATCAATAATTTCTTTAACAATTTTATTTGAAACTTTCTTTTTGTAATCTGTTAATTCCTTTTCAAGGTTAATAAACCATTTTAAAAGGTTTTCTATCGACAAATTTGTTATTTCACTTATATTTTTATCATTTATTTTTACGGCTAGAGCTTCCTTTTTTAATCTATTTCCATTGCATTTTTCACAGTCAAATCTACTTAAAAATTTATTTAACTCTTCTCTTTGCCAAGCATCGGATCTTCGTAATTTTTTCTCTAGAAATCCAACTACACCATCAAACAACTTGTTATAACTCCAACCCGTGTAATTATTAAAAATATTTATTGGTTTATTATCTCCAAAAATGATTTGTAATCTTTTCTCTTTTGGCAAATCTTTCCATTTGGCATTTGGATTGATTGAACAATGCTTAGATACTTCATGAATTAATTCATGATAAAATTGATTATTTTTATTCCATGGTATTATTACTCCTTGATTTATAGAGAGTGAAGGATTGTCGATAATAAGTTCAGGATTAAACTTCTCTTTATACCCCAAGCCATCACATTCTTTGCATGCACCATTTGGACTATTAAATGAAAATAGACGAGGTTCTATTTCTTCAATTGTAAAGCCAGATACTGGGCATGCAAATTTTGAAGAAAAAATAAAATCTTTTTTTTTACTTACATTAAAAAAGTATATCACACCATCTGATAAATTGATGGCTGTTTCTATTGATTGAGCAATCCTGTTTTCATATTTTTTTTTTACTTCTACTCTGTCTACAATAACTTCGATAGTATGTCTTTTATTTTTATCTAACTCAGGAATATTTGATGAATTATAAAAATCCCCATCTATTCTGAATCTAATAAAGCCTTTTTTTATAAATTCGGATATTTCTTTTTTAAATTCACCTTTTCTATTATTAACAAAAGGTGCAATTAAATAAATTTTGGAGTTTTTTTCTAATTTATAAAATTCATCAACAATTTCTTGAACACTCATAGACTTTATTTCTTTTCCAGTTGATGGAGAAAAAGGTGTTCCAATTCTTGCAAACAAAACTCTAAAATAATCATATATTTCAGTAACAGTCCCAACAGTTGATCTTGGGTTTCTCGAGGTAGTTTTCTGATCTATAGATATTGATGGAGATAGACCTTCAATAGAATCAACTTCAGGTTTTTCCATCATATTTAAAAATTGTCTAGCATAAGAGGACAAACTTTCTACATATCTCCTTTGACCTTCTGCATAAATAGTATCAAAGGCAAGAGAAGATTTACCTGACCCAGATAAACCACTTATAGCAACTAGTTTATTTTTTGGTATATCAACACTTATATTCTTAAGGTTGTGTTGTTTGGCTCCAACAATTTTTATAAAATTTTGGCTTTTATTTACTTTCATGTTCCTAAAAACTTTTAAAAGATTTATATTTTATTTAAACTAATTATGATATTATAATTTTTTTTATTATAACAATGGCTGGATCAGTTAACAAAGTAATACTACTTGGAAGATTAGGTGGTGATCCTGAGATCCGTGTATCTCAAGACGGTGCGAAAATTGCTAAGTTTTCTTTAGCAACTGGCGAGACGTGGAAAGATAAAAATACCAATGAAAAAAAAGAAAGAACAGATTGGCATAAAATAGTTATATTCTCTCCAGGGCTATCAGAGATCGTAGAAAAATTTTTAAAAAAAGGTTCATTGATCTACATTGAAGGTCAAATAAGAACAAGAAAATATTCAGATCAAGCTGGTGTTGAAAAGACCACCACGGAAATAGTTTTACAAGGATATAATTGTCATTTAACTATGCTTGATAGTAAATCTGATGACATGAATAACCTAAGTTCTCCTAATGTTGAGAATTCAAAAATTGAAAAAAAAATTGATGAAAATGTTAAAGACTTCGATATCGAAGATGAAGTTCCCTTTTAGTTTGAAATTTTATGATTGATGACAGCAGGCCAGAAAATTTAGAAGATAACAGCATTTTTATCGAAAAAGAGATGGAAAGCTCTTTCCTTGATTACGCTATGAGTGTAATTGTATCAAGGGCATTACCAGATGTTTGTGATGGATTAAAACCCGTGCATAGAAGAATAGTATACGCTATGAATGAGGCAGGCTATACAGCAAGTAAACCATCAAGAAAATCAGCTAGAATTGTTGGTGATGTTATGGGTAAATACCATCCCCATGGTGATTCAGCAATATATGATGCAATGGTTAGACTGGCACAAGATTTTAGTATGAGAGTTCCATTAATTGATGGTCAAGGAAATTTTGGGTCGATGGATGGTGATTCTGCTGCTGCTATGAGATATACAGAAGCAAAGTTATCTCCAATAGCTTCTTTTTTGGTTAATGATATTGACAATGAAACAGTCAATTTTAAAGAGAATTATGATGGTACTGCATCAGAACCTGAACTTCTTCCCGCAGAGTTTCCAAATCTGTTAATTAATGGCTCAGAGGGAATTGCTGTTGGTATGGCAACTAAAATACCACCTCATTGTCCCCTTGAAGTGATTGATGCTTGTTGTAAAATTATCTCTCACCCTGATGTAAGTGATGATGAACTTTTATCTATAGTTAATGGGCCAGATTTTCCAACTGGTGGAATTATATTAGGTAAAACAGGGATTAGAGATGCATATTTAAAAGGGAAAGGTTCAATTATAATAAGAGCTAAAACCTCAATCGAGACATCAAAAAAGGGTAGAGAATCAATCATAATTACAGAAATTCCTTACTCAATAAAAAAATCTCAATTAATTGAGAATATAGCCAGAGTGGCTAAAGAGAAAATTATTGAAGGAATTTCTGAATTAAGAGATGAATCAAACCGTGAGGGTGTCAGAGTTGTAATAGACTTAAAAAAAGACATACAAGCAGATGTCATTATGAACCAACTATATAAATTTACATCCCTTCAAACTTCTTTTGGCATTAATATGCTAGCATTGAATAATGGTGTTCCTGAACTATTAAATTTAAAGAGATATTTACAGCTTTTTACAAGCTTCAGAAAGGATGTTGTCTATAAAAGAACAAAATATCATCTAAGGAAAACAAGAGAAAAAGCCCACATTCTTTTAGGTCTTGCAGTTGCTTTAGAAAATATTGATAAAATCATTGAAATCATTCGATCTTCTAAAGATTCAAATGAAGCAAAAGAGAGATTGATATCTTATAAATGGAAAATACCTACTGAAAAATTTATTAGTGAATTTATAAATTCTGATAATCAAAACCAAATAGAAAATGGATTTTTTAGGATTTCGGATAATCAAGCAAAATCAATTCTTGAAATTAAATTGAGTAGACTTACAGGACTTGAGAGATCAAAATTAGCAAGTGATCTAAAGGATTGTGTGAAGTTGATAAACGAATATTTAACAATCTTATCCTCAAAATCCAAACTTAGTGAAGTAATAATGAATGAACTAACCCAGATAAAAGAAAAAATTGGATCCTCAAGGTTAACTGAAATTTCTGAAAATGAAGAAATAATTGATGATGAGTCTCTGATTAAATCAGAAGATGTTGTTGTTACGTTAACACATACTGGTTACATAAAAAGAGTTCCATTAAATTTATATAGAGCTCAAAAAAGGGGGGGGAAAGGAAGATCTGGGATGACAACCAAGCAAGAAGACTTTGTAAATGAAGTTTTTGTGGTTAATACTCTAGCTCCATTACTCTTTTTTTCATCTAGAGGCATAGTTTATAAACTTAAAACATATAAGTTGCCAATTGGAAGCCCTACATCAAAAGGTAAGGCATTAGTTAATTTACTTCCATTACAAAGTGGAGAAAAAATAACTGCCACAATGCCTTACAATGTCTCTAAAAATAATATCATTTTTGCAACTTCATCAGGTAATATAAGAAGGAATAAGTTGACAGATTTTCATAATATTAATGCAAATGGAAAAATTGCAATGAAGCTTAATGAGAAAGACAAATTGGTGAATGTTTTAACTTGTTCGGAGGAATCAAATATTTTTCTTTCAACTAGATTAGGAAAATGCATTAGATTTTCAATTAAGGATCTAAGAGTTTTTTCAGGGAGATCATCTGTCGGAGTAAGAGGAATTAAGCTTTCAAAAGATGATTCTGTTATCTCATTAGCAATATTAAATGGAGTGGATTTTGATGTTAATGAAAGAGATGAGTATTTAAGAATATCTTCATTAATAAGAAAAAATGAAAAAATCATGAATAATACTTTAGACGAAGAAAAAATCTCTAATTTAAAACTAAATGAAGATTTCATTTTAAGTGTTACAGACAAGGGGTTTGGGAAAAGGAGTTCTGCATATGAATATAGAAAAACTAAAAGAGGTGGGCTAGGAATAGCAAACATGCAACTGAGTGAAAGAAATGGAAGTCAAGTTGTAGCTTCCTTTCCAATAAATAACAATGATCAATTGATGCTGGTTACAGATAAAGGAAAATTAATAAGGTGTCCTGTGAATGATGTAAGGATAGGTGGAAGGCAAACGCAAGGAGTGACATTGTTTAATGTTTCTGAGGGTGAAAAGGTTGTATCTGTTGCTAAATTAGAAGAAAATGAATAATAATTTTATAACTGGAATCTATCCTGGAACTTTTGACCCTATAACATTCGGTCATCTTGACATAATAGTGAGAGCCTCTCATATTGTTAATAAGCTAATTATTAGTGTAGCTGAAAATAAACATAAGAACCCTTTTTTTGATATCCAAGAAAGAATTAAAATGATTGAAGATTCTATGATAGATATAGATTTAAAAAATTGTAAAATAGAAGTTGTTGGTTTCGATAATTTACTAGTTGAACATGCAAAAAAATTTGATGCCAAAGTTATAATTAGAGGATTAAGAGCTGTGGCTGACTTTGAATATGAATTTCAAATGGCTGGTATGAATTCAAAACTAGGCCCAGAAATAGAGACTATTTTTTTGATGGCATCTGAAAATTTGCAATTAACCTCTGCAAGGTTTGTCAAAGAAATTGCGCTTTATGGTGGAGAAATCAAAAACTTTGTACCAAAAAATGTACTTAAGATGTTTGATATAAAGAGAAAGGAAAAAAATGTTAAAATTTATTAAAATTGTTTTTAATTTATGTTTAATTCTTTTATTTACTAATTCAGTTGCAAATGAAGCGCCAATTCTTCACTTAGTCTTAGAGAAAGGTGTTGTAAAAATTAAAACTTTTCCAAACAAAGCTCCTAAAACAGTTAAAAGGATTATTGAATTGTCACAGAGTGGCTTCTACGATGGTTTAATATTTCATAGAGTTATATCTGATTTTATGGCACAAGGTGGAGATCCTAATGGCAATGGTACTGGAGGTAGTGGTAAAAATCTAAAAGCTGAGTTTAATGATATTAAGCATGAAAGAGGTATTGTTTCAATGGCAAGGGCTAATGATCCAGATTCAGCCGATAGTCAATTTTTTATTTGTTACGATACTCATCCATTTCTTGATGGTAAATATACAGTTTGGGGAAAAGTTATTGAAGGAATGAATTTAATTGAGAGAATACCAGAAGGAAAAGGTCAAAACGGTCAGGTATTAAGTAATCCGACAAAGATTGTTACAATTAGATTAAAATAAAATAATTTTTAGTTGTGAAAAAGTAAGAATTTGATTATATCCTAAACTAGTGCGCCCGTAGCTCAGTTGGTAGAGCACTCCCCTTTTAAGGGAGTTGTCATGAGTTCGAGCCTCATCGGGCGTGCCAAAAGATTTGGACGTAAAATATGCTGGCTAAAATTAAAAACTATTTTCTAACTGGAATTTTAGTAACAGCACCTGTTGTTATAACCTTTTGGATTGTTATATCATTGGTCAAGCTATTTGATCGGCTAGTTACTCCAATAATTCCGTATTACCTAAACCCTAATGTTTATTTGCCAAGAGATGTGCCAGGTCTAGGGTTGATAATTTTAGTTGTTTTTTTGATAGTAATTGGATCTTTAACGGCAAACTTCTTTGGTTCATGGATACTAAAAAAGACTGATTTATTGATTGAAAAAATACCATTTATAAAAGTTTTTTATAAAACTATCAAACAAATATTTGAGACAATTCTTAAAACAAACTCAGAAGCATTTAGGGAAGCAGTTTTAGTTGAATATCCTAGGAAAGGTTTATGGGTTATTGGATTTACAACTGGAGAAGTTCAAGGTGAAATAAAAAAGAAACTTAGAGGAAAATTAATTAATGTTTTTATACCCACAACACCTAATCCAACCTCAGGTTTCTTATTAATGGTTCCAAATAATCAGATAAAGAAACTTGATGTAAGTGTTGACGATGCAATCAAAACAATTGTATCTGCTGGGATAATCAAGTTGGAATCTAGGCAGAAAAAAAATTCTTAAAATTTTGTTTTTTGTAAAAAGTTTTTTTTAAAAAATTTATCTTTTCGTTATTTAATTCATAATTATTAACTAGAAACTCTGAATTTTCTTTAACGGAATTAATTAGTGCATAGTCCAAATGAGGTTTAAAAAAATTCCAAGTTGGTAAACCAGACTGATTAGTTCCAAAAAAATCTCCTGCACCTCGGAGATAAAGATCTTTTTCAGCAATATCAAATCCATCAGCATTTCTTTTAAGAATAGACAATCTTTGTTTAGCTATTTCAGAAAGATTTTTACTATGAATCAATACACAATTAGCTTGTAGGCTTCCCCTTGATATTCTTCCTCTCAATTGATGAAGTTGTGCTAAACCAAATTTTTCAGATTGTTCTATAATCATAAGTGTTGCATCTGGTATGTTTATTCCAACTTCTACAACTGTTGTAGAAACCAGTATCATAATTTTCTTATCTTTAAAATCATTCATAATCCTTGAAATCTTATCTTTATTCATTTTTCCATGAAGAATCTCAACTTTACTTTCAAAACGTTTCTTAAGAAATTCATACCTAGACATTAAGTTTTCTTTATCAGAATTTGAAGATTCTATATGAGGTAAAATCCAAAAAACTTGTTCATTTTTATTTAATTTTCTTTTTATTCCATCTATAAGTAGATTAATCTTTTGTCCACTTATCACTGAGGTTACAACCTCTTTTCTTCCTTTTGGTTTGGATTTAATATTTGAAACAGATATTTCACCATAAATTGCAAATGATAAACTTCTTGGAATTGGGGTTGCAGACATTATCAATGTGTTACAACTAATTGATTTTTCTAATAGATTAATTCTTTGCCTAACTCCAAACTTGTGTTGTTCATCAATAACAATTAATCCCAAGTTATTAAATTTTACTTGTGAATTATAAACGCTGTGAGTACCAATTAGAATGTCAATCTGATTATTAGAAATTTTTTCATAAATTATTTGTTTTTCTCTATTTTTAGTACTTCCAGTTATTATTTCTACCGTAATATTAAATTTATTAAGAAGGTTTTTAAAATATTCATAATGTTGTTTGGCAAGAATTTCAGTTGGCACCATAATCACAGATTGATATCCATTATCTATTACATCTGCAATAATTAGTAAGGCAATAATTGTTTTTCCTGACCCAACATCTCCTTGAAGTAGTCTATACATTTTTTGATTAATTTTTAAATCTTTCTTTATTTCTTCTAGAGAACGTATTTGATCAGTTGTCAAATTAAAGGGAAGTTTTTTAATAATTTTTGGAGATAAACTAAAATTCGATATATTTTGAAATTTATTTTTAGTATCAAATTTTTTTTTTAATTCATAAAATGTTAAGTAACTTGATAATATTTCATCAAATGCCAGTCTTTTCCTGTTTTTTTCAAATCGCTTTAAATCACTTTTTGTTTTTGGGAGGTGAATTTGTAGAATTGCATTTTGAAAAGAAGTCCATTCTTTTTTTTTAAACTTTTTGAGAATCCATTCTTCCGGGAAGTTGTTTAATTTTAGAGTTTCAAGGTTATTAAGAACGAGCTTTCTAAAGATTTTTTTATTAATTCTTTTTCTTGCCAAATCATAATTAGGTTCAAAGGGATCAAAATAATTAAAATCTTTGTTTTTAAGTATATTTGTAGGGTGAATTATTTGGAAATTATTATTAATAAATTGTAATCTCCCACTAACTCTATAAAACTCTTTTAATTTTAGGTAATTTTTGATCTGATAATCATTCATATTAAAAAATAGAATATCAACTCTTTCATGTTCGATAGTTTGGCATATCACTCTATATGGAGATCGTTTATTAAAATTCGTTTCATACTTTAATATACTTAAATCTATAGTGACAGATTGGTCGATATATTTTTTATTTAGATTGATTATGAGTTTATTTTCCCTTATCGATAAAGGAAGGTGCATAAATAGATCAATTATTCTATCACCAAAAAAAGATGTAATATTTTTAATTGAAATGGTATTCCTATTGAATTTATAATTATCAAAAATATTTTTCATTTTATAATTGTTAATTTAGAATGCTTCAGATACATAATACAATGAATACACTTTTTAAAAAAAAAATTCTACATAGAGCTAAATATAGAGGAATTAAAGAGCTTGATATAATATTTGGAAGATTTATTGAGAGGTATGGAAATTTTATAAATAATGAAGAATTATTAGAACTTGAAGAAATTTTAAACCTTCCTGATAATTTATTATTAGATATCATTTTAAAAAAAGAAAATATTCCAGCAAATCTTAATAATAAGATAATGAAAAAAATTTTTTTAGCCTGTAATGAATCTTCAAGAATTTAAAGATTTTAGTAATTTTTATGTTGATAGGAACTCTATAGAATTATTCCTTGCAATGTCTGTTGCAAAGCATAACAGAATAGCATATTTCCCATCTATAGATTATGACGTTAAATTACTAAAAAGAAATTTACTCAGAATTAATCCAAATTTAAATATTCTTGAATTTCCAAATTTTGATTGTAATTTTTTTTCTAATGTTTCTCCAACTTCAAAGAATAAGTCTCAAAGGATAGAAACATTATATAATTTAATGTGTTTAGATATAGGTAATACAGTCCTATTATCTTCACTTGAATCTTTAATAACAAAAACAATAAAAATTAAAAATATTGAGAATTCTATACTTTCTCTAAAAAATGGATCAAAAATTAAATATGAAAAAATAATTAATTTTCTTAATAAATCAGGTTACGAAAGAGTTGATTTTGTAAATAATTCAGGAGAATTTTCAATAAGAGGAGAGATTCTCGATATTTTTTCACCAATAAATGAAATGCCTGTGCGTATTTTATTTAACTTTAATAATATAGAGAGTTTGAATTTATTTGAAGTTGCAAATCAACTTTCATATAAATCTATAGACAAATATGAGTTATTTCTTTCTTCAGAATTTCAATTTAATAAAGAAAATATTCAATGTTTTAGAAGGTTGTTCAGAAAATTAAAAATAAGCGATAAGGATGATTATTACAAATCAATTTCCGAAGAAAATATATTACCTGGATCAGGGCAATTCTTTCCGATATTAAATGAAGATTATAGCTCCATATTAAATTATTTGCAGGGATTTAAGATTGTTTTAGATTTTAACTATATAGATGAATTTAATAACAATTATCAGAAAACTCTTGAAGATTTAGTTGAATATAAGAATTATTTTGTAAAAGAATCAAAATTCTATTTAAAATCTTTGGATTTAAAAAGATTAATTCAAGGTAAAGAATTATTATTACATGAAGAAAATTTAATTACACCAGAAATAAAGATATTTTTATTCTCTAAATGTTTGGAACTAAAAAAAAATAGAAATGATAATTTAAAAAAAGTTTTAAGTTTTCTCAAAGAAAAACAAAAAATAATTTTTTGTTTTTTTTCTAAAATAAATAGAAATAAAATAAAAAAATTTTTAGATTCTGAAGAAATAATCTATAAAAATATAGATTCTTTTAATCTTAAAGATATTAGCAAATCTAAAATTAAATCATTTATTTATGAATTTGAAATCAGTTCTAGTTTTATTTTTCAAAAAGAGGGTGGTGAAGAATTTTATTTCATTTCAGATCAAGATATCTTTGGAAAAACTGTAAAAGAAGTTATTTCTAAATCTATTAAAGAAGAAAATCTAATTGAAGAATACTCTGAACTCAAATTTGGTGATTATATTGTACACAATGATCATGGAATAGGAAAATACAATGGTTTAAAAATTAAAATAATAAATAATATAGCTCAGGAGTTTATTGAAATGATTTATCAAGGTAACGACAAATTATTAATTCCTGTTGAAAATCTAGAATTAATATCAAAATATGGACAATCGGAAATTCAAGTTAATCTTGATAAATTAGGGTTGCAAAATTGGCAACATAGAAAAGCTGTTATAAAAAATAGGATTAAAGATATTGCGAAAGTTTTAATAAAGACTGCTGCTGAGAGGCAATTAAAAAAAGGGGATATTTTAACATCAAAAATTCTTGAATATGAAAAATTTTCTTCAGAATTTGAATTTACTGAAACTTCTGATCAACTTAAATCAATTCATCAAATTGAAAATGATCTCTCATCTGGTTTACCTATGGATAGACTTATATGTGGTGATGTTGGATTTGGCAAAACTGAAATTGCAATGCGTGCAGCATTTATAGCTGCATCATCTGGATATCAAGTTGCAATAATTTGTCCTAAGCTATTGTTAGTAAATCAACATGCTAAGAATTTTTGTAAAAGATTTAAAAATTTCAATTACACTATTGAAAAGATCTCAAGACTTGACTCAGCAATAAAAAGAAAAAAAATTAAAGAGGAAGTAGAAAATGGATATATTGATATTTTGATTGGTACTCATGCCATACTTTCGGATGATTTATTTTTTAAAAACTTAGGCTTAATAATTATCGATGAAGAACAAAGCTTTGGAGTTGAACAAAAAGAAAAATTAAAGAAAATTAAACCTAATTGCCATGTTTTAACTTTAAGTGCTACACCTATACCGAGAACCTTACAGTCTTCAATATTTCAATTAAAAGATATTTCGTTAATTAAAACCCCGCCTTTAAATAGAATGAACATAAAAACCTTCTTAATGCTTTATGACAAAAATGAAATAAAAAAAATAATTAATAAAGAGATTTCAAGAGATGGGCAAATATTTTATGTTGCACCTCGGATTAAAGATTTGGACTCTATAAAGAAAAAATTAATTAATTTAATACCTGATCTTAAATATGAAATAATACATGGACAACTTCAAAATAAAAAAATTGAAGAATCCTATGATAGATTTTTCAAAAAACAGTCAAATTTACTTATCTCTACAGCAATGATCGAGTCAGGCCTAGATGTTTCAAACGTTAATACTATTATAATTGAGAAACCTCACTTATTTGGACTTGCTCAATTATATCAATTGCGGGGAAGAGTTGGAAGGTCATCACGACAAGCATATGCTTATCTAATTTTAAATGATTTTAGGAATATTGGAGAAAATTCTCTAAAAAAATTACAAATTATTTCAAAAATTACGAGTTTAGGTGCTGGGTTCTCAATTGCATCTAATGATTTAGATATCAGAGGAGGGGGAAATATAATTGGTTCAGAACAATCTGGTCATATTAGAGAGGTTGGACTTGAACTTTATTATAAAATGTTAAAAGAGACAATCAAAGAGTTAAAGAATTCTAATTATTTAGAAGATGATTGGTCGCCCTCTATAAAACTTGGTTTTCCTGTTAGTATCCCATCAAATTATATTGAGGATTTAGATATTAGGATGAATTTGTATAGAAAAATTTCAAATATCAGTGAGATTAAGGAGTTGAAATTAATGTTAATAACACTTAAAGATAGGTTTGGTGATATTCCATCTTCTTTTAAAAATCTATTTCATATTATTGAGATAAAAATTTTAGCAAAGCAGATTTTTGTTAAAAAGATTGATTATAGTAATAAAGGTTTTGTGCTAGAATTTAAAACTGATAGAATGTTAGATGTAGAAAAACTCATAAAACTTGTAAAAAAAAATCCAAAAATTTTGAAATTAATGCCTGGATCTAAGTTATTTTATAGGAATGATAAAATTAAAGATGTTGAAAGGGTTCAAGATTTAAAAAATCTTTTATCTATCTTGTTGAGGTAAAAAAAATGATTGATAAAAAAAAGAAAAATAAAATCAATTTTGGAATCAATGATTTTTTTACATTTTTTGAAGGTTTAGATTTATCTATTAATTTTTCGATATTAGTTTTTTTGGCATCTTATTTTCTACCTTTTCTAGATATCAGGTTTTCAATACTAACCATTAGTTCTTTGATACTTTTATCATTCACTAGTAGATTTTTGGGTATAAAATTTTCAAATTTTGTTCAAAACACTAAAATTGCAAATTTAAATATTTTTTTATTTTTTATTTTTGCATACATATTACCTATTTCAGTTCAAAGTTATTTCCCAATAATGCTCTCAATTAGTATTTTTATTGTGTCGCGAATTATAATTGGGATAATGTTTTCCTTATGTTACAACAATTTATTAATAAATAATCAAAATTTCTCTTCTAATATTTTCTCTATAAAGTATTGGCTATTTTATTCTTTGGGTTTGTTCCTTGGAGCTATTATGTTCGTCTTTATCAATGAGATTTTTTCGAATGATTATTTAAATACTGGAGGTTGGAAAGTTATGTATATTCTGATGTTTACAATTTTATTTTTAACTTACCTCTTTTCTAATTTTGTACTAAAAACTAATATTCAATTTAATCACAAATTTAATATCGAGGAAAAATTAAATTCTATCTCTTTATCATTTAATAGTTTAATAATTTTGATACCATTAATCTTTTTTTTAATTGTTGTTTCATCAAATTGGTTGCCAAAATTTGCTAATCCAGAGAATTTATATTTTTTAAGTTATGATTTGGTATATTTATTTATTACAATTTTAGTATTCATTTTTATTGCACCATTGGCTAAACTTATTGGAAAACGAAATTCGATTATTTTTTTTAATTTATCTATAGTAATTATCTCTTTAATTACATCTTTAATAGATCATAGCTCAAGTTATAGTATTGATTTTTTAAAATTTTTTATTTCTCTTATCTCTTCTTTTTCAATTTGCTGTTTTATTTTACAGCTTGAATCTAAGAGAATGTTTGGTGGTAATGTTATTTCGATATTAAATGCTAGTCTTTTTTTGATTTCTATTCTATTACCGGCTTTATTTTATTACTTTATTTTTTATACAATAAATTATTCTATTGTTTACATTGTTTTTGCATTGATTTATTTTATTAATTATATATGCTTTTTTTATATTAAGAATGGATAAGATTTCAGCTTCACATATTCTAGTAATGCATAATGAATCTAGGGATTCAAGATCAGATATTTCAAAAAATGATGCTAAGAAGCTTATATCTGATATTCGTAAAAAGTTAATTGAAAAAAAACATAATTTTAAAGATTTAGCAAATAAGCATTCTGATTGTTCTTCATCAAAATCCGGAGGTAGTTTAGGTGAATTTGGTAAAGGAGTAATGGTAAAAGCTTTTGAAGATGCTGCTTTCTCTCTAGAAGTTGATCAAATTAGTGAGCCTATCGAAACGGAATTTGGATATCATTTAATAAAAAGAGATAATTAAATATCTTAAAAAATTATTTTACTCTTTTAAATCCTCTGACCATGCTGCAGCCAAGAGTTGTCTTATTCTAAGAATATTCTCATTAGAGTCATCTGGTAAGACTATATCCTTTTTTTTTTTCCTAACACTGGCATTTAGCCACAACATTTCAATTGATTCTAAAAGGTTTGTTTTTTCCTCAGAAGATAATTGATTTAATTTTTGAATGGATTCCTTTAAATCTTGAATTTTTTCTTTATGCTCCATATTCTACTGCCATTTCAAATAGATCCCTAGTTTCTTTTTGATAATCGTTCTTTGTAATATAGTTTTTAACATAAAGCTCTCTTACATTCTCCATTTCATTTTTAATGTTAATCAATTTTTCTTCAAATTCTTTCATTATTTAAATAATAATGTAGAATATTAAATAGTAAACATTTAAAAAATGAAAAATAGACTTTCAAAATCAATAGAAAGATTAAAAAAAGAAAAAAAAGTTTCTAATACAGAAGATTTTGATAAAAAAGGATTGTCATCATACAATGTCAAACTATTCAGAGTCTTATCAGAGAAATATGATCTTTCTTTGACAATTAATGACTATCAATCAATTAACGAAACTAAAGAAAAGAGTTTAAGCCTTGGTGCGCAAATTACTTTAGAGAGAATAAAAAAAGGTGAAAAATTTAGGCCTTAATCTCCTGCTGACTCTTATAATTAGTCTTGAGTTTTCATCTCTAAAGTCGAAAGATTTTGCAATAATTAATTCAAATAAATTTAATAATCTCTTAGTAAAAACGGCTTTAGATATAGAATCAAAAAAAAAAGGTTTAATGCAGGTTGATAAACTAATGAATTATAATGGAATGTTATTTTTATATGAATTGCCCAGAAAAGTTAATATCTGGATGTACAAAACTTCTATACCTTTAGATATTATTTTTATTAATAAGCAAAAAAGAATTGTATCCATTAAGAAAGGGATCCCAAATTCAAAAATTCTAATATCTTCAGATGTTGATGTTTTAGCTGTTCTAGAAATACCTGATGGTTGTGCTAAAAAATTAAAAATTAAAAAAGGAGATAGAATCAAATGGTTTTTTAAAAATAATTCAGAAATTAAAAATATTAGATATTATCATTGTCTATAAGCTAAATAGAAAATACAATGTATATAGGAGATTTTAGTGGGCAAATTCATTGAGAAATATAAATCAGAAAATCCCAATTTTGGTTTTGAATTAAATGAACTAGTTCAAAAAATTAAATCTGAAAATAGTGAGGAAACAAAAGATCTTTTTTCAACAATTAATTCTTTAAGAGAACAATTAGATCAATCTATTTACGAAAAGAATAGAGCTGTTCAAGAGGCTATTTCTTTTAAAAATGATGAATTAAATCAATTGAAATCATCAGTTAAAGAATTAAGAGATCAGTTAGAAAAATTGAAATTCGAAAAACGTGAAGCAATCCAGAAACAAATACAATCAACTGCAAATGAAATTAAACAACTTAAATTATCTTGCTCTGCACTCAGAGATGAATTAGAGAACTTAAAATTTGAAAAACAAAAAGCAGTTCAAGATATCATTCAAAACTCTTCTTCAGAAATAACAGAACTAAAAAAATCTGCTACGGCTTTAAGGGATGAATTAGTTGACCTTAAATTTAAAAAAAAAGAAGCAGTACAAAAAGCTGTGCTTAATTCTAGTGATGAGATTAAACAATTGAAGAATTCCTCACAGTCTCTCAGGGATGAATTGGAAAAGGTTATAGTAAAATATGAAGATCAAATTAAAAAAATAGAATAGAAATACGGATTATTAATATGAAGAAAAAAGAATTAAATATAGATGATACTATAGAAAAACTTAGAAGAACTGAGCTTTTATTAGAAATCACCAGAAAAATCGCTGGTCTCAAGACTCTAGAAGAAATACTTTGGACATTGATAGAGTTTGTAACTGAAGAATTGTCTGCAGATAGAGGTACCTTATTCCTTAATGACAATGAAACCAATGAACTATATTCAAGAATAGCTCAAGGTGAATTAACAAGAGAAATTAGGATTCTTAATAATGTTGGTATTGCTGGTGCAATTTTTCAAAGTCAGGTAGGAGAAGTTATACATGATGTTTATCAAGATACTCGTTTTAACAAGGAAGTTGATCAAGAAACTGGCTACAAAACAAAGAATATGGTTTGCTGCCCTGTAAAAACTGTTGACGGAAAAACAATTGGTGTTATTCAAGTTTTAAATAAAAAGAAGGGTAGGTTTACAAAAGATAACTTATTCTTTGTTGAGTCAGTAGCAACTCAAGCAGCAGTGTCAATTCAAAACGCACAAAATTCCGAACATTTTGAAAAAAAGAGAGCTAAAGAAATGGAATTTATCAGTATTGTTTCAGACGTTACTGCAGAAATTGATTTAGGTGCACTTCTTCAAAGAGTTATGGAAGAGGCTACTCGGATGCTAAATGCTGATAGGGCAACTTTATTTCTTAATGATGAAAAAACAAATGAATTATTTTCTAGAGTTGCAATGGGTGAAGGTATTGGTGAAATAAGATTGCCAAATACAGCAGGAATTGCAGGATCAGTTTTCTCATCTGGTAAATCAATGAATATACCTTATGCTTATGCAGACTTAAGATTTAATCCATCATTTGATAAACAGACTGGTTATTTTACCCGTTCTATTTTGTGTGTTCCAGTGATTAACAAAGAAGGTAAAGTAATTGGTTGTACTCAGGTTTTAAATAAAAGTGGTGGTAAATTTACAGATGAAGATGAATCAAGACTTAAAGCCTTTACGCAGCAAGTTGCGATAGCACTTGAAAATGCAAAACTTTTTGAAGATGTTTCAAAATCAAGAAAATATAATGAAAGTATGCTCTCCAGTATGTCTAATGGTGTCATAACTATAAATAGTGAAGGCCAAATTGTAACATGCAATAAATCAGGGTTAAAAATTTTGAAAACAAAGGATGCAGATATTATTAAAAAACAATCAAAAGATTTTTTTTCAGACAATAAAGCTTGGATTTTTGAAAAAATAACAAGTGTTAGTGAATCAAAAGAGCCAGAAATTATTGTTGATGCTGAAATAGAAGTACAAGATCCTGATACAGAAAAAAAAGATAAGATTTCAGTAAATTTAACTATACTTCCACTTATCAACGAAGATAGTGATGGTAGAACTGATCAATCAGATAATTTTCTTGGCACACTTTTAATGTTTGAAGATATATCTTCTGAAAAAAGAATGAAATCAACTATGTCAAGATACATGGACCCAGGTATTGCTGATCAATTACTAGAAGACGGTGCTGATATTATGGGAGGCTTAGATACAACAGCTACATTGTTATTTTCGGATTTAAGAAGTTTTACAAACATAACTGAGTCATTGGGGGCACAAGGAACTGTAAAATTACTAAATGAATATTTTGAAATTATGGTTGAGTGTATTTCGGAACAAGGTGGAATGCTTGATAAGTTTATTGGTGATGCAATAATGGCTGCATTTGGTTTGCCTATAAGCCATGAAGATGACGAAGATCGGGGAGTAAAGGCTGGCATTAATATGATTAAAAGGTTGTGGGAATGGAATGCTCAAAGAGAAAAAGAAGGAAAACCACCACTTGACATGGGTTTGGGACTTAATACTGATAAAATTGTTGCTGGAAACATTGGCTCTCAAAAGAGAATGGATTATACAATGATAGGTGATGGTGTGAATTTAGCAGCCCGCTTAGAGAGTGCATGTAAACAATATAATGCCAGAATTTTAATAAGTGATTATACTTACAAAAAATTAAAAGGTACATATAGAGTTAGGTATATTGATGATGTTGTTGTAAAGGGAAAAACTGAACCAGTTGGAGTTTATGAAGTTCTTGATTATCATAATGACATTACTTTTCCAAATTTAATGGATGTAGTTAATCATTTTAATGAAGGAAGAAAAAAATATAAAGAAGGAGACTTTAAAAATTCAATACTATCTTTCCAAGAATGTTTAAAAGCTAATAAAGAAGATGCTCTTTCCAACACTTATATTGACAGATGTAATCAGTTAATTGAAGAAAACCCAAGCGACTGGAAAGGTGTTTGGGTTATGAAAAGTAAATGAGAAACTTTCCTGTTGATAAAGGTTGTCCAAGTATAACTTATATTGTCAATAATTGGCCTCGAACAAAACATATTTTAAAAAAAATTGTGTTATCAAATTATAAAAAGCCAGATTTATATTCTTTTACAATTATCTGTCTAAAAGAACTCAAATTTTTTGAAATAAGAAGTTACAAATCTATTTTAAGAAAATTATCAAAAATATGTTCAATGAATACAAATTTTAATACTTATCATGACCCACATCATTTTAAATCAGTGTTAATTATTGCTTGTATTTTAGCAAAGCAAATAAATCTTAAATATAAAGATAGATTGTTATTAGTAATAATTGCCCTAACACATGATATGAATCACCAAGGAAGAAGGATTCTTTCTGGGAAACCATATTATCAAGAGAACCGAAGTTATGAGGATTTAAAAAAAATCCTTTTCAAAAAAATTCTTAATTTCAATGAAATGAAAAGAATAAAAAGAATTTTTCAAAGTACCTATTTCCCAATTAAACCAAAAAATGTTTCAGATAATTTAGAAAAAATTATTTTAGATGCAGATATTTTATCTTCATTGATGTTTGGACCACAAGTTGGTATAAAATTAGCACGTAGATTAAAACAAGAAATTAGATATAATGAGGAAACAGAATTACTTTTTACGAACTTTCTTAAATTATTAGGTGACAAATGTTTATATCTAGATTATTCAAAAAAATCATGCTAAAAATAAACAACATTAACAAAATGTCGTTTTTATGTTATCCACATTTTAATAATTGTGGATAAGTGGTAGTAACATGGAAAAATATATTTTAAAAATTTTTGTAATTTTTGCTCTATTATCATCTAACTTGAACGCTCAAGATAGTCAAGAAATACCTCCTTACAATTTGGAAGCAGCACTTAAATCAGTTTTAAATAATCATAAAACAATACTTGCAACTAAAAATGACATAAAAGCAGCAGAATTAAGGGTTAAGCAGTCAAGAGGTGGATATTTTCCATCCTTAGATGTAACTGCAAATTGGGGTCATGAAAATATTATTAAATATGGTCCAGGAAATAATACTCAATTAACAGCAAGAGATGCCACAGCAAAAATAACACAA
>CACACI010000015.1 GCA_902530985.1 uncultured Alphaproteobacteria bacterium
TTCCTATAATTTCTCCGCCTATTTGCGTAAATTGTCTAGATAAGTTTATATTATTATTCTTAACTTTTAAAACCTCCCCTGTATAAAAAAGTCTTAATGGTCTTATGTTCTTTGATAATGAGCCACATGCGATCCTGGCAATCTGCAAAGTTATATCGGATCGAATTCCCATGATTTTCTGAGTTAATGGATCCATGACTCTAAAAGAATCAATATTTTCTTTATCATCTTTTAGAAAAAAAAGTGAGTTTTCAAACTCCACTAATGGAGGTTTAACTAGCATAAATCCATTAGACTGCATGATATCTATGAAAATTGTATTGATGTGGTGTTCAAGCTCGGCTATCTCGGGTAGGCTATCTCTAAAACCTTCTGGTAATAATTGACTTTTCACTTGTTAACAAACTTATTAAAAGTCCAATCTAGCCAATTTGTTAAAGCAATCAAATCATTTTTTTTTATAGTTGGTCCAGTCCACACTCTAATCCCAGGTTGGGCCATTCTATAATTTCTGATATCAAGAGCAATTTTATTGTTACTTAAATAATTAAAGAATTCTTCATAGTCAAAACTTTTCGTGAAAGTTGCATAAAATGGTGATAAAGCCTGAAAACTTTTATCTTTAACAAATCTTTGTACATAAATACTTTGTTCTTCCCATTTATCCATTACCAATTTGTTGGCCTTACAACACTCAAGATTACCATCTAAACCTCCTTTTTTTTCATATAAATCTAAACATAACTTAAAGTCAGAAAAAGTAAGTAATGATGGGGTATTTATCAAAAAATCATATTCAATAAAATCAAATAATTTTGGAACAATTTTCTTTTCTAACCTACTAATTGCTTTTGGACTCATTATAACAATACCATGTTGTGATTCTGAGCCTAAAGCTTTTTGCCATGAAAAAATAGAAGCATCAATCTTCTCCCAAGGGATATCATATATAAAAGCTGCTGAAGTTATATCACTTACAACCAAGCCATCATGTTTAGGGTTCAGAAATTCTAAATTATTAATTGAAATACCAGTTGTCGTCCCCGTCCAAACAAAAAAAATATCATTTTTTATAGGTATGTTATCTAAATTAGGAATTGATCCATCTAATGATACTCTGAAATCAATTTTATAGTTTAACTTTTTTAGATCTTTATACCATGTCATACCCCAATAATCATATATCAATGCAGTTATCTGCCTTTTACCCAATAAAGACCAGATCACAGCTTCAACTGCTCCAGTACAAGAACCTGGAATTACAAAAACTTTAAATTCATCTGGAATTTTTAAAATTTTTTTTAATCTCTTTAATTGATTTTCTATAAAATCCCTAACATCTTCAGATCTGTGATACCTTCCTAAAAAGATATTGTTTATTTTTTCTAATGACCAACCATCTGGCTTTTTTGTTGGACCGCATGAGAACCTAGGGTCAACTGGTTTATTTATATTTGGTGTAGTCATACATTATAGAACAATGGAAAAGTTAGAAAAAATATAAACCAACAAAGAATAGTTAAAGGCAATCCAAATTTAACATAATCAATAAATTTATAATGTCCTGGACCCATAACTAAAAGGTTTGTCTGGTATGCTAAAGGAGTTAAAAAAGAAGTATTAACGGCAAATATTAAAGATATTGCTAAGGTTTTAGGATCAACTGATAATTTCTCAGCTATATCGATAGCTATTGGTGCAAACAAAACCGCACAAGCATTATTTGATATAAAGTTTGTTGTTATGGATACTAACATATAAAAACATAAGATTATAATCATAGGCGATGAACCTTGAAGTAAATGCAATAACAAGTCTGATAAAAAATTAGCTGTACCTGTTACCTGGATTACCTGTCCTAAAGCCAATGATGTAACTATGAGTAGAAGAAGACTATTATCAATACTTCTAATTACTTGTCTAATATTTAATACCTTAAAGAAAAGAATGCATACTACACCGAGCAAGGATGCAACAACAAGTGGGAGGAACTCTAATGCTCCTAAAGTTACAACTGAAAGGAAAATCATTAGGGATTTATTAGCTATTTCTTTATTATGAATTTCAGATGTAGCCCACTCCATTGGAAGAAGATCACTTTGTGTTCTAAGATTTTTAATTACTTCTTCATCACCCTGAATTAGTAATGTATCACCTGGCTCAAGAGGTAGTTCTCCCATCTTTTTTGTTATAATCTTAGATTTTCTTTGAAGTCCTATCACTAGACAATTATACCTATATCTAAAACTTACATTTTCAATTGTATTTCCAACTAGACTTGATGATGGTGTAACCATAGCCTCTGTAATTAATTGATTTTTAAATGATTCTTTATCTTCTTGACTATATTTTATTGAAACAATATTCTTTCCAACAACTTCTGTTAGTTGCTCTCTACTAATAGATACAACTAAAATATCACCTTCTTCAAGAATAAAACCCTCAAAAGGTCCATGTTCAGCATGTTCTCCTCTTTGAATCATTAAAATTTTAATTTTTTCAAGACCTGGAAATTTACCTTCTAAAGTACTTTTACCAATTAATTCTGAGTTTTGGTTAATCACTATTTGAGTAATAAAATTATTGTCTTGGTTATCTAACAGTTCATTTGATACTGGAGATCTATCAGTTAGAAAAAGTTTAAACCTAGAAAAAACAATGACATACAAGAAGCCTGATAATGAAATTATTGAACCTGCTAAAGTAAAATCAAAAAAACTAAGGTCTATATTTGAATATTTTTTTAACGAATCAGAAACTAACAAATTTGTACTAGAACCTATTAAAGTTGTCATTCCTCCTAAGATTGCAACATAACTTAAAGGCATTAAAAATCTTCCCAAAGAAGAATTCATATTTTTAATTATTCTCTGAAGGATGGGTATAAAAATTATTACAACTGGAGTATTATTAATAAAAGCACTCAAAATAAGAACTAGTAGTAAACACAAGGTTATAACTAGATTTGGATTATTGGGAAAAACTCTTAAAAGTGAAGATAAAACATTGTCAAGTGCTCTAGTTTGAACAACACCTTGACCTAAAATCAGTAATGATAAAACAGTTATCAATGAAGTATTACTAAAACCATTGAGGAGTGCTTGTGGGTTTAAGAGGTTTTCTCCAAATTCATTCTTAAATGGAAATAGTGAAAAAAATATAAGCAAAAATGTTAGAATAACAATTGATTTAAATACCATTGATAGATCATCAAAAGCATAGAAGATCATGCTCATTAAAACAATAATAAGACTTATATAAATAAAAATTTCATTAGATAAAATAAACATAATATTCTGGAAAATTATTTAAATTGCCTATTTTATATTTAATAGCATTATATTAGAATCATATAATAATAAAAAAAAAAATTATAATTATGCTAAAAAAAATTAACAATAATAATAAAGAAAAAGACAACTCTAAAAATCTTAAATCATTCAAGAAATTACCCAAATCTGAAAAAGTTTATATTCAAAGCAAGAGTTTTAGCGACGTTAACGTTGGAATGAGAAAAATATCACTTGAAGACAAGGAAATAAAAAGTTTAGTTGTTTATGACACTTCAGGATTTTATTCAGATCAAAATTATTCACATAACTATGAAAAAGGATTGTTAAAGTTAAGAGAAGGTTGGCTTGAGAATAGAAGTAATATTTGCAAATCTAAAAAAACACCGTTGAAATTTTTAGATCACTCTAAATGCAAAGTTAAGACTTTTCCATCGATACCAGAAAAAATACTTAAAAGTTCAAAAAATAAAGAAATCACACAACTTTTTTACGCAAGAAATAATATTGTAACTCAAGAAATGGAGTATTGTGCCATAAGAGAGAATGAGGCAAGAGAAAGACTTGTTGGTAAATTCATTAGAAAAGAAGATTTAATAACAGCAGAATTTGTAAGAGATGAAGTTGCTAATGGTAGAGCAATCATTCCGTCAAATATCAATCATCAGGAACTTGAACCAATGATTATAGGACAGAATTTTCTTGTTAAGATTAATGCTAACATTGGTAATTCAGCTGTAATTTCAAGTGTTTATGATGAAGTTGAAAAGTTAATATGGTCTATTCGCTGGGGTAGTGATACGATTATGGATTTATCAACAGGAGATAATATTCACTATATAAGAGAATGGATTATAAGAAATTCTCCTGTTCCTGTTGGTACAGTTCCAATCTATCAAGCTTTAGAAAAAGTAAATGGTGTTGCTGAAGATTTGACATGGGAAGTCTTTAAGGAAACACTTATTGAGCAAGCAGAACAGGGAGTAGACTACTTTACTATTCACGCAGGTGTGAGACTCCCTTTTATCCCAATGACTGTTGATAGACTTACTGGAATTGTTTCTAGAGGAGGATCAATTATTGCAAAATGGTGTTTAGCCCATCATAAAGAAAATTTCTTGTATACAAATTTTGAGGAGATCTGTGACATAATGAGAACTTATGATATTTCATTTTCTCTAGGAGATGGTCTAAGGCCTGGTTCTATAAATGATGCCAATGATGAATCACAGTTTTCAGAATTAAAAACACTGGGTCACTTAACTGAAATAGCCTGGAAAAATAATGTACAAGTCATGATTGAAGGTCCAGGTCATGTCCCAATGCAAAAAATAAAAGAAAATATGGATTTACAAAAAAAGCATTGTCATAATGCCCCATTTTATACACTTGGACCGTTAACAACAGATATTGCACCAGGGTATGATCATATTACTAGTGCAATTGGTGCGGCCATGATCGGTTGGTATGGAACTTCAATGCTTTGTTATGTAACACCAAAAGAACACCTTGGCCTTCCTAATAAAGAAGATGTTAAGATTGGAGTTATAACCTATAAAATAGCAGCACATGCAGCAGATCTGGCAAGAGGCAATAGAGGAGCATATTATAGAGATTATCTTTTATCTAAAGCAAGGTTTGAGTTTCGATGGAGAGATCAGTTTAACCTATCTCTTGACCCTGAAACTGCAGAAGATTATCATGATCAAACACTTCCATCTGAAGGAGCAAAACTAGCTCACTTTTGCTCGATGTGTGGTCCAAAGTTCTGTTCAATGAAAATTTCTCAAGAAATAAAAGAAAAAAGTATTGAAGGAAAAAAGGAAATGTCTGAAAAGTTTAAAAATTTTGGTGGAGATATATACATACGTTCAAAGCCAATGACCTAAAGGTCCATAGTCTAAGTTTAATTCAGGTGCGTTAGAAATATATTTTTTTGTTAACTGTTTAGACAAAAGTATTGATTTTGATAATGAAAAACCCCTGGCAAGATTTAAAGCTAGGGCTGAAGAAAAAGTACAGCCTGAACCATGTGTGTTTTTTGATATGATTTTTTTTGAACTAAGTTTTCTGATTTTTTTTTCTTCATCCAAGAAATAGTCATCACAACAATTATCGTTCATACCACTATCCGTGATTACAACAGTTGCATTATAAGTCTTAAAAAAATTGTTAATCATTTCTTTAACATTTATTGAAGCTTGATCGTCCATATTTAAAAGGATTCTTGCTTCATTTAGATTTGGTGTAAAAATAGGTTTTATTACAGAAATAATCTTATTTATTTTTCTATAATCAATTACTGTACTGAAGATCTTATTCGTAGTTGATTTGTAAATAGGGTCAACAACTATTGGTATTTTTCGTTTTATTCTTCTTAAAAGATTTAATATTAATTTTGCCTGAGTTACACTGATAATTAGACCAACTTTCACACAATCAATCCTATATTCATCAATAATCGACTGAAATTGAGATTCTATGAGTTGTGATGGTATTTCATATACTTCATGAACATTTTTTGAATTCTGAGAAGTTATAGCTGTGATACAATTTAAACAATAAGCTTGCATTGAATGACATGTTTTTACATCCGCCTGAACTCCAGCACCACAGGTGTTATCACTCCCAGCTATTGATAACATTAAATCTGTTTTTTTAATTTCCATCTAATCTCTGTATTTCAAATATAAACTCTTTGATTATATTATTCATGACACTGAATGAGTTAGATTGAACCATTAAACGTAATAAGTTTTCTGTACCAGATTTCCTTAAAAGAACATCGCAGTTTTCAATTTTATCAGACTTATTTAATAGATCTTTTATTATGTTATTATCAAGAATTTTAGAAGGATCATTCTTTAATTCAAGATTTACTAATTTTTGAGGAACTTTATTAAAGAGATTATTGCATAGTTTTGATAGACTAGATCCTTGTTCTTTGAGAATTTGAAGCATAGTCAACGCTGTAAATATTCCATCACCACAATATGCGTTCTCTGAGAAAATAATATGTCCTGATTGTTCACCACCCAGTATACAATCATTTTTTTTCATCATTTCAATCACATACCGATCACCTACTTTTGATAATAAATAATTAATTTTATTATCTATGAGAAATTTCCTGAAACCTAAATTTGACATTTGGGTTCCAATTATAAGATTATTTTTAAGTTTGTTATTATTTTTTAAAAATCTAGCAAGTATTGCTAAAATAAAATCTCCGTCGACAATTTTTCCATTTTCGTCACAAAATATAACTCTATCTGCATCACCATCAAAGGATATACCAATTTGTGCTTTAGTTTTAAGTAATTTTTGTGAGAGCTCTTTGGGGTGGGTTGCTCCGCATTTTTTGTTGATATTTTTTCCATTTGGCTTGCATGCATAACTAACAAAATTTAAGTCCAAACTTCTAAAAATCTTAGGTCCAATTTTATGCAATGATCCGTGAGCACAGTCTAATACAATTTTTTGCTTAAAACCTGACAAGACTGAAAACTTTCTTATCAAAATTTCTTCATAATTTTTATAATCTACATAATTTATACTTTTTTTTTCTTCGTAAGAAGATAGTTTTTTCTGGTTGAAAGTAATATTATTTTCAATATCAATTTCATCGTTATCACTTAATTTTTCTCCATTTTTATTAAATATTTTTATTCCATTATCTTTGTATGGATTGTGTGAAGCAGAGATCATAACACCTAAATCATAATTAAATTTTTTAGTATTAAATGATAAAATTGGCGTTGAAACTACACCACAAGTGTCACTTTGCACACCTACGTTTTTAAAACCAGAAGCAATCGCTCCTTCAATTATATCACATGACACTCTTGTATCTTTACCTATTAAAATTTTTTTAATATTTTTTTGAGTCTTCTTTATAGACGCGCATAAGTCATAAAAGAATGAACTAGTAATGGGAAACTTGTCATAAGTTCCTCTAATTCCATCAGTACCAAAATATTTTTTTCTCATTATTTAAATAATTTTTCAAAAACTAATAAAGCTTGGTTAATTTCTTTAACGTCATGTACTCTATGAATTCTTACACCTTGACTTTTTGCCAATAGAGTTGCTGAAATTGTACCCCCTAATCTATGACTAGGATTGGATTCTTTAGAAATTGAGTCTATAAACCTTTTTCTTGAAACTCCTAGCATAACAGGTACTCCAAGTGAATGAAAAATTGAAATATTTCTTAACAAGGTTATATTTTGTTTGTAATCTTTTCCAAAACCTATCCCAGGATCAATTATAATATTTTCTCTATTAATCCCTTTTTTTAATAAGTCGTTTATTTTATTTTCTAAGAAATCGTATACATCTAAAAGAACATCAACATATTTATTTTTTTTCATCATTGTTTCTGGATTTCCTGGCATATGCATAATAATAACTGGGGTATTGTATTTATTAATAACCTCAACACTTTTTTTGTCGTGATTTAACGCACTGACATCATTTATGACCTTAACACCAGATAATATACCTAACTTCATAGTTGAAGAATTTCTTGTATCTAATGAAATATTAATATTTTTAGAGTTTAATTTCTGAATCACTGGCATAACTCTAAATATTTCTGTTTCTGCTTTAATTAGCTTAGCTCCTGGCCTAGTTGATTCACCTCCAATATCGATAAATGAAGCCCCATTTTTGACCATAAATTCTGCGTTTTTAATAGCATTTTTAAAGTTTAAATTTTCACCTCCATCAGAAAAACTATCAGGTGTAATATTTAGAATTCCAAAAATAGAAAAGTTTTGTTTATTTAATAAAGAGTTTTCTAATTTACTCTTTTTAGAATTCAAGTTTTTGTAGATTTTTGCCAGTTCTTCATTTTTTAACAAAATCTTTTTGAATTCGGAAATTGAATATATACGCTTTTTTATATTAATATTCCTAGAAATAACTTCTATATATGTGAAAAAAGTACCTTTAACGTTAAGTGCATTTCCATTTCTTTTTAAAACAATTCCGTTATCTCTACAAACCGATCCTAATGGTCTAAGATAATATTTTGTCTTCTTATTAGAAATCAAACTTAACTTTTTAAGTTGTGGCTGGGTTAGGGTCTAATCCTAAATTTCTTCTTTTTTTTGAGTCAGTTTTCAAGGGAATTGATGTTTTTTTGTTAGTGGATTTTTTATCTACTCCTCTGCTACTTTTTAATTTACCTTTACTGATAAGTTCACTAACCTCATCTCCTGACAAAGTTTCATATTCAAGTAAAGCTTTTGCAAGATTATGAAGATGTTTGATATTTTTTTTAAGAATTTTTCTAGCATGGGATTCTGCATTATCAATTAATCTTCTGATTTCTTGATCAATTAATTTAGCTGTTTCGTCTGACATGCTTTTTCTTTGGGTTACTGATCGTCCTAAAAAAACATCTTCTTCATTTTCTGAATATCTTAATGGACCTAATGTGTCACTCATCCCCCATTCTACAACCATTGCTCTAGCTCTTTGTGTTGCTTGTAAAATATCATTAGAGGCACCTGATGTTATATTTTCTTTTCCAAATATGAGTTCTTCAGCCACTCTTCCTCCGAATATCATTGCAAGTTTAGCATTCATTTCTTTTTTAGTTTCTGAATATTTATCTCTCTCTGGCAGGTTCATTGTTACTCCCAAAGCACGACCCCTTGGAATTATCGTAACTTTATGAAGTGGATCATTCCCAGGAGTAAAAACACCAACTAAAGCATGCCCAGCTTCATGGTAGGCTGTTAATTCCTTTTCTTTAAGAGTCATAACCATTGACCTTCTCTCAGCACCCATCATTACTTTATCTTTAGCATCTTCAAAATCTTGCATAGTAACTAATCTTTTATTACGCCTGGCTGCCAACAATGCTGATTCATTAGATAAGTTAGCAAGATCTGCACCCGAAAAACCTGGAGTTCCTCTTGCGATAACTTTTATGTCTACATCTGGTGCGAGAGCCAACTTTTTTGTATGAACATCAAGAATTTTTTTTCTACCTTGAATATCTGGATTTGGAACTACAACTTGCCTATCAAATCTTCCTGGCCTCAGAAGTGCAGGGTCAAGAACATCAGGTCTATTTGTAGCTGCAATTAGAATCACACCTTGGGTAGAATCAAAACCGTCCATCTCAACCAAAAGTTGATTTAATGTTTGCTCTCGTTCATCATTTCCACCACCAAGTCCAGCTCCTCTGTGTCTTCCTACTGCATCAATTTCATCAATAAATATTATACAAGGCGCATTTTTTCTTCCTTGTTCAAACATATCCCTAACTCTACTTGCACCTACTCCAACAAACATTTCAACAAAGTCAGAGCCTGAAATTGAAAAGAATGGAACATCTGCTTCTCCTGCAATTGCTCTGGCTAGAAGTGTTTTTCCTGTCCCTGGAGGGCCAACTAGCAAAGCACCCTTTGGAATTTTACCCCCAAGTCTTTGAAACTTAGATGGATCTTTAAGAAATTCAACAATCTCTTCCAATTCAGATTTTGCCTCATCAATTCCTGCCACGTCTCTAAATGTAACTTTATCTTTGTTCTCATTCAACAGTTTTGCTCTTGACTTTCCAAAACCCATAGCTCTCCCACTTCCAGATTGCATTTGTCTCATAAAGAAGATCCATACACCAATTAGAAGTAGCATTGGGAACCATGAAATAAGTATATCCAATAGACCAGGGGATCCTTTATCGAGAGGTAAAGCATTTATTTCTACGTTATTTTTTTCTAATTTTTCAATTAAGTTCATATCATTGGGTGCATAAGTAGAAAAAAATGTTCCATTTGAATACTCGCCTTTAATATTATTACCTCTAATTTCAACCCTAGAGATATTCCCATTTTTCAGTTCAGTTAGAAAGTTTGAATATGAAACAGGGGTTGTTCTTTGTGAGGTATTATTGGCTTTATAGAAATCAATAATTAAGAAAACAAGGAAACCAATGAGCAACCAAATTGCAATATTTTTGAGAAGATTATTATTCATTTAGTATTGATATAATTATATATATTTTAAACTCAATTAATATTTAAAAATTTTTTTTTGTAATTGGAATTTTAGGAGTAAATTCAATCTTAACTGAATTTTCAGACATCTCATAATTTGATCGTAAAAATGGAATTACAAATTTATTTTTAATTTTAATCACAGGAAAAGTTTTGAGAACATCATATTTAATATTTTGTTTTAATTTCACTAAACGATAATTTCTTCTTAATTTCAGCCAAATCTGATCATTCATGTGATAACAATAAAAATCAGTTAACTCAGAGCGAATTTTAAATCTATTATCCCACAATATTGTACTCATTTTTTTTACTCGAATTGCATTGGGCATAGATTCTTTAATCTTTTGATATTCTCTGTAAATCTCTATCTTATCATTCAATACATTGACTATACAGGAATGAATTGAGAATTTAAATTTTGCTGTGTCCTTTAATTTTTTTAATAACATCTTAATTGTTAGAGTTTTTGGAGGGTATATAGTTCCAGAGCAAGTTACTAGAATTTTTTTTAAAATTTCAATTTTTAAGTGTTCTGATTGATTAATTAATCTTTTCTTATTAATCTTGAACAATCCGTAATTAAGAAAAATAAGGTTTTCAACAGCAAACTTTACTATTTTATTTTCTATCTCAATATTTTTTTTGCAATTTTGCTTTAATTCTGAATGAATTTTTTTGAACTTAGTTTTATCAAATTCATTTAGAATATTTCTTATTCTAACTCTTTCAAATTTTTCATTATTATTGCTAGGGTCCTCAATCCATTTATAACTATGGTGTACACATGTTTTAATCAATCTTTCTTTATTAATTTCTAAAAATGGTCGAAGAATTTGAAGGTTTTTCTGATTATTTTTAACCGGAATACTTGTTAAACCAATAGTAGAAAACTTCCTTTGTTTTCTCATGAAAAATGTTTCTAAAGAATCATTCAAATGATGTCCAGTCATTAGAGTAATAATACTTTTATCCTCACAGTATTCTATAATTTTTTTGTACCTCATATCTCTGGCTTTTTTCATTAAAGAACTAATAGGTTTTTCTTCATTCCAATCTAAAATTTTATAATTGACATTTAGTCTTTTTGCAGTCTGTTTAACAAATTGCACATCAAGTAAAGAGTCTTTCCTTAGATTATGATTAAAGTGAATAGCGGTTATTTTACCATGTCTTTTCTTAATCCAATTACTCATTAGAATTAAAAGTGCACAACTATCAGATCCTCCTGAAAAACAAATCCCTACATGAGGGTTTTCTTCATGAATAAAGTTAATTTTTGATAAAATTAATGAAAACTCTATGTCTGTTATAGCACTTCTGAAAAGTTTTATTCTTTTGGGCAATTCAATTTTTTTCTTTCTTCTTGTGATCTTTCAATAACATTTTTTGGTGAATTTTTATACTTAATCTCTAACTCATAAAAAGCACTACATGCTTCATTTTTTTGGTTTAAATTAGAAAAAGAAAGACCTAATTTCAAAAGATTATCAGGACCTTTTATTGAATCTGGATAATTTTTAAAACCCTCACCAAATTCAATAACTGCTTGTTGAAAGTTTTTCTTAGCATAATAAACTTCACCAAGCCAGTATTGAATGTTTGGCATTAGGTCTATTGGGTTAATTTTCTTAAGTTGAATTAATTCATCTTCAGCATTTTCAAATTTATTTGCCCATAACATCTTTATTGCATTTTCATATTTTTTTTTGATTTCGTCTTCATTTAAATTAGGTTGATTATTTTTATTAATAACCTTTTTTTCATCAACATTTTCTTGATTTTTATTACCCATAATTTCTTTATTATTTAGTGGAATATTGTCAATAAATGATTTTTTCTTAGCAGTTTTAGATTCTTTTATTTTCTTAATTTTTTTTTCAATATTGTCTAACTTCAACTGTAAATCCTTATCAATCAAATTAACTTTATCATCTAGATTTTTAATTTTGTTATCTGTTTCTTCGACAAGTCCAAAATTAGTTCTTATCTTAGTTTCAAAGTCTCCCAACCTTGATTCATTCCTTGATATATAGCCAGATGAAAGTGATTTTTCAAGTTGCTCAATTTTACCTTTTTGCAAATCAGAAATGTTTTTTTCAATTCTATCTAATCTCTCAAGAAGTTCATCAACATCAATTTCTTGAGAAAAAGTATTCGAATATATAAAAAGTGATAATAAAAAAATTAATAAAGAGTTTTTAGCTTTTTCTAACATAAAAAAAAAAGGGCTAATAAATTAGCCCTAATTCTAAATCAATAAGGATGCATTGTAACTAGTTACCACTGACAACTAGAACAGCTCTCCTGTTTTCTGACAAAGCTTCTGAAGTGCTTCCTTCAGCAGCAGGACGCTCTTTTCCATAACTTATTACGGTTAACCTTCCAGCATCAACGCCAAGGGAACTTAAAAATTCTTTTACTGAATTACCCCTTCTCTCACCCAAAGCTAAGTTGTATTCACGAGTACCTCTTTCATCGCAATGACCTTCTATAATCAATTGAAAGCCAGGTGTTGATTTAAGCCAATTAGCTTGAGACTCAAGAACATAAGCTGAAGCTGATGAAATATTATATTTATCTGTTTCAAAGTATACCCTATCGCCAATTTCATTTTGAAGATAAGCTTGAAGATTAGCTTGTTTGGAGTCACCATATTCATATCCTGGAGTACTTCCTGAAGAGGATGAACCACCAGTTGTTTCACAACCTGAGATCATTAGTATCCCAGCGAAAAATAAAGACAAGTATTTGTTTTTCATAACATTTAGATCCTTACTAATTTTTATTAAGTATTATTACTTCTTTTTTACAATCTGTGTAGAGATAAGTCAACGATTAAGGTTTAATTAAGGATTATAATAGTATTAGTGGATTTCATAGCTCCACATAAAAATATCTACCTATTATAAATTTTTACTGTGCATGAGCCAAAGCAGTCGACTGAATCATGAGTTGGAATTTCTTTGAATGTATCATCCATTATTAAGCTGTCGCTTCCGACATACTCACTATCTTGAGCACATGAGCTTAGAAATAGAAAAGCAATTAATGCTGTTAAAAGTTTAATTTTCATATATTAAATACCCTTATAGTTTAACTTTCTACAGTTTTACATTTTGACAGTGCATAAGTCAATGATAACTAGCTTTTTTTTAATTTAAAATTTTTTCATGGTAATAATCCCGACCAAGCTGGATCAGAACCATCTGACGGAGTAACTAATTCTCTAAGATTTATTCCAGTTAGATCTATCATTTTAATTTTAGGGTTTGAAATTTTACCACTTGATAATTTATTTTGATTATAAAATGATATTACACGACCATTAGGTGACCAAGTAGGTCCTTCCACTAAATAGGATTTATAAACTACCCTTTCACCTTTTCCATCGCTATACATTACTCCAATGTAAAATTCACCATTTAAAAGTTTAGTAAAAGCTATCAAGTCACCTCTGGGTGACCAAACGGGTGTTGCGTATCTTCCTTTACCAAAACTTATTCTTTTAACATTTTTTGTCTTCAAATTCATTACGTATATTTTTTGGCTTCCACTTCTATCTGACTCAAATGTTATAAAGTCTCCATCAGGCGAATATGAAGGAGCAGTATCAATTCCGTCATAAAAAGTAAGTCTTTTAATTTTAAGATTAGATAAATTCATTTCATAAATATCTGTATTTCCATCTTTTGCCAGACTCATTACTAATTTCTTTCCGTCAGGGGAATATCTTGGACTAAAAGTCATTCCAGGGAAATCACCCAGAACCTTTTGATTTCCGGTATTAAGATCTAAAATAAAAATTCTGGGTATTTTATTATTATAAGATAAGTAAGCCACTTCTTGAGCTGCTGGTGAAAATCTGGGTGTAAGTGCTAAATAAGAACCATCTGTCAAAAATTTGTGATTTGCACCATCTTGATCTATTATCGCCAATCTTTTTTTTCTATTACTTTTTGGGCCCGATTCTGAAATATATACTATTCTACTATCAAAATATCCTGATTCACCTGTAATTCTCTGATAAACAATATCGGAAATAACATGAGCAATTCTCCTCCAATTACTTTTCTCTGTTGTCAATTTCTGAGCAACCATTTGCTTTTGAGCTAAAATATCCCAAAGCCTAAACTCAATTTTTAATTTTTCATTTTTAATATCCAACTTTCCATGAACTAAACCTTGAGCAGTAGTGATCTTCCAATCTGAAAAGATTGGTTTTTTTTCAAAAGGAATTGACTTATCAAAAAAAAGTTTTCTTGGGAGTATTGAAAAAAGTCCTGATCTTTCAAGATTATTAGAAATAACTCTATTAATATTAGATGAAATTTCATTTGACTCTTCGTCATTCGTATTAAAATTCAGCATTGCAATTGGAATTGGGTCCATATTACCTTGAGTAATGTCAATTCTTAATTCAGCATTACTGAAGATTGGGAAAAAAAGTAAAACTATTAATAAGTACTTCATAGATTCAATCTTAGAGGTTTTATAATTAAAATCAAAATTAAATTATACTAGTTTATCATTACCGAAGGGTCAAAATCTAAAATAGTTTCTTTCCATGTTTCATATTTTTTGCTTGGCACTTTTAATTTCTTACAATCTGGGTGATTTACAGCTCTTATAGCACTCTCTGCCAATGTTCTAAAAAAACTATTTTTCATGTTTGTCTTATTTAGTATTTGGGAATTAATTACCTCTCCTTCCTTATTTAACCTTAGCTTAATTGAAACTTTATAATCTTTTATGTTTTTTGCACCAGCAGGGACAATCCAACATCTATAAAATTGTCTTCTAATTGCATCTTTCTCTGAAATAGTTAATTTTTCTCCAAGCTTAACTGCCTTAACATCTTCTTTTTTATCAACTTTATCTTCTTTTTCTGAAATATCCTTATCAGTTTTTTTTTCAATTTTTTTTGCTGATTTAATTTTTTCAATTGATTTTAAAATATTATCAACTCTTTTTTTTTGTTTATTTTCTTTTTTTTCATCTTTTAAATTCTCTTTTTTCTTTTTCTTAACTTTCTCTTTTAATTTAAATTCAGGAGGTTTAGGTTTAGATTTAACTTTTGGAGGTTGAAAACCAGTTATAGTCTTTTTAATTTTATTTTTTACTGTTTTCTTTTTTTCATTTTCAACTTTATTTACAGTTTGATCAGAAATGTCGACTATATCTAATGGTATTTCATTTATTTCGAATCTTTTATTTTTCTTAAAAATTTCTGCACCATACATAAAAAGACCTATTATCAAAAAGTGAAGAAAAAAAGACTTTAAAAGGCCTTGAGTCATTATCTAACTATTTTAACTTTGTAACTAATGCAACTTTTTTAAAGCCTGATCTATTAATTAAATTCATTAAATCCATAACTTTTCCATAATTTAATTTCTTGTCACCTTTTATATATATCTTTAGATTTTTGTTATTTTTCTTCAACAAAGTAAGTTTTTGAATCAATTGATCTCTAGAAAATTTTTTTTTTTGAATAAAAGTTTCACCTTTGGAGTTTATTGAAATTGTTACTGGATCCTTCTTTTCATTTTTAAGAACAGAAGAACTTTCTGGTAAATTTATTTTTATTCCTGAGGTAAGTAATGGAGCTGTAACCATAAAAATAATAAGTAGAACCAGCATGACATCTACAAATGGGGTCACATTAATATCAGATATCGTTTTTAAGCTTTTATATTTCTTTTTCAAAATAGTTTACCTAAAAATTTCTTTTGAAATTATTACAAGAATCTCATCAGAAAAAACTTCTAGTCTGTTGTTAATATTTTCTAACATATTGTTAAATTTATTGTAAAATAATACTGCAGGTATTGCTGCCACAAGACCAAGTGCTGTTGCAAACAAAGCTTCTGCAATTCCTGGTGCCACAACTGCAAGACTTGTATTTTGAGAGATCCCTATTGCAGTAAAACTGTTCATTATTCCCCAAACCGTTCCGAACAAACCTATAAATGGTGCTGTGGAGCCAACAGATGCAAGAAAGTTCAGTCCTTTTTCAAGACTTGTTAATTCTTTATTAATTACTATGTCCATTTCTTTCTTAACATTCTCACAAAAACTTTTTTTGAAATCGAAATTTTTATTAGAAAAACCTGTTTTTATTCTATCAAAATAAACCATAGCAGCAAAAAACACAGATTCCATAGGATGAGTAGGTTGACCTCCTATTCTTTTTGAGAGTTTATTTAAAGTCTCACTTGAATAAAACTTTTCTTCAAATTCTTCTGTTTCCATCAAAATACTTTTCAGATTTGTATATTTGGAAAATATGATAGTCCAAGACCAAATAGAAGAAAATAAAAGTAAAATTATCACAATTTTAACAACAATATCTGCTTGCAAAAAAAGGGATAAAATTGAGAAGTCTGTGGATTCTTCAATTATTTTTTTCTCAATAGTTTCATCCATAAATGTGTTATACTACTTCCATTGATTTAAATCTAGATATTATATTACTTGGTAATCTTGAGGGTTTGTTGGTTTTTCCATCTATCCAAACTAATTGCACATCTATCTCACAAATAGAGATATTTTTATTCACAATCTTTTGAGTAAGAGATATTGAAGTGTAGGTGTTGTCTTTTAACCCAGTATTTATTTTTAATTGATCAAACAAATAAGAAGGTTGTATAAATTTAACTTTAAGTTGTTTTACAACAAAAAAAAAAGAGTTCTTTTTTAACATTTCAACAACCTCTGGAAAATATTCATTTAACATATTGCTTCTGGCTCGTTCCGCTAGAGATAAATATGAAGTGTGATAAGTAAAACCTGATGAATCTGTATTATCGTAGAATATTTTAAAAAAATCCTGATGTATCACTTTCATTTATATTCCTTATTGATATGAGACAAACCTTTTTTTGATAAAATTCTTCCTCTTGACGTACGTTGAACAAGACCTCTTTGCATCAAATAGGGCTCTATAACGTCCTCAATTATATCTTTTTGTTCAAGAAGAGCTGCACTAAGAGTTTCAACACCAACTGGTCCACCACTATAGTCTTCTGAAATACACCTCATATACCTCCTATCCATTTCATCTAATCCCTCTGAATCAATTCTCATTTGCCTCAGGGATTCTAGTACTATTTCAGTGTCAATTATTTTTAAATTTTGTACAATTGAAAAATCTATAATTCTTTTTAAAAGTCTTATTGCAATTCTTGGCGTTCCTCTTGATCTTTTGGCAACCTCATATGCCGCTAATTCAACTATATTTATATTCAGTTTTTTTGCATTTAACATTATAATTTGCTTTAGATTATCAGGGGAATAAAATTCAAGTTGAATAGGAATTCCAAATCTATCTCTCAATGGGCGGCTTAGTAAACCAAGTCTGGTTGTAGCACCAATTAGAGTAAACTTCTCAATAGAAATTTGCATCACCCTTGCTGACGGGCCTGAACCTATTATGTAATCGCACTTAAAATCTTCCATTGCTGGATAAAGTGATTCTTCAATGATGGGAGATAATCTGTGGATCTCATCTATAAACAATATATCACCATCTGATAAGTTACTGAGCAAAGTAACTAAATCACCTTTTTTTGTGAAGGCAGGTCCAGATGTTGAATGAATATTTACATTCTTCTCATAAGCTATTATGTTAGCTAAAGTTGTTTTTCCCAAACCAGGTGGGCCATAGAGAATTATATGGTCTAAATTCTTTTTTCTTTTTAGTGATGACTGTATAAAAGTATTCAAGTTTGATTTTGTGGTATCTTGACCAATAAATTCGTTAATTTTTTTTGGTCTCAAGTTGATTTTTTTGTCTTCTTGAATTTCATTGGGTGCTAATTTATTGTCTTTATTTTCCACCATAGCACTAACGACTTGGGTTTGATAAACTCTTGACTGCAATTGGAATCAATTCTTCGAGTTTTTTATTTTGATTTTCATTAATAACATAACTTGCTGTTGATTCACAAATTTTTTCTGAGAAACCAAGATTCATAAGACACGACACAAGGTCTTGGAATACTGAATTATTTTTGTGCGGAGTAAAAACCTTCTTTTCAATGATTTTCTTTTTTATTTTTTCTTTTAGTTCATTAATGATCCTTAAGGCTAATTTATTCCCAACACCACTTATATTTCTAAAGATTTGAGAATCTTCTTTATGAATTGATTGAATAATAACTTCATTTTCAAGGTTAGACATTATATTGATTGCCATTTTACCTCCAACACCCTGAACAGTAAGTAAATCAATAAAAGTCTCCCTTTCTTCACTATCAAGAAATCCTGCTAATATTCTCCCGTCTTCTTTTATAATTTCATATATAAAAATTATAACTTGCGTTCCAATCGGACCTAATCGCAAAACATTTTTTTTTGACATTAAAACTCTATAAACAACTCCTTTAACGTCCAGATCGACGCAATCTTCATCTAAGTTTTCTATCTGTCCCTTAAGTTTAATTATCATCTTTATTGCAGTATTTTAGTTATTTTCGATTGACTTTGCATTGAATGGCATGTTGCCACTGCTAAAGCGTCAGCAGAATCATCATCTTCAATCTCCACATCAGTATAAATTCTTTTTATCATATCAATAATTTGAAATTTATTTGCGTGACCATAACCTACTAAATTTTTTTTTACAGTATTTGGTGAATATTCGCTAACATCAATATTTTTTATTGCAGCAACTAAAAAGATAATACCTCTAGCTTTTCCAAGTTTTAACGTTGATTCTGGATTTGTATTAGAAAATATCTTCTCCACAGCAATGCAGTTTGGGTTGAATTTATCAACTAAATTAATTAATTTTTCAAATATTGATTTTAATCTAATACCTAAATCATTTTTATAATCTGTTTTAATAACACCATGTGATATATAGATTTCTTTATTTTGCAAACTTTCTATTAGGCCCCAACCTGTATTTCTTAGCCCTGGATCAATTCCCATTATTAATTTTTTACTTTTCAAACTAACTTTTCCATTAATTTATCATCAATATTAAAGTTTGAAACTACTGTTTGAACATCATCTAATTCCTCTAGTTTTTCTAAAAGAGTGATAAGTTTTTTTGCATTATCCTCATCATTTACATCAATTGTATTTACTGGCCTCCATTCAATTGATGAAAATTTCGGAAGTGAATATTTTTCTTCTATATTTAAAATTATTTCATGAAAAACTTCAGGGCTTGTTATTACTTCGAAAAATTTTTCATTTTCAAGTATATCTTTCACATCAAAGGATGCGCAAAACTCAAAGAAACTATCAAAGTGATCTATATCATGAGGATATGAAATAATTCCTATTTTGCTGAAATTATGCATGACACAACCATTAATACCAAGGTTGCCATTATATTTTGAAAATGTCGATCTTATTTCTGATACACTTCGATTTTTATTATCTGTTAAAGATTCAATAATAACAGCCACACCACATGGTCCAAAACCTTCATATATAATTTCAAATATTTGCTCGTTTTCAGAGTTAGAGTTATTTTTCTTTATTGCTTTATTTATACTATCTTTTGACATATTTGAGGAAAAAGCATTATTTATTGCAGTTCTTAATCTAGGATTAGAGTCAGGGTCTGAACCACCAATTTTTGATGCAACTGATATTTCCCTTATTAAACGTGAAAATAATTTGGCTCTTTTTTTATCCTGAGCACCTTTCCTATGCATAATATTTTTAAATTTTGAATGACCAGCCATTTTATCTTTGTAATTTTCCGCCTTTTATAATTTGTTGGAATTTAATAACCTTAAATTCTTCATTAATTTTGATTATTGTACCACATAAAGTACCCTCTCCACTAGCAGGTTCAAGTTTTGTTTTTATAAACTTTTTTGTGAACCTTTGGATACATGCCTCTTTTTTCATACCTATGACTGAATCATAATCTCCGCACATACCCAAGTCAGTTTGATAAAAAGTACCTTTTTCTAAAATTTGTAAATCTGCAGTTGGTATATGAGTATGCGTTCCAAAAATTGCAGTAACTTTTCCATCAAGGAAATGACCTAATGACATTTTTTCTGAAGTTGACTCTCCATGTATATCAACAATAATAATTGTATTACCATATTTTATTTTTATTTCTTCAATGATTTTTATTAATATATTAAATGGATCATCTATACTTTCCATAAAAAGTCTGCACATTACATTTATTACTCCTATATATTGTCCATCATCTAATTTATAAATTCCATAACCTCTGCCAGGTGTTGAAACTGGATAATTACATGGTCTTAACAACCTTTTATCATTATTAATATAATTAAGAATCTCATTCTGATCCCAAATATGATTTCCAGAAGTAATTACATCAACTCCCAACTCATAAAATTGTTCACATATTTTTTTTGTTATACCAAAACCATTAGCAGAGTTTTCACCATTAAGAACCACAAACTTTATATCGTTTTCTATAATTATATTTGGCAACAACTCCTCTATGACGTCTCTTCCAGACCTACCAACTACATCTCCACAAATTAAAATATTCATTGATTTATTTTATGTTAAAATTCTTGATTGTGTTATAATAACATCCATTTTTTTATCATAGTTCTTAACAGGAACAATATTTGCTTGTTGTTCATCAAAAGCGACCCCAAGCTTCAAAATTTTGTATTTTTTTTCTAGAAATAAAATAGTTCTGTCATAATATCCACCTCCATAACCAAGACGATTTTTGTTTTTATCAAAGGCTAAAATAGGTACTATTAATATTTTTGGTTCTACAAAAATATTATTTACTGGAACTTTGATATTATATTTGTCGATTTTAAGTTCTTCATTCATTCTCCACTCCTTAAATAATAGATGTGAACCTTTTTCATGAATAATGGGTAGAGCAAATCTATGATTATTTTTTTGCATAAGTCTAACAAAACTCTCTAAGTTTACTTCTGATCTTACAGGATAATAAACTGATGTTAACATTGTATTTGCATTGAGTAATGACTGAAGATTGTTTTTAATTTTTTTTTCTTTTGAAAACCTGTTTCTAATCATATCTCTAGAATTAAGAAATTTTTTTCTAAGTTTTTTTTTATCTAATTTCATGGTTTAGATATTTTTTTTATTAAAATCTCAAGTTTACTTAATTCTACATCCAAATCTTTATATTTATCTAGAAATTTGTTGTTTTTCTCATCTTCACCAATTTTGTCACCTGCCAAAATTAAAGATAGCATGAGGAATTTCTTGGACTCTGGCAAAAGTTTTAACTCTGGAAGTATCTCAATCTTTGAATTAATTTTCTTTTCTGCTTCATGAAGAAGATTTTCTTCACCATCACCACATTCAACTTCAAAATCTTTATTATCAATTATTAATTTAACAATTGGCATTATTCTTTTTAATATATTCAACTACATTTTCTAAAGTTTTCATTATTTTTATCATTAATTTTTGATCTTTCTTCTTGTCTTCTTCTAATTTTTCAATTTTTTTGTGGATCTTTTTTATCCTGTTTACAATATCTTTTGTTTTGTCGTCCATGACTGAATCGTAACTTTATTTTTTCTACTCCTTTACATTACAATAAATTTTCATTAATCAATAATTATAAATAAAATGTATCATGAAAATTAAAGTAGCAATCAATGGTTTTGGTAGAATTGGTAGATTAACACTACGTGCATTTCTAGAAAGAAAAATAACAGATTTTGATATAGTTGCCATTAATGACCTTGGAAATGTTGACAGCAACTTACATTTATTAAAATACGACTCTGTTCATGGAATACTTCCTGAAAATTTTGAAAAGAAAAATGATTATGTTAAAATAGGTAAAAATAATATACGTTTTCTTAGTCAATCCGATCCTCTTAGACTCCCATGGAAAGAAATGAACATAGATGTAGTAATTGAATCGACGGGAATTTTTACAGACAGAGATAAAGCTCAACTACACATCAAAGCTGGTTCAAAAAGAGTTTTAATCTCAGCACCAGCAAAAAAACCTGACATAACCGTTGTTTATGGAATCAATCATGATCAAATCAAAAAAAATCATTTAATAATTTCCAATGGTTCCTGCACTACTAATTGTTTAGCACCTGTAGCGTACTTAATGGATAAACACCTAGGTATTGAGTCTGGTTATATGACAACTGTTCATTCTGTAACTGGAGACCAAAACACAATAGATACTATTCACAAAGATCTCAGAAGAGCAAGAAACTCCCTAATATCAATCATCCCGACATCAACTGGAGCTGCAAGGGCTGTCGGTGAGGTTCTTCCTAAATTAAAAGGAAAGATTGATGGTAGCGCCATCCGAGTGCCAACACCAAATGTTTCTTTAGTTGATTTCAAATTTTATTCACAACGCTCAACTTCAGTAGAGGAGTTAGAGACAATTTTCAAAAATGCTGAAATAGATGAATTTAGGTCTATTATTCAAACTGAAAAAAACCCACTTGTTTCTGGTGATTTTAATCATAATCCTCATAGTTCAATTATTGATTTATCAGAAATTGCAGTAATTGCTGGAAAGTTCTGTAGAGTTTTATCATGGTATGATAACGAGTGGGGATTTTCTAATAGACTAATTGATGTTATCCAAAAAACTAATTAATGAACATTTATGACTATCAAACTTTTGAAATAGGTGATTTTGCTGAAGCTAAATTATTGCTAAATAATTTAAAAAGAAAAAGGATTAATGTTATACATAATTATCAGT
>CACACI010000016.1 GCA_902530985.1 uncultured Alphaproteobacteria bacterium
AACTTTGCCTCCGGCTTTTTCGATAATTTCTAATGATTCATCTAATTTTTCTTCAGCTGCCTTTTGGGATAACTGGCCACTAAAAATAAAAACATTTTCATAAAGCATTTTTTTCCTCCTGGATAAACTTAAAAAAGTTCAGCTATTTAATTAAAATTATTTAAATAGCAAGGTATTATATTTCTGTATATAACATTATTGTAAATTTTTTTAAAGTAACAAAAAAAATTATGTCAAAAAAAATTATACTAGTTTTTCCTGGCCAGGGCTCACAGGTAGTTGGGATGGGTCTTGATGTTTATAAAAATCACTCTATAGCAAGACAAGTTTTTAAAGAAGTTGATGATTCATTAAACTTTAAATTATCAAAGATTATTTTTGAAGGTTCAGATTATGAGTTGACGAATACAAAAAATACCCAACCTGCGCTCATGGCTGTAAGTATGGCAATAGTAAGAGTTATTGAAAATGAAACCAAGAAAAATATTTTTGAATTTTCTGACTCAATCTTTGGACATTCGTTAGGTGAATATTCTGCTCTTTGTTGTTTAGGTGCTATAAATCTATCAGACACATCTTTACTATTAAGAACAAGAGGAGAATCAATGCAAAATTCTGTAAAAAATATGCAAACAAAAATGGTGGCAGCCATTGGTTTAGATATTCTTCAAATTGAAAAAGTTATTGAGGAAAACAAACTTCCTGAACATGAAATATGCGAAATTGCTAATGATAATTGTCCTGGCCAAGTTATTTTATCAGGTACTAAAAGAGGAGTGGAGATTATATCTGGTCACCTAAAGAAAAGTGGTGCAAGAGGGGTGATTGATCTCAAGGTTAGTGCACCATTTCATTGTAGTCTTATGAAAAGTGCATCTAAAATTATGGATAAGAGTTTAAGTTTAATAAGATTAAAAAAACTTGGAACAAAATTTATTAGCAATGTAACAGCAAATTTTGAAAATGATCTTGAAAAAATTAAAGGGTTGTTGGTTAAACAGGTTTATTCTAAAGTTAGATGGAGAGAGAGTATTCTAAAATCAACGGAAAAAATAAACAATATTATTGAAGTTGGTTCAGGAAAGGTTTTAACCGGAATGAATAAAAGAATTAACAAAAAATATAAATCACTTAATATTTCAAATTCAAAAGAAATTGATATATTTTTGAATGAGTATAAGAAAATTTTATGAAAACATTACTTGTTACCGGCGCAACAGGTGGAATTGGTTATTCTATTTGTGGATTATTACAAAAAAAATATAAGATTTTTGTAATAGCTAGAGATAAATCTAAAGTTTTAAGCCTTTGCAATGAATTTGCAGATATTGCAGGTTACTTTATATGTGATTTAAGTAAAAATGATCAGATAAAAAGAACTATTCAAGAAATTGCGGATAAGGCTATTAAGGTAGATATTCTTGTTAATAATGCTGGAATTACAAATGATAGTTTGTTTTTGAGAATGGATTCAGATAAATGGAAAAATGTTATTGATACAAACTTAAATTCAAATTTCATGTTGACTAGTGCAATATCAAAAAAAATGATTAAAAATAGATGGGGTAGGATTATAAATATAACATCTGTTATTGGTCATATAGGTAATTATGGACAAGCAAATTATAGTGCATCGAAAGCTGGGGTAATAGGAATGTCTAAATCGATTGCATTAGAGTTAGCAAAAAGAAATATTACTGTGAATTGTATATCACCAGGGTTTATTGAAACAACAATGACTTCAGTTTTATCTGATGAGCAAAAAAAATCTATAATTGAAAAAATACCACTAGGAATAATTGGTTCGCCTGATGATGTTGCACATTGTGTTGAGTTCCTTGCATCTGAAAAATCCAAATACATTACTGGCCAAACGTTACACGTTAATGGAGGTTTAGCAATGTTATAATATAATTGATTTAAAAAAAAAAACATTTATTAATATATTGATTGAAAATAACATTAAAAATAAGGAACTTTTATGAGTGATATAGCAGATAGAGTTAAAAAAATAGTAGTTGAACATTTAGGTGTCGAAAAAGGTAAAGTCGTAGAAGGCGCTAGTTTTGTCGATGATCTTGGAGCTGATAGCTTAGATACAGTTGAGTTGGTCATGGCTTTTGAAGAAGAATTTAATATAGAGATAGCTGATGATGTTGCAGAAAAGATAACCACAATCAAAGAAGCAATAGAGCATATAGAGAATTCCCAAAATTAAAATGAGAAGGGTGGTAGTTACAGGGATTGGGATTTGTTCTCCACTCGGTTTTGGTTACGATTATTGTTGGAAAAATCTGATATCTTCAAAATCCGGTATTAGAAAACTTGAAGGATTTGAAATTGATGACCTTAAATCGAAAGTAGGAGGTCAACTTGTTCTCGAAGGTGATAGTAGTTTGTTTCCTGAAAATGTTATAAAGCCAAAAGACAAAAAAAAAATTGAACCTTTCATTGAATATGCATTAATAGCCTCACAAGAAGCAATATTAGACTCTGGTTGGGAAGTAAAAAATGAATCTCAATCAGTTAGTACTGGAGTTATGATTGGCTCAGGAATTGGGGGCATTGATGGTATTAGAAAAGCTGCTGGGAGTTTAAGTCAGAGCCCAAGAAAAATCTCTCCATTTTTTATTCCTTCCTGCTTGATTAACTTAGCAAGTGGACATATCTCAATCAAGCATAATTTTAAAGGACCAAATCATTCAGTAGTTACGGCATGTGCTTCAGGAGCTCATGCAATTGGAGATTCTTATCGCATCATATCACAGGGTGATGCTGATATAATGATTGCAGGTGGCACAGAATCAGCTTGTACTAGGTTTGGGATAGCAGGTTTTTGTGCCATGAGAGCATTGTCAACAAGCTACAATGATGAACCGGAGAAAGCTTCAAGACCTTGGGATAGAGATAGAGATGGTTTTGTGCTTTCAGAGGGTTCAGGTATTTTAGTCTTAGAGGAATATGAGCATGCAAAAAAGAGGTCAGCTAAAATTTATTCTGAGGTTGTTGGGTATGGTTTGTCTGGTGATGCATATCATCCAACAGCACCTGCTTCTGATGGTGAAGGAGGTTTTAGAGCTATGACAATGGCATTGAAAAATGCCAAAATTAATACAGATAGTATAAATTATATCAATGCTCACGGCACATCTACCCCTCTTGGAGATGAAATAGAATTTAATGCTGTAAAAAGATTGTTTGAAAATAATTGTGAAAATCTTTTAATGTCTTCTACAAAGTCTTCAACTGGTCATCTACTTGGAGCTTCTGGAGCAATCGAGGCTATTTTTTCAATCCTATCAATTAGAGATGGAATTATACCGCCAACATTAAATTTAGAAAGAGTTTCTGAGAATTGTAAAGGAATAAATTTAGTCCCCAAAATAAGTATTAAAAAAAAAATTGATTATGCATTGTCAAATTCATTCGGTTTTGGTGGTACAAATGTTTCTCTAATTTTTAAAAAAATTTAAAAGGTGATTAAAAACTCAATTTTTTTTTGTGTAATTTCTTTTAATCTCATTTTTATTCTTTTTTTTCAAAAAAAAGAGATCGCTAATGAAGTTAAAATAATAGTAGAGCCTGGAATGCAGCTTAATGATATTTCAAAAAATCTTTATGATAATGATTTGATAAAAAATAAATTAATTTTTGTGATATGGGTAAAATTAAATTTTTCTGAAAAAAAACTAAAATTTGGTGAATATTTATTTGGTGGAAAAATATCAATGAACTCCATATTAGAAAAGCTTAAAGATGGAAAATCATTAAGTAGAAAAATTACAATAGTAGAAGGTTGGTCCAAAACTCAATTCTTAGAACTTTTAAATAATCTAAACCATAAGAAATTATTATATATTGAAGATATTCCTGATGAAATAATTGCTGATACATATTTTTATCAAGTTTCAGATGATCCAAAAGATATTTTAGATAATATAGTTTCTAAGAGTAGGGACATGGCATCGAAAATTTGGATAAATAGAGATAAAACGATTCCACTTAAGAATATATCAGAATTGTATACACTTGCATCGATTGTGGAAAAAGAAACATCAGACAAAAGAGAGAAGTCAGTGATACCTGGGGTTTTTTATAATAGATTTGAAAAAAATATGAGACTTCAATCAGACCCAACGGTAGTTTATGCTATTACATTAGGTAAAGAAAAAATGAAGAGAAAATTACTTAGAAAAGATTTAAAATTTGAATCTAAATATAATACCTACTTAAATAAAGGTCTTCCTCCCTCACCAATTTGTTTTCCAGGGTTGGAAGCGATAAAAGGCACTGCTAACCCCTACAAAAGTAATTTTTTATACTTTGTTTCTAATAAAGATGGAGGACATCTGTTTTCTTCAAATTACCAAGATCATCTTGAGAACATTAAAAAAGTGAGAAAAATAAAAAAATGAATAAAGAATCAAGAAAAGGCTTAATGCTAGTGCTTTCATCACCTTCAGGTGCAGGGAAAACAACTATTTGTAAAAATATTATAAATTTAGATAAAAAAATCTCAATATCCATTTCTTTTACTACTAGAGAAAAAAGGAAGAGTGAAAAAGATGGTGTTGATTACTTTTTTGTTTCTAAAAAAAAATTTGAAAATTTAAAAAAAAAAAACTTTTTTGTAGAATATGCAAAAGTATTTGATAATTGGTATGGAACACCAAAAAGTTTTATTGAAAAAAACCTCAAAAAAGGTCAAGATGTTATCTTTGACATTGATTGGCAGGGAGCACAGAAACTATCAGATTTTTCCAAGAGTGATGTTGTATCTATTTTTATTTTACCCCCAAGTAATAAGATTCTCCTTGAGAGATTGAAAAAAAGAGCTGAGGATAGCCAAGATATTGTTGACAAAAGAATGAGTAAAGCAAAAGCAGAAATGAGTCACTGGATTGAATATGATTATGTTTTAATAAACAATGATATAAGTGAATGTTCATCAGAAATAATGAATATATTGAATGCAGAGAGAAAAAAAAGAAACAGGCAAAAATTTATTTTTTCTTTTATTGAAAAATTACTAAATTAAAGCATCTGAAAGTTTGATATAATCTTCAGGTTTTATATTTTGGGGTCTTAAGTTAGGATCAACCCCACAGTTGATAATTTCTTTTTCTGAAAATTTTTTTAGATTTTTTAAATTATTTTTAATTGTTTTTCTTCTTTGTCGGAATGAAACTTTGAGAATTTGATCTAATTTTTGATAATCAAAATCATATTTCTTTGCTGGTATAATTTCTATAACAGACGAGGTAACATTTGGTTTTGGAAAGAATTTTTCAGGTGATACATCAAAATATTTTTTGATATCACTTTGTAGTTGAGCTAATATAGAAATCCTACTATATGCTTTTGATGAGACTTTAGCTGAAAAACGTTCAGCAACTTCTTTTTGAACCATAACAATTAAATATCTAAAAATTTTAGAATTTTTTAAGAGATTTAATATTAATTTACTTGCAATATTATATGGTAAATTTGCAAGTAGAATGAGCTTATTATTATCAAGCTTATTGAAATCAATTGAAAGTACATCATCAAATATTATTTCCAGTGTTTTAGGGTGGTTATTCTTTATTTTTATTAAATATGGTTGTAACGTTTTATCCTTCTCTACAACTATTAGTTTTTTTGGATTTTGTTTTAATATCATTTTGGTTAAAGCTCCTTTTCCAGGGCCTATCTCAACAATTACTTGATTTTCTATATTTTTTAATGAAGCTATTTTTTTTAAAGTTTCTGTATCTTTTAAGAAATGTTGACCTAAACTTTTTTTAAACTTAAAAATCATTTTTAAGCAAATCTTTTAATAAAATGAAAAGAAGCAATCAGACTATTTATATCTGCAATATTTTGTTTTGCTATATCAAAAGCTGGCCCATGGTCAGGAGAAACTCGAATGAAAGGAAGCCCGCCTGTGATATTAATTGAATTTTTAAAATCTAGTGTTTTAACTGGAATTAATCCTTGATCATGATAAATACAAAGTATCCCATCAAAGCGTTCCCTACTAGATTTATGAAAGCATGAATCTCCACTGAGCGGTCCAACAATATTTATATTTAGTTTGTCAAACTTTTTTAAAACAGGCTTTAAAATTGTTATTTCTTCATTTCCAATAAATCCCCCTTCACCAGCATGAGGGTTAATACTGGTGATTGCTATTTTTGGAGATCTAATTTTCCATATTTTAGATAGTGAATTTTTAAAGGATAATATTTTGTTAAAAACTAATTCTTTTTTCAGAGATCTATGTATTTGTCCAAGAGGTAGATGAGTTGTGATTAGTCCTACAATAAGATTTTTTCCTCTATCGATAGGTTTGGTTGTAGTTAATATCATTATTTCTGAATCTTTTGCCCTAGTTCTTTTATTTGTTAAGTAGGAGAGATACTCTGTTTGGCCATTAAAATTAAATTTTGCTTTTTTAAGAGTCTTCTTGCAAACCGGGAGTGTAAGCATTGCAGAAGCCTTCTTTTCGAAAGTTAATTCAAAAGCTTTATTTATAGATTGGATTACAAATTCACTATTCTTTTTATCTGGAGAACCAAGGTTTAAGGATATGTTTGCTCTTAAATCAATTAGTGGGATAGAATTATTAAAGATTTCCGATAGATTTTCTTTTGGTTTTAAAATGTGAAAATTAACATTAAAATTAAATAAAATTTTAATTTGATTTAATCTATTCAGATCATCAATGAGAATGAAGGGAGGTATATTATATTCATTTCTTTTTAACCATGCTTTAATGATAATTTCTGAAGATATTCCAGAAGGTTCGCCCATAGTCACAACAATAGGTTTATTATTGAAAGTCATTTGTTGAAAAATTTGATATTCGCACTTTTTCTAATATTAGACATAAAAGTGTTTGATAATTGACTAAACTTTTTAGAAAAAACTCTTCTTTCCACCATATCTCTAGATATAGGTTTAATCTCTGATTCATTTTTAGCGCATAAAAATATTAAATTATTTTCTCCACCTACTTCAAAGATTTCTGTAAAATCATTAACTTGAGTAATCTCTAAATGATTTAAAAATTTTTGTGATAAATCTTTTGCTATAACATCTTTGATTAGTATATGTTTAATTTCTTCATTGATTTTTATTTCATCAATTCTTTTACATGAAATATTTAAATTAAATATTTCTTTAATTTGTTCTTTTTCTAAAGAAGAAAATTTTATAAATGTATATTTAGCATCCTTTTTGCCGAATTTTCTTTTATTATTTAGTTTTATAATTTTGAAGCCATTATTTATTTTTATGTTTTTTTTTATATCTCCAATTTTCATTTGTTCCAGAATACTTCTTGTATCTCCATCTATATTATCTTCTAAAGTCCAATTATTATTTTTGTTATTATTATATTCTATATCGCTAAACTTACTTGCGAGCAAATCAAATGAAGTCCCAGTCTCCATTAGGGAGAGAACAGTCTCTAGTTTTTTTTTTGAAGTGTCCCAATCATTTAGATTGTTATTCAAAAGTATGATTTCTCTGTAATCATATTCAGTTTTTCCTAATTTATTCTCATATTTTTTAATAATTACATCAACATCAATAGAATTAATGGTTATTTTAGATGCAAACATTTGTTGAGACAATTTTTTCCATAAAAGCTCATTTTTTAATTGTTCTAAAACAATTTCAAAATCAATTTTCTCGCTCTCAAGAAAAGATTTAAAATCTTCAAAATCATCCAAAGGGAAATTGTAGACGATAGATGCAAATTCAATTACTTCATCTTTAGTAGCATTAATTTCAGCCTTTTTGGCTTCGATCTTCTTCAATTTTTCCATTATTAAAAGTTCTAATACTCTTTCTCTAACAGAGTCTCTATTTTTTATATTATCTTCAAGTTTGAGTGATTTTAGAACTAGTTTTATTCTTTCAGAAAGGTCATAGGTTGTAATTGCTTCGGAATCAACTGAAGCAACAAGACCTTCAAATTTTTCATCAGCTGTTGATAATCTAAAAAGTGAAAGAAAAATAAAAAAAAAGAATAAAATTGTTTTTTTTTTAAATATCATTTTCCATGATTTCCTTAATAGAGAAAAGAAATAAAAAACTATTAGATGTTGGGTCCTCTGGATTATGTGTGTATTGTCTTCTCCAATTAAACGACAAACCGAGACATTCATCTTCATATTTAATTTTTGCATTAATATCATGAAACTTTAGTTTGTCTTTTTTATCAAATGTTGAAGATGTGGTAAAGCTCCAAAATTCAGAAAATCTTTGTTCAAATGCTAAGCTGAATTGATTTTTTCCTTCAATAATATTAGTTCCATCATTTTCAACGACAGCTGGGGCATTAATATTATTTATACTTAAATAAGTTTCTTTTACATTAAACATCAAAGTGGAGTATGCATTTCTAATAGAGAAATCATTTTTATTAATAGATATAAAAGAATTTAAATTTATTGATTCACTGGGTGAGATTTCAATATTTGCAAGAATATCAGAAAATTTATCATTAATACCTGAATTTTTGGGTAAATATTTGTGATCCCCCATTTGATAACTCTGTGCAAGACCAATTTTACTGGAAACTTGAGTTAAAATAGATTGTTTTAAAAATGATAAACCATAATCAAAACGAGTAATACTATCAGCTCTATCATTTCCTGATAATCTATTTCTATTGAAAAGATCAAAATAGTCTAAGTCAAAGTTATTTACATTACTTTCATCTGGTATTTTTCTTTTAAATGCATTTGGTGTTGACTTTAGGAATAGAAACTGTGGTTTGATAATTGTCTTATAATTTTTTGTTAATTTTATATATGGTTTTGTTAATTCTACAGTAAACTGAGGATAAAAAACTGATTTAAACTCACTAAATTCGAACTGCCCGCTTTTTGGGTTTTCATATTTTTCAATATGATAAATACCTGCATTAAGATGAACACCAAAATTTATTAATGTCCCATCATTAAATAAAGTTGGGTAAAAGATATTTTGATTAATAAAGAATTTCTTAGTTTCATTTCCTTCTGTTCTCACAAAATTTATAAGCTCAAGCCGTGTTTCATAGTTCATGGAATCTATTTCTTTATTTGAGTTGAGGTCTATCTTTAACCTTGGAAGTACCTTTGGTATTTCTTTCTGATTTACTTTTTGTCTCAGATCTTGAAAAAGATATGATTCTAAGCTGAAAAAATTAAAGTTTCTATGGTTTTTAATTCTAAGGAATGATTTCAAAGTATCTTGATAACCATATTTGTAGGTATTAAGATAATTTCTGTCAGTTGTTCTATGAATCTGAAAATCTATGAATGAATTATCATTTAAATCAAATTTTCCTTTTGATTTGATATGACCTCTTTTCTTATCTTCTTTTATTCCATTGTTTTTTCTATTTTCTATTGTACCACTAAATTCAGACAATATTTCTCCATTAAAAAAATTCTTTCTATGCTCAACAAATAGCGCAGGATTCTTTTTTTGAGAAAATCTTGGTTTAATAGTAATATCTTGATAATCACTAATTGGAATATAGTAAGGTAGATCAGTTGAGAATCCAAAATAATGATTTTGAAGAAAACTTGGAGATATGAATCCAGCCTTTCTTTTAACTAAGGGTGATGCATGAGAAAAGTATGGCAAATAGAAGATACTTTTACCCTTAAAATCAACAAAGGTGTCATAATACTTTACATCAAACGATTTTTTATCATGAATTATTTTTCTTGCCCTTAGTTGAATCAGTGGTTCATCGAATTTATTCTTTTCTTTATTGAAACATATCTCACACGCAGTAAATACTCCGTTGTCAAGCTTTTCCCAGTAATATCCTCTCCGCTCTACTTTTTTAGCTGCCAATCTAAGATAGTTTTCTTTTTCATTAAACGGTTTCGAGGGAATATATAAAAAATTATCTTCCATTATGGCATTTTTTAATTCTTGATCAGCAACAATTTTACTTGCTTTGAGGATAGTTCCGTCTGAATTAAAAATTGTTACATCATCTCTAGCTGACAAAACATTAGATGTATTATTTAAAAAGACTTTCTGTGCATTTAATTTAAATTGTTTATCTATAATTTCAACATCACCAGTTGCATATATCCTTGTATTATCCTTATCATAAGTAAATTGATCCGCAGTTATTTCTAACTCTTCTTTAGAATGAGCAATATTGTTTAATAACAAAACAAGAAAAATTAATAAATATCTAGCCATCTTCAATATGTATGAGTGTGCTAACTAAAAATAAATTAAAAATTATTGGCGGTGACCAGACTGAAAAAAAAACGTTAAGATTCCCAGTTTGTCCAAGTGTTTTTATTAGATCTGAAAAGAAATGAAATAACACTCCAATTATTATTCCAAAAATTATTTTCAGAATGTTCTTTTTAATCCTATCTTTTTTAATTGAAAGAACACAACCAAGCAATACCATTGCTATCAAAATTAGAGGGTAAGAATATAAATAATTCTTGTAGATTATATGCTTTTTGACAGAAAACCCAGATTTTTCAAGATTTTTTATATATGCTTTTAATTCCCAAAAACTTATTGTTTCTGGTGGTCTAAAATTCTTCTCAATTTTCTCCACATCTAAATTGATATCAAGATCTAGCGTATCAAATTCTTGAGGGCTTTTATTTAATTCTAACCTATAACCATTTATTAGTTTCCATATTCTATTATTAACCATTTCAACATTTTGTACATCTATTCTTTCTAGGAATTTGTTGTTAAGGTCAAATTTAAAAACTTTAACTTCTTTTAGTTTCTTTTCTTGAGAAGAGTAATGTTTTGCATTTATAACATATTCAAATTCTTCATTCTTTTCTCGAAGCCATAGACCAGTCTGCGAAATAGAATACAGTCCAGCATTTCCTTTAAAATAAATACTTTCATAATTCTTAAATTTAATATTCATATAAGCAAAAATAGGGTTAAATATGAAAATGAAGATAGAACTGATTAAAAATACATTGATAATAGCAGGAAAGATCAATGACCATATTGAAAAACCCGAGGCTCTTAGGACACTTAATTCATTGTATTTATTAAGCTTCATATATGTATTCATTGAACTTAATAAAAATACTGTGGGTAATATAATAGGAAATAAAGATGGTATATGAAGAATTGACATTTTAAGTAAAATACTAAATTCAATATTTTTGCTGGAACTTCTTCTGATTAATTCAATTAAATCTATCGATATAAAAAGAAAACATGCAAACGTGAGAATTATTAGAAATGAAATTAGATTTTCTTTTAAAAGATATTTAAGAATGATTTTACTATTTAACATTATATCTTTCTGGTTTTATTGAGAAAATAAATTAATGAAAAAAAACAAAACGCTAATGGGAAAAAGTTTAGTAACTCTAATCCTTGATATTTGATTGACAAATTGGATGATAAAATTGAAATTATTTGTAAGAAAATTATAGAGCTAAAAACAACAATTGTTCGTAAAATATTATCTTCTCTTTGGAAACTAAAAGATAAAATCATAAAAAGTATTAAAGTTCCAAAACCAATAATATTTAAGGGCATAGCGTATCTTAGGGTTAATTCTGCTTTAAAGGCCTGCATATTATTTAAATCATCCTTAGATTGAGGGTCGGGGTTTTTTAATTCGTAAAGAGTCCTCTCAGAAGGTGATTTCCATCTATTTAAAAAACTTTGATTTTCACCCTGATTTATATCAAGGAGATATTGATCAAAATATAATACAGATAACTTTTTTTCTTTAGATTGAAAATGTTGAGAACCATCCTCTAGAAGAATTTTTGTTGAGTTTTTAGTTGATACAAGTTTTCCTTTTTTTGCAATTAAAGTTGATGTTCTTTCCTCGTCTCTAGTGTCATGAATAAAAACGTTGTGCAGACCATCTTTTTTTCTTTCTTTCACAAATATAGTAAAATCCGTTCCAAAGGTATTAAACGTTCCTTCCTGAAGGAGGGTGGAAGAATAATCATTTTTTAAGGTGTATAATAATATTTTAAAATTCTCATTTGATTTAGGTGATTGATGTAAAGTAAAGAAAAAACTAGTTAAACTCATTAAAATCGAAAATATTAGCGTTGGTTTTAATATATCATAAACCGAATAGTCAGAGGATTGTAAAATTATTAATTCCTTATCAGTTTGCATTCTTGAAAAAACAAAAAAGATTGAAAGGCTTATTATAATAGGAAATAGTATAGGTATAATTTGAGGTAACGATAGAGATATTAACTTCAAAAAAATGACAAAAGGCAATCCTCTACCAACCATTAACTCTACCAATTGTACACTTTTAGCTAAACAGAAAAGTGAGATGATCAAGATTAAGATTAAAATTGAATTATTAAATAGTTGTTTGAATATATATTTATCAACTAAATTCATTGAATAATTGAAAAAAAAACAATATACATTACTTATTACAAATTTTATCAACAATTAATACATTAAATGAAAATAAGTTTTGAAAAAAAAAGATCTGATGATGATCACCAAGTTATTGTTTACATGGAAGGGTTTGCTATTGAAAAATCTAGTTTACTTGACAATAATACAAAAAAGTTACTTAAACACTTCGTTAAGAGTAATAAAAAGAAAGATGAATCTATTGAAACCTTCCATTTCAATGATTCAAATAAGATTAAATCTACTACAATTGCAAAATTAAAAAATTATGCTACAAGCCATACAAGATGGGAATATGAAGCTTTTGGTGGGAGATTATTAAGTTACCTAGAAAAAAAAAAAATTAGTAATGTGTCGTTATTAATTGAAGAGTTAGAGCCTAGCTCATTTCTTTATTTACCAGCAATAATCAATGGAATGACTATAAAGTCATATAGATTTGAAAAATATAAAACAATATCTAGAAAAGATTTTGAAGTTAAATCAATAAAATTAATGAATTTATTTAATAAGATCAGTAAATCTGAAAAAACAAAGATTACTTCAGGTAACAATTTTAAAGGTATTTTCTTAACTCGCGATTTAGTTTCTGAACCTGCAAATATTCTTTATCCCTCAAAGTTTGTCGAAATCTGCAAGGTTCTAAAAAAAGCCGGTGTTGCAATTGAAGTTTTTGATGAAAAAAAAATGAAATCTCTTGGGATGAATGCTTTTTTGGGTGTATCGCAAGGATCTGTTAAGCCAGCAAGAATGATGATAATGAAATGGAATGGAAGCAAAGATAAAACTGAGCGACCTGCTGCATTTATTGGTAAAGGAGTGACTTTTGACACTGGCGGAATCTCTATTAAACCATCTGGTGGTATGGAAGATATGAAATGGGATATGGGAGGAGCTGGAGTAGTTGCAGGGTTGATGTATACATTGGCACTAAAGAAAGCTCAATGTAATGTAATTGGTGCTGTAGGGTTAGTAGAAAATATGCCAGATGGAAACGCTCAAAGACCAGGAGATATTGTCAAATCAATGTCTGGACAAACTATAGAAGTTCTTAATACAGATGCAGAGGGTAGGTTGGTTTTAGCTGATGTTCTATGGTATGTTAAAGAAAAATTCAAACCAAAATATATGATTGATCTTGCAACACTTACTGGCGCCATAATTGTTGCCCTTGGTGATAGATATGCAGGTCTTTTTTCAAATGATGATAAGTTAGCTGATTCCTTATTAAATGCATCGAAAAATACTGGAGAATTAATTTGGAGATTGCCAATGGATAAAAAATTTGATCAACTTTTGGATTGCCCAGTTGCTGACATGAAAAATATTACTGGCGCCAGAGGAGCAGGGAGTATAACTGCTGCTCAGTTTCTTAAGAGATTTGTTGGAGATATTCCATGGGCACATCTTGATATTGCAGGTGTTACTTGGTCTAAAAAAGGTACTGATTTTTCAAGACCTGGCGGAACTGGTTTTGGAGTTAGACTTCTTGAAAGGTTAGTCACAGGTAATAATGGATAAAACTAAAAAGAAAACATACGTTAAATTTTATACAATTAGGTCTAATTTTAATGAAATTCTTTTTCGTTTGTGTAAAAAAATTATTTATTCTGATGAAAATGTATATGTTAATTTTAATCAGAATGAAACAAAGCATGAAGCTGATAAATTTTTATGGACAAGGGAAAAGAATAACTTTGTTCCTCATAAGATTGACGGTGAGAAAATATCTATTAGGGATAAGATAATATTATTTGATGGAGATTATAATAAACTTTCTATCCTTCAAAAATTTCAATCATTAATAATATCCCCATGTGTAAATGTTAAAAAATTTAACTTATTTAAAAAATTCTTGATTTTTTCTTATGCTAGGGATAGAAAATTGGACTCGTCAATAAAAGACCAACTTACTGAAGAAAAATTTATTGTAAATTGGTATGACGAATACAGTCCATTTAAATGGAAGCAACTTTAATTTTAAGGACATATATGGAACTAACACTATCTATTATTAAACCTGATGCTGTAAAGAGGAATTTAATAGGGAGCATAAACTCTTTAATTGAAAAAAATAAAATTGAAATAGTTGCACAAAAGATGATTAAATTATCAATCGAAGATGCACAGAATTTTTATAATGTTCACAAAGAAAGGGCTTTTTTTGATGATTTATGCAATTATATGGTCTCAGGACCTATAGTGGTTCAAGTCTTGAAAGGTAAAAATGTAATTGTGAAATATAGAGATTTAATGGGGGCAACTAATCCTGAAAACGCTGAAGACAATACAATCAGGAAATTACATGGGTTATCAGTAGAAGAAAACTCTGTTCATGGTTCTGATAGTAAAGATAATGCAAAAGTTGAGATAGACTTTTTCTTTGCAAAAAGAGAAATATTTGTAATCTAGTAAATTAAAAAATACCAAAGGGCAGCTAGTAAGATTATAATAAGAATTGTGGTGATTATACTGGCTTTCATGAATTTTGAGAAAAATTCTTCGTGCTCTTTACCATCAAAATTACTCATTTAATTTCTCCATTTTTTTGATTACCTTTATATACAATTTGTGTTCTTTCATCAATATTTTTTTTTTAAGTGAAAATTCATCATCAGTGGGAAGTACCTTTACAATTTCTTGGTCTATTATCTTTCCAGAATCAACTTTGTTAGTTGCAAAATGGACTGTACATCCGGAATATTTTACATTTAAATCAATCGCTCTTTTGTGAGTATTTAAGCCTTTAAAGGCTGGTAAGAGAGAAGGGTGTATATTAATTATTTTTTGATTCCATTTGTCTGTAAATCTTTTACTTAAAATTTTCATAAATCCAGCTAGACATATCAAGTTAACTTTATTTTTGAATAGATAATCTGATAATTTTATTTCATATTCAGCATTATTATTAAACTTTTTGTCATCAATAACTTTGATATTTACTCCATGAGCTTTTGCTTTTTTTAAACCTAATGCTTTTGGATTATTTGAAATAACAGTTACTACCTTAGATTGTATTTCTCCATTGCGGCATGCTTGAATTATGTTAAGCATATTAGTCCCTTCTCCAGAGATTAAGATACCTAATTTATATTCCATTCACCGAACTTTTTTATAGAAATATTAGTTAACGTTTTTTTACTACTATTTTTTATGTTTCCAAGAATAAAGAACTTAATACTTTTTTTTTTAAAAAAATTTAATACTTTTTTTTCATTATTTTTATTAACAATTAAAATCATACCAATTCCACAATTGAAAGTATTTAACATCTCAGCTATTGAAATATTTGCTACTTCTTTCAACCATAAAAATCTGTCTGGAATTTGAAAACTTTTGGTTTCAATCATTCCTATCAAACTTTTTGGTATTGCTCTTGATAGATTTTCATAAATTCCACCACCAGTTATATGAGCCATTGAGGCTATTAATTTTTTTTTTATTAAAGGTAATAATTCATTCACATAAATTTTTGTAGGAATTAATAGTTCATCTCCAACAAATCTTTTTTTTGAAATATAAGGAACTTTTGAATATGGAGTAATTTTATTTTTCTTGAGAACTTTCCTAATTAGCGAGAAGCCATTTGAATGAAAACCACTTGATTCAAGGCCGATTATCACTGCACCATTCTTTACATTGTTTTTATTGATTAATTGTTTTCTTTCCACAACACCAACAGCAAAACCAGCTAAATCAAAGTCATCTTTTTTATAAATTCCGGGCATTTCAGCAGTTTCTCCGCCAATTAAAGAACATCCTGACTCTTTACAACCGAAGTTGATACTTTTAATAATCTTTAAGAAATTTGAATTAGATATTTTTGATGATGAAAAATAATCAAGAAAGAATATCGGTTCGCCCCCATTTGCCAAAATATCATTCACACACATAGCTACAAGATCAATACCCAAATAATCAAGCTTCTTATATTCTAATCCAATTTTAAGTTTAGTGCCTACTCCGTCGGCACTGCTAAGAAGAATTGGGTCTTCATAATTTAATTTTTTCAAATCAAATAAAGAACAGAATCCACCTGGGTTTTTTATTATTTCAGGTCGATAATTATTTTGTGTAATTTTTTCTAATTTTTTAACAAGGTTAGACGCTTTCTTTGTGTCGACACCAGAAGATTTGTAGGTAACGCTTATAACTAACTCCTAAAATAACATTAATTATTTCTTAAAAAAAATTTATGTTATAAAATTCTTTAATAAAGGTAAATTAAATTAATATATAATATTTTGGAAAAAATTATTTTAAAAATTTTAGTGTTCTTTTTTCTATGTTTTTCTAGCCTTGAAGCTAACGAGTCTATTTACACAGTCAAAGATAATCAAATCTATTTTCAGAATGACGGCAAAGTATTGGAGTTAAGAGATAAAGCAAAAAACCTTGCTTTTCAGAATGCGTTCAAGATCTTAACCAAAAAAATTTTAGAACCCACTGAGCTTAGAAAGTTAGATGCGATTGGAGAGATTGATATCTCAAGTTTGATTAAAGATTTTAAAATTGTTGAAGAAAAGATAACAGATATAAATTACAGTTCTAATATATCTGTAAATTTCAATTCTCAAATGATTTTAGATCTATTTGACAATCATAACATTGAAAGTAAAGTACTAGTTTCTGAAGAATACTTAGTTTTTCCTGTTTTAAAAAAATTTAATACCTTATATCTATGGGAAAATGATAATTATTGGTATGATTTTCTTCAAAACGAGTATGATGAACTCGGACTTTTAAAACTTTTTTTCCCAAAAAAAAATCATATTAATAAACTTAAAATTTCTCCTAATCAAATTATTCAAGGGGAAATTGAATTTGTTAATAGTTTCCTTGAATTGTATAAGAAAAAAAAAGCAATCATAATATTCCTTGAGGAAAATTTTGATTTGAGTTCAAATAAAATTAAATCATCTGTAAATGCAAAACTATTTTCAGATAATAAATTTTATAATATAAAGTTTTTTAAAGAAGATAGTTATAAGGAAAGCTCTGAACTATCAAATGCAAAGTTAATTGCAAAAACTATTATCAATGAGTTACAAGAATGGTGGAAAAATCAAATAGATATAATTGATTTTGAATCAGATGAGGAATTTGTCTTTTTTCTAAAGTTAAAAGCTAATAATTTAAAAAAAAACATTCATATTGAAAATAAAATAAATAAAATTCTTGGAAGTAAAGGCTTTTATTTACATGAGCTAAATAACAAATATATTACTTACAAGATACTAACGAGATATAGTATTAATCAGTTAAACTTATCATTAGATGGAGATGATATAAGGTTAATTGAATCCGAGACAAAAGATCATTATTTTATTCAAGATTTAAATTAATGAGACAAAAAATTTTAAAATTTAATTTTAAATTTAAAAGTAGTGATTTTTTTGTTACGGAAAAAAACTATTTTGCATACAATCTTATAAAGCAATGGCCAAAGTGGACTAATCAATTAGTGTATATCTATGGTCCACAGAAGTGCGGTAAGACTTTTATATCTCAAATTTGGAAGGAAATTTCAAACGCAATATTTGTTTCAAGAAAAAATTTTAAAGAAAAAATTCCTAATAACTTAGATATTAATTATGTAAAAAATAATAATTGGATATTAGATGATGTTGATAAATTAATTGAAGAAAATTATGAAATAAATAGTCAAAAGATTTTAAATCTCATAAATATTCTTAAAGTTAATCCAAATTCATTTTTATTAATGACTGGTCAAAAATCTCCAAAGTATAATAGTTGCAAGTTAAAAGATTTAACATCTAGAATGTTGTCAGCAATTGTAATTGAGGTAGGATATCCCGATCAGAAATTACTTATTAAAATTATCGAGAAGTATTTAAGTGATAGAAACATTATATTGTCAGATAAATGTCTCTTATACATTTCCAATCGGATTGAAAGATCGTATGAATCAGCTTTAAAAATTGCTAAAAAAATTGATTTCATATCCTTGGAAAAGAAATCAAACATAACAGTTTATTTTTTGAGATCTTTACTAGAAACTTAGAGTTTAGAGTTACTGAATTAATCGGTTAATTCAAGTTTTTCTAAGATATTTCTTTTTAATTTAACATTAGCCTTTTTGCTAAATATTAATTTGATCTCTGAATCTGATATAATTCTCTTCGCAGGGATATTTTGTCTCATAGCTATATTTTCTCTGATTCGACAATATTGTTTTAGTTTCTCTAATTCTTTATTGTTACTTGGAATAAATTTAAGTTTTTCCCATGATCTATCGGCCCTTTGAGTATAAATCTTTATATTAATTATTTTCTGATAATGACTTTTTAGTGTTTTATTATTTTTTGGATCCAATTTTTGATTTATTTTTTTATATAGTGGAATGAGATGTCTAACATCATTGAGCGCATATGTTATTTGTTCTTTACTAAGAGGTCTTTTTCTCCAGTCAATAAATTGATTGTTTTTGTCTAGATTAACTCTAAGTAAGTCCAAACAAGCTTTAGCATAACTAGTTGAATGAGGGTATCCTAAACTAATAAGGTTAATTTGTGTGTCAACAATTGGTCTAGGGATCTTTTTAAAAATATTAAAAAAAATTTCAATATCCTGTCTTGCTGCATGAAAAATTTTTTTTATTTTTGTATTGAACAAGATTTTTCTTAAATACTCTAGATTTAAATCATGTTTAATAGGGTCGAGAAAAACTGATTCTTTGGTGTTTGATAATTGTATTAAACACAATTTTGGATAATATGAATTAACTCTATAAAACTCTGTATCGATACCAATTAATTTATCTTTTTGACATTTTTCATAGAATTGTTTTAAATGATGTTTATTTATTTGTAACACTCGTAGAGTATTATCATTAAAAAGTTTTATCTTCAATTTATATGAATAAATTTAGATCACATAATTGCGGTGAGTTATTATTAAAGGACATTGATAAAGAGGTTTATTTGTCTGGCTGGATAAATAAAAAAAGGGACCACGGCGGTTTATTGTTTATCGATCTTAGGGATCATTATGGAATTACTCAATGTGTATTTGATTCTAACATTAAAAATTTTAAAACCATAGAATCATTGAAGTTAGAGAGTGTTCTACAAATTTATGGAAAAGTTGTCAGAAGAAGTAATGATACAATAAATGAAAGTTTATCTACTGGAGAAATTGAAATACTAGTTGATAGTTTCAAATTATTAAGTGAGTCAGATCAAATACCTTTTCAAGTTGCAGTTGATGATGAATGTCCAGAAGAACAAAGATTAAAGTATAGGTATCTTGATTTAAGACGTGAGAAGATTCACAAAAATATCATTCTTCGATCAAAAGTAATAAATAGTCTCAGACAAAAGATGATTGCAAGGGGGTTTTTAGAAATTCAAACTCCTATTTTAACAGCTTCATCACCAGAAGGAGCTCGTGACTTTCTTGTGCCAAGTAGACTTAATAAAGGAAAGTTTTATGCATTACCTCAAGCTCCACAAATTTTTAAACAATTATTAATGGTTTCAAATTTTGACAAATATTTTCAGATTGCTCCATGTTTTAGAGATGAAGATGCCAGAGCAGATAGATCTCCTGGAGAATTTTATCAATTAGATTTTGAAATGGCCTTCGTAGAGCAGAATGAAATATTTAATGAAATAGAACCAGTCATTTTTGAAATTTTCAGTGAATATTCAGAAAATAAAGTAAATACCCCCCCTTTTGAAAGAATAAAATATAAAGACTCGATTGAAAAATATGGTACAGATAAACCAGATTTAAGGAACCCTTTAATTATAAACAATATAACTGAATGTTTTGTAGATTCTGGGTTTAAGATTTTTGAAAATAATATCCAAAAAGGTTATGTTGTCAAAGCTATAAAAGCACCAAACTCATCTGACAAACCCAGAGCATGGTTTGATAAATTGAATAATTGGGCTAGAGATAATGGGCAAAAAGGCCTTGGTTATATTGTATTTAGTGATGGTGAATTCAAAGGGCCAATTGCTAACAATTTAAAACCAACTAACCTTAATAAGATTAAGGAGATTTTAGACCTAAAAAATGGTGACTCTGTATTTTTTGTTTCTGATCATGAAGATGAAGCTAATAAATTTGCCTCTATTGTTAGAAATGAATTGTGCGATCAACTTGCATTACTTGAAAAAAAATCATTTAGATTTTGTTGGATAATTGATTACCCAATGTTTGAAGAAGATAAAATTACTAAAAAAATAGATTTTAGTCATAATCCATTTTCAATGCCGCAAGGAGGCATGGAATCATTGATTAATAAGGATCCACTAGATATTTTGGCTTGGCAATTTGATATAGTGTGTAATGGTATTGAATTATCATCAGGTGCAATAAGGAACCATAAACCAGATATTATGTTAAAGGCATTTGAAATAGCTGGTTATAGTATTGAAGATTTAAAAAAACAATTTGGTTTCTTATTTAATGCATTTAAATTTGGAGCCCCACCTCATGGAGGTTCAGCACCAGGTATTGATAGAATGATTATGTTATTATCAGGTGAAGAAAATCTTAGAGAAGTTGTTGCTTTTCCAATGAACCAGCAGGCAGAAGACTTGATGTTAGGTTCCCCTACAGAAGTCTCAAGCAAACACCTCAAGGAGCTTGGGATAATTATTAAAAAGTAATTTACTTTATTTTTTGCTCTTTAAAGATTACATGTTTCCTTGCTTTAGGATCATATTTTTTGAGCTCTAGTTTTTCTGTCATTGATTTTGGATTTTTAAATTTTACGTAAAAATAACCTGTATTTGCTGTACTAACCATTTTAACTTGAATTGTGTTAGATTTTCCCATGATGTTGTTATATAAATAATTAGTTTTGTGTCAAGTTTTACCTGATTTATCTCCCAAAAAGATTTGTAAGCCTATAAAAGCTCCTTTTATTCTTGGTAATAACCATAAGCTTGATAGAATTGTTAACAATGGCCAAATCAACATTTGAATTGTAATTGATGGGCTGTAATTCTTTTCTACTAATAAAATTATTGGAATCAATATATGACCAATAATAAATATAGTAATATATGCTGGTCCATCATCAGACTTATATTCTGACAATTTGATTCCACAATTATTACATTTGTTAAAAGTTTTAATATATTTTATAAATATTGGTGATTTGCCGCAATGAGGACATTTTTTGCTGAAACCTCGTTTTATAAACATTAACTTGTTCATAGTCCTAATCTTTTATTATTTTGACATTGCCAGCTAATATTTTACCCGACCTTATATCATTCCTTTTTATTTTGAAAGACACTCTTTGACCTATTTGATAATTTATAATGTTTTTCCTTTTTTGGTTTTCTGTTCTTTCTAGAAAATTATGCCTTATTCTTGCTAGGCAAGAAAAAGGTAAGTTTGAAGCTTTTATAAAAATCCCATAAGATTCTATTCCATCAATTACGCCAGTGAAATACTTTTGTTTTTTATTTTTGATAAAAAGACTACATGCTTTTTCTATTATTTTCCTCTCAACAATGTCCGA
>CACACI010000017.1 GCA_902530985.1 uncultured Alphaproteobacteria bacterium
ATGTCCTTGCTAGATTTTATTTAATGTTTATCATATACTCTTAAAAGTTTGGCGCAATGACAGAAGATGAATTAAAAAAAATTGAAAACTACCTCAATAAAGTTTTTAAGACTAATGAGTTTTTGGTAAAAGAAAGAAAAGCTATCGACGATTCTTGTGAGATTTATTTGGAAGATGAATTTCTCGGGTTGATTTACAAAGAAACTGAAGAAGGAGAAGAAGATTACCAATTCCACATGACTATTTTAAAAGGTGACTTAAGTAATTAATTTATGTTCAGAATTTTTTTTTTAACAATTTTATTTAGCAACTATTCTTTCGCTCACCATAAAATATATAGTCCCAGAGTAGAAGAAGGAAGACAATCACTAGAGTGGAGAGGACATTTTAATCATGATGATAGGGTGGAGTATAATAAATCTCATCACCATGTTTTTGAAACTGAATACTCTTGGACTGGATATTGGCAATCAGAACTTGAATTTCATGTTTCAGATAAAAGCGACACACCCTTGGATTGGGAAAAGACAGAGTTTCAGAACCAATTACAAATATTTGATTATGAAAATTTTGCTGGAGCTGTCTATTTCTCCTATAACTTTGTGTCAGAAGCAGCTAAGGGTGATGAAATCGAATATAAATATTTAAATGAAATGAGTAATGATAAATTAGTTTTTATTACAAATTTTATTTTTGAAAAAGAATTAGGCAATAAATCATCAAATTCTACAACTTTTGATTTAAGTAATCAGTTAATGCTTAAAAATATTGTGTTCCAAGACTTTGATGTAGGAGTTTTTGGGTTCAGTGAATTTGGTGAGATATCAAATTTTAATACCTTTAGTCTACAAGAACATTTATATGGTTTTCAGTTTGAAACAGAAATTGATTTCACTGATTTTGAATATGAATTATCTCTAGGTTACTTGCATGGTTTAACTGATGCATCTACCAACCATATGTTTTTATGGAATATGGAACTCGAGTTTTAAAAAAAATTAATATCCTAATTCTTTTAATTTTTTAAAATAACTCTCTTCACTTATCAATCCTCTTTCTCTCATGCTTTCAAGAGATTTAATTGATAGTTCATTTCTTTGTATATTACTATTTTGTTGTATACCAGGATTCTGCTGGTAATAACCTGGATTAGGATAGTTAGGATATGGGTATGCTGATTGTACATTCATATTATAAGGCGTTTGTCGGTAATTCGGTGGGTATTGGTTAGGTGGATAGTTGTTGGGTGGATAATTATTGTAACCATATCTTCCATTTTGATTTGAATAGGGGTTTCGAATAGATCTAAGTTCTCTTTTTAAGTTCTGAACTTCATTTCTTAGGTCTTCCACACCAATATTAGACCTCAATGCTAAGCTTTGTTGCTGTCTATTTAAATTACTTCTAGCTTGTAAAGCTTTTGTCGAAAAAATCAACCAATCACCTCTGCCCTTGGCTACTGCTGGTCTAAAAACTCCAGAATTAGGAAGTGCACTTAATTTAAATTTACTTCTTATTGTTTGGAATCTTGAGCCAGGAACATATGGATTATTTTTTAAATCATCATTAATTCCTGAAGCAAGCATAGGATCGGTATCATGCATATTTCCTTTGCGCATTATGGAACCAAAAACCAAGTTTAATCCTGACTTATTATAAAACATCCGACCTGATGTAACTCTATTTGCAGATAATCCTTTTTGTTTATACCAACCCTCAATAGTAAAAACAATATCTTGATTTGGTTGAGCATCTACTAATGCTTCGCTTATAGCATCAGCATAATCCCTTACCTTTTCATTTGGAAAGAGTTGTTGAGGTCTACCGCTAAAATTTGTTAGTACAAGCTTGAGAGCACCTTCAATCTTCGAGGGATCAATTTTAACTGGATGAGAATTTTTTATGTTTTCATCTTCTGTATCAATTTGTACTCTTTGATACCCACTCTTATAATAGAATTTATTTTCATCAAATATATCCATTACTGTGGAACAACTTGATAGAGTTATTAAGACTAGAATGAAAACTAGATATCTCATTGGAGAAATAATACCTTTTTCTATAAAAATAGCAAAAAAAAAAGGAGAGTTAAATAACTCTCCTTTTCTTAAACTAAACAGATGTTAGTTGGTCCAACTTCTACCAGAAGAAGAAAGCTCCAACACCACCGAATGAATCTTCTTGATCATCATCAGCAAGATACCAAGATTTTTCAACGTATCCACCTTCAGCAACTAATCTGAAGTTATCTGTTACATTGTGCCATACCATACCAGAATGCATAGTTTGGTTATTCATTGTACCAGAATTGTTCAAATCATTACCAGTTTGTCTCATGTAGTTACCACCGTAAGAATAACCAACAGATGTACCTTGTCCAAAGTCAAATGTACCCTGGATGTATCCACCATAAGTTTTTCTTTCTTTACCAACATCATCCAATGCACCAACGGCACCAGCGCCACTTTGAACAGAATGCTGACCTCTAATACCCATTGCAGATCCGTAGAAGCCAGAAGCTACTAATTGGAAACCTTCATAGGATAGTTTTGTACCAAAACCAACACCAGCTGAACTTACATCATCATCTGTGTCTGCACCAGCAGCAGGCGTACCTTCTACTGCAGCAGCTTCAGCTGTAGATCTGTCAGTATTCTGGAAACTACCATCAACCCAAATGTTAATGCCTAAGTTTTGAACTCCACCGTTCCAAGTTACTTGAGCTTCAACTCTTGGAGATGATTTATCTGTAGCATTAAAAGTTGCTGTATCAGCAGCAACGTCACTTGGATCAAAAATACCAACTTTAGCGTTGAAACCACCGCCTAGATCTGGGAGTGTCCAAGAAACTTGAGGTTGAAAGTCTGTGTATAAGTAACCAAGACCAATTCTACCTAGAGTTGTACCATTATTATCTGCAGATGCAGCAGCACCAACACCAAATAATAACATGTCACTTAGAATAGCATTACTTTGGTGAATACCTAAACTACGTCCAACTAATACTGTACCAAAAAAACCTGATACTGATCCACTAGTTTCACGAATGTTTAATACACCATTACCAAGAGCATTATCTTGACCATTCATATGAGTATATAGACCAAGTCTTGCAGATACGTCTAATCCATTTGCCGTAGGAGCGGATAAAGTCATGCCCCAAACATTTGGTAAAAGACCAGTTACAATACTTGTGTCATCGTTACCTGCAGCAACTCCACCCAAAGTGTTAGCTGTGAAAGAAGCTCCACCACTTGTAGTAGGTGCATCAGATACACTGTTTTTCATGATAAAAGCGTTAGCTGCACCATCAAAAGAAACTTCCCAACCTTCTTGACTCATGAGTAAAATTTTTGAATCAACAGAAGTGGAAGCTAATGCCATTACAGCAGGTATAGCAGCGACCGCTATTTTTTTTGAAATTTTCATATATTTCCTTCCTTAGTTGTTAATATAATCAATTTTTAATAGCTTAATCTTACATAATTTCCAGATTAAGCAAACTTATAACTTTAAAAAACGGTAAATTTGCAACATTTTGTTGTTTTTATACAACAAAAATTTTATTTTAATATGAAATTTACAGGAATCTTGACTTTAAGGAGTCCGTTAGAATCTAAAACTTCACTTGGTGGTTTTGGAAAAACAAATGATTTAAATATTTGTTTTGTAGCATTGAGCAATCGTTTTGGGCTTTTATCTTCAAATTTGATTTTTATTAGTTTGCCATTTTTATCTATAACAAGAATAGAGTTGATTGTACCTTGCTCCCTTCTTTTTATTGATTGAATCGGGTATGATTTTGCTGCTACTTTATTAATTTCTAGTGAAATAAAACTTAAATAATCACTTAGTAATTTGTTAACAATTGCCAATTGATTTTTTTGTAATGAAAACTGTTTTTTTGGTTTTGCTATTGGTTTTTTATCTGGTGGATTTTTTTTTATATTTGGATTTTTTGTTTGTTCAACTACTTTAGGTTTGGGTGGTTCGGGTAATTTTTGCTTTAAAGGTTCTTCTTCAATTTTTTTTATTGATAAAGTCTTTTTTTTGTCTAAAGGTTTTTCAACTTTTTTTTTTACAATCTTTTTTTTTGGTTCCGGTTTGATAAATTCTTTTTCTATTGGGGGAGGAGGTGAAGGTTGTGAAAAATTAAATTCCTTGAATTCACTGAGATTGATTACAAAAATTTCTTTATCTTTTTTTTTAATAGTTAAATTATAGATTGTAATGATGTGTACAACCATGGAAATAAAAATAGAGAAAAACAATAATTTTGAGTTAGTCATTTTTTTCTTCAGACTTTTCAACTCTTAAAAAAATTTTTTTAATATTCTGTTTATTTATTTCTTCTATAGCTTTAACAAATTCATAGCTTTTAGCATTTTTATCAATTTCAAAAATATATTTTTTTTCTTTAGAATTGATAATTTGATTTAAATCAGAGAGGCTAATCAAGTTGTCTTCATAGTAAACTTGGTTTTTACTGTTTATAGTTAAAATAACTATTTCATTTAAATTTTTACTTTCTTCACCAAATTTCGATATGGGCTTTTCAATTGTATAGTTATCTTTTTTACTTATAACCCCAGTTAAAAGAAAAAAAATTAGTAGCAAAAAAATTAAATTTATCATTGGTATTAGATTTACCGTTTCATTTAATCCTTTTTTATTTTTTTGGCGTTTTGTTGGGTTCATTAGAAAAGTTTACATTTTTTATTTTATTTTTTTTTATTAGATCTAAAAGTGATATTAATGACTGAATAGAACTTCTTTTATCATTTAGAATAACAATTCTCTCATAATTCAAAGATCTCCATTTTTTTAAATAATTCATTTCTAAATCATTCAAATTAATACTAGAATCATCAAAAATAATCTCATCATTTTTTAGATTAAGGATCATTAGTTTTTCTTTATTTAATTGATTAACAACTTTTTTTTGATTGCTTAATGTAAAACTAATTTCATTGTTTCTACTAAAATTTGTAGCTAACATGAAAAATACTAGCATTAAAAAAATTATATCAATCAGTGGGATAATATTTATCCTAGGAGATTTTTTTTGTGATACTGGCTTTAGCATTAGTGGGTTGAAACTATAGATATTTTTTTCAATAAAATATTCAAGTTATCGTAAAAACTATTAATTTTCTTTTCTAAAAAAAAATGGCTGACAAGAGCGGGTATGGCAACAATTAACCCCATTGCAGTGGTTAACAAAGCTGTCCATATACCTCCAGCTAAAATCGATGGATCAACTAGACTCCCTCCAAGCTCTAGCTCATTAAATGAATCGATCATTCCAATTACAGTTCCTAATAATCCAATTAGAGGACTTACTTGAGAAATAACTTCAAGTGAGGGTAACAACGTATTAATTTTTTTAAATTCATTTTCTACAATTATATTTATCTCTTCCTCGATAGATTCTTTAGTTTTGTTAGATTCATATATATTTAGAATATTTGTAATAAATTTCTTTTTAGATCTTGGGGCAAGATGAATAAAATCTTCTTTAAGTTCAGTACTTGTGATTTTTTTACCTGAATCATTTAAAAAATTAATGAATTTCGAAAAATCCAAACTGTTGAAAATATAAATTTCTAAATATTTATAAATTATGATGGCAACTGTAATGACTGACAGAAACAATAAAAAGGAAAAAATAAAACCACCTTTATCTATATAAATTAAATATGTATCCATCAATCGTTTCCTAAATTATTTAACCAGACCTTCAAGTAAATAGGGGAATTTTTTTTTTAAAAAAGAATATTCATTTTGAATTTCCTTTTCGTCAATGGACAATTTTCCTCTATTGGATTTAACTTTATGATCATAAACCACTGAAGCAGGTCTTTTAGAGAAAAAAAGAATTCTATCGCCTAGAAGTATTGCTTCTTTTAAATTATGTGTAATTAGTATAATGGTTAAAGGATTTTTCTTCCAATATTTAACAAGAGAAGAATAAAGACTCTCAGACGTTGGTTGATCTAGTGATATAAAAGGTTCATCCATTAATAATACTTTTGGATCCCTTACTAAGGCTCTTGCAAGTGAGACTTTTCTTCTCATTCCTCCTGATATGGATTTTGGATAATAGTCCTTAAATTCATATAGGTTGAAACTGTGGAGTAAATCTTCAACTTTTTTTTTATGATGAGTTTTATTCTCATCGCAAACCAAATCAATATTTTCTTTAATAGTTAACCAAGGAAGAAGTCTGGCTGTTTGAAAAACATATCCAAAATTTTGGTTAACTTGTAGTTTTTTATTATTTATGAGAATTTTTTGATTTTCTGCATGTATCAATCCACCTATTATATTCATTAATGTAGTTTTTCCACAACCCGATGGGCCAACAATACACACGAATTCCTTGTATTTTATTTGAATATTAATATTTTTGAGAACGTCTACAGATGTTTGATCATGCGAATTCACAAATGATTTTTTCTTAATTTCAATTTTAAAGTCCAATTTTATTTATCTCCAGATTGATATTTTTTTCTCGAATGGTCTGACTAAAATAAACTCTACCAATATTATTAATAATACAAATACAAGAGTGTAAGCCAAAATACCTGAAATATCAAAAAATTGAAAGAAACCAAATAATTTAAAACCTACGCCATTACTTCTACCCAGCAATTCAACAACAAGAACAATTTTCCAAATCAAGGATAGACCAGACCTTGCAGATGAGAGAAGGTAGGGAAATAATTGAGGTAAGATAACTTTAAAAAAAAACTTTTTTCCTGAAATATTATAGAATTTTGCAACATCAATATAATCTTTTTCTATAGATCTGGCCCCTTCGCGCATTATGACAGCAACCATTGGTATTTTATTTAGGGAGACTGCCAAAATTGCAGCAACTTCATTCAGACCAAACCAAACATAACATAATATTATTATTACGAGCGCAGGAACATTAAGACCTAATATCAACCAATCATCTAAAAAAGCGTTTATTTTGGAATTTCTCCCCATGTAAATACCAAAAAAAGTACCAACAAACATTGCTATCAGAAATGATAAAAAGACCCTTTTAAGGGTTATAGCGGTATGATAGTAAATTTCATTATTTTCTGTCTCTAAAATAATCTTGTTGAAAACTTCTTTAGGCCCAGGAAGCAGATCTACTTCAATTATAATACTAGAAACCTGCCACAAACAGAAGAAAAGCAGTATGGATGCAATTCTTATTATTGCGCTTGGATTGTCTTTTTCCATTTTTATTTAGTCCAGAAAGTCCCAGGGGAAAGTGTTTTTGCTTTTCCTACAAGTTCACGACCACCTATATTAGATAGTATTGAGTATAGTTCTTTTGAACCATTAATTTGTTCAATAGTAAATTGCTCTGATGGTATGCCTTCCCTGTAGATATCACGTAAATTTATAAACAATTTGTCATCATCGGCGTTCATAAGAGGACGAATATTATTCCAAATATCATCAGATTCTAACATAATTTTTTTTGTTTCTTTTGAAACTTTAAGAAAACTATCCAAAAGTTCATTTTTTTTAATGGCCCATTTGTCTTTAAAAACCCAACCAATAACAGGAATTCCTTCGGGTAAATCAAGTTTTTTTAGTATTTCTGTAATATTGATAATTTTAATAAATTTATCATTTGTTAGAAGTTTAGCTTGATATGGCCAATAGGTAAGAATGGCATCGAAATTGTCTTGTTCTATTTTTTTATTTAAAAGGGGAGGGGCTCCAAAAATTTGCTTGCTGACATCTTTTAATTCTTTGCCATATACTTTTTTAAAAAATGCTCTAAAAATCAACCAACCTTTATCAACTTGTCCTCCAGCAATACCTATTTTTTTTCCTTCTAAATTAACTGCACTTGTAATATCTGAATTTTTAGAAACTATTAATCCACCCGCAGCCATAGATTGAGGTACAAAAGAAAATTTTCGTCCTTCACTCCTCTGCCTTGAAACCCAAAACCAATCGGTTACAATTAGATCAACAGCATTGCCTTGAAGCGCCACGGCAGCAGCATTTTTACTGGCTAACTCAACTATTTCAAGATTAAATCCATTTTTTTTATCGAGTTCTAATTCTTTAATAAGTTTGAGTTCCCAATTTACACTACCATATTGAAGCGATCCAATCCTGATTGTTTCATTAGCTAAAGAATGGTTAAAACAAACCAACAGACTGAAAAAGACATAGAAGATAGATAAAATTTTTTTTCTTAACATAATTATATATCTTGTTCCTTTATTATTAAATATATTGTAATTTCTATACTGATTATCAAACAACTGTCAACGTTAGTTTTTTATGATGAATATAATATGAAAACTAAGATACATATTTTAGACTTACTAGGATTGAAATGTCCAATACCTGTGCTTAAAATATCTAAAAAGTTTAAAGAAATTAATCGAGGTGATATTCTTATTGTAAATACAGATGATCCCAAAGCAGAAAAAGATATTTATGAACTTTGTAAGAATATAAATATTAAAATTCTAAATAAAAATCATCTAAATAGTAAAAAGATGAATTTTAGATTAGAAAAATATTAAGAGTAAAAGTAAAAGTAAAAGTAAAAGTAAAAGTAATTAAGATGAAAGATCTTTTAAATAAAAAAATAGAAGATTTGACTTATGAAGAAGCATTCAAAAGGTTGCAAGAAATCATTCAATTGCTTGAGGGTGGTGAAATAAGTCTTGATGATTCTATAAAGTATTACGAGCAAGGAATGTTTTTAAAAAATCATTGTGAGAAAAAGTTAAAAAATGCAGAAATGAAAATTAATACAGTTCTTAAAAAGTCCAATGATAGTGAAACTTAATGCTTAAAATTGAAAGATTTATTACTGAATTTGCAAAAGAATTTGATGAATCTTTTATAAACCTTCTTCCTAGTAATAAATATTCATTAAAGCTCTATAAAGCGATGAAGTATTCAATAAGTGTTGGAGGTAAAAGACTCAGACCACTTTTTTTGATGGAGATTTCAAAAATATTCGGTGTGAATAAAAAAATGGCTTTTAGAGCTGCAGCAGCAATTGAATTAATTCATTGTTATTCTTTAGTTCACGATGACCTTCCAGCTATGGATGACGATGATATGAGAAGAGGTCATAAGACCTGTCATAAGCAGTTTGATGATGCTACTGCTATACTTGTTGGTGATGCATTTCAATCTTTAGCATTTGAAATTCTGTCAGATAAAAAAACTCACCCAAACCCTGAAGTAAGATGTATTTTGATTAATGAGCTCTCCAGGGCATCAGGTGCTATGGGTATGGTTGGAGGACAGATGTTAGACTTAGATGCAGAGAAAAAAAAACTTTCATTAGAAGAAATATTACTTCTTCAAAAACTTAAAACAGGGGAATTATTTAGATTTTCTTGTATAGCAGGACTAATATTATCAGAAAAAAAAGAATTTAAAAAATTTATTAATTTTGCCAAAAACCTTGGTCTTGCTTTCCAAATAAAAGATGATCTGCTAGATATCGAAGGTGATGAAAAGAAAATGGGTAAAAAAACAAAGAAAGATTATTCAAGAGGAAAGGAAACTTTGATTTCGTTCTTTGGAAAAGATAAGGCAAAAAAAAAATCTGAGGAATTAATTCAAAATTCAAAAAAACTTTTAGAACCATTTGGACCCAGAGCTAAAAGAGTGATTGATTTAACAAATTTTGTTATTTCAAGAAATTGGTAGATGTTTATAACAAAAAAAGTACCTAAAGATTTAAATAATTATAGAATTGACATCATTCTTAAGGAACTTAATCTTGTCGATTCAAGAAATAAAGCCATGGCATTAATAATGTCAGGAAATGTTTTTGTTGATGATAAAAAAATCATCAAACCTGGTCAAACAATTAAAAGTAATAAAATAGTAAAATTAAAAAAAAATGATCATGATTGGGTTTCAAGAGGTGGAATCAAACTAAATAAAGCTTTAGAGGTTTTTGATATAGATGTCTCAAAAAAAGTTTGTCTTGATATTGGTTGTTCTACTGGAGGATTCACAGATGTTTTAATTGATAAAGGGGTGAAAAAAGTTTATGCAGTTGATGTTGGTTATGGTCAATTTGATTGGAACCTCCGTAATTCTGACAAGGTAATTCTATTGGAAAGAACAAATGCAAGAGAACTTGACAACCAAATTATTCCAGAATTAATTGATTTGGTTGTCTGCGATGTAAGTTTTATTTCATTAAAGAAGGTGATATTACCTGTAAAAAAATTGCTAAAAAGAAATTTTAAAATAATTTCTCTGATTAAACCTCAATTTGAAGTAAATAAGAAGTATGTGGGTAAGGGGGGCATTATCAAAAACCCAGATATTCATTCTAAAGTTTGTCAAGATATTGATGATTGGTTTAAAAAAAAATTTCAATATAAATATACACAAACTATAGAAAGTCCAATTCTTGGTCAAAAAGGAAACAAAGAATTTTTTATTTTTGTTAGAAATTAGTTTTTAGGCTTTGATTTAATAGAAATAAGTCAGCTAAAATTATAGCTACCATTGCTTCACCAACAGGAACAGCTCGGATGCCGACACATGGATCATGCCTTCCTTTAGTAACAATAGATGTATTTTTATTTTTTAAGTTTATAGTTTTTCTTTTTGTTAGTATAGAACTTGTTGGTTTAACAGCAAATTTCACAATAATATCTTGTCCTGAAGATATTCCTCCTAAACTACCACCAGCGTTATTAGATTCAAAAAAAATTTTATTATTTTTATACCTAATTTCATCAGAATTTTCTTCACCTCTTAATTCGGCACTTTTAAAACCATTTCCAATTTCCACACCCTTTACAGCGGGTATACTCATTATTGCTTGAGCTAGTAAAGCATCAATCTTAGAAAAAACTGGCTCTCCAAGACCTGGTGGTGCTCCGGTAACAGTAATTTGTATTATAGCACCAACTGATGAACCTTCTTTTCTAATCTTCAAAAGATAGTCTTCCCACTTTTTAATAACTTGCTTGTCAGGACAAAAGAAGTCATTTTTATTTATCTCATTCCAGTTCCAATTCTTTTGATTAATTTTCTCTTGTCCTATTTGTATTAATGCGCCTCTAATTTTAATTTTTTCACCAAGCACTTTTTGTGCTATAGCTCCGGCAGCAACTCTCATTGCTGTCTCTCTGGCAGATGCTCTTCCGCCTCCTCTATAATCTCTGATTCCATACTTCATTTGATAAGAAAAATCAGCATGACCAGGTCTAAATTTATCTTTAATCTCTTGGTAATCCTTGGATTTTTGATCTTTATTATATATAATTAGAGAAATTGGAGTTCCTGTTGTTTTTTGTTCAAATATCCCTGATAAAATTTTTATTTTATCTTCTTCTTTTCTTTGTGTAGTAAATTTAGATTGACCAGGTCTTCTTCTATCCAAAAAGTTTTGAATAAAATTCTCATCAATTTTTAAGTTTGGAGGGACGCCTTCAATTACACAACCTATAGCCTGACCATGACTTTCACCCCATGTTGTAACTTTAAAAATTTTACCTATTGAACTTCCACTCATATCTAACGTTCAACAGTTATATCAGGTGCATCAACTGATTTCATTCCGACTACATGGTATCCACAATCAACGTGAATAACTTCACCTGTAACACCTGAAGAAAGATCTGATAACAAATAAATAGAATTTCTTCCAACTTCATCTATGGATGTTATTCTTCTTAATGGAGAATTATATTCATTCCATTTAAGAATGTACCTAAAATCAGAAATCCCTGAAGCAGCTAATGTTTTGATTGGTCCAGCAGATATGGCGTTTACTCTTATATTTTTTTTTCCAAGATCAACAGCTAAATATTTTACGCTAGTTTCTAATGCAGCTTTTGCAATGCCCATAACATTATAATGAGGCATAACTCTCTCAGCACCAAGATAAGATAGTGTTAAAATCTGACCGCCTGATTTCATCAGGTGCTGAGATCTCTGACACAATGCAGTAAATGAATAACATGATATATCAAGTGTATTAACAAAGTTTTCCCTAGAAGTATTAACATAGTCACCCTTAAGTTCATTTTTATCTGAAAAGGCTACGGAGTGGACTAGAAAATCAAAAGATTTCCATACTTTGGTGATTTTCTTAAAAAAATTATCAATACTTGATTCTGATCCAACATCGCATTCAAAAATTAGATTTGAATTGCATTTTTCGGCTAATGGAGAAACTCTTTTTTTTATCGAATCATTAACATATGTGAAAGCTAATTCTGCTCCACACTCATTTAATTTTTCAGCTATCCCCCAAGCAATGGAACGATCATTTGCAATTCCAAAAATTATTCCTTTTTTACCTTGTAAGTTTATTATTGAATTCATATTTAAAAAACCTTAATTGTTTAATCACTAATATTTAATATTTTTATAATATATATTTATAATTAAAAAGATATAATGAATCCTTTTAAAAAATTTAATTTATGGTTTTCTTTAGCCAAGAAAAAACACCCTTTTGACCATACAGCGTTTGCACTTGGTACAGCTAATAAAAACCAACCTCATATAAGAATAGTTTTATTAAAATTGATCTTAGATGATGGCTTTGTTTTTTTCACAAATCTTAATAGTAATAAAGGAAAACATATTAGTTTAAATAATAATTTATCCATGTGCTTTTATTGGGAATCAATTAAAAAACAAATAAGGATAGTGGGTAAGGGCAGTGAATTAGATAGATCAAACTCAGATAAATATTTTGCTTCTAGACCTCGAGGCAGTCAAATAGGTGCATGGGCTTCTGAACAATCGTCTAAAATACCATCCCAAAAATTTTTAAAAGATCGTGTTGATTATTACGAAAATAAATTTAAAGGTTTTGATGTTCCTAGACCAGACCATTGGTCCGGTATAAAAATTAAACCAACAGAATTTGAATTTTGGCAACATGGAGATTATAGACTTCACGAAAGAGAAGTTTATTTTTTGAAGAAGAAGATTTGGGAAAAAAAAATTCTTTCTCCTTAATCTATGCTGCCTGATTAATATTTAGATTTTTAAATACTGAGCAAAGTGCCAGTCCCAGATTTTTTATCATTTTACTTGTATGTTGAGGAGATGCCGTAATTCTTAGTCTTTCTTTTCCTCTTGGTACAGTTGGAAAGTTTATTGGTTGGACATAAATTTGAAAATCATCTAAGAGAATTTGACTTGCTTTTTTACATAGTATTGGATCTCCAATTATAACTGGTATGATATGGCTATCATTATCAATAAATGGAATATTATTTTTTTTAAGAGTACTTTTTAATTCATTAACAACTTTAAACAATTTTTCTCTCTCACTTGAAGAAAACTTTAGATGTCTTATAGAAGTGTATGCACCTGCTGCAATACAAGGAGGTAATGAAGTTGTAAAAATGAAGCCAGAAGAAAAACTTCTAATAAAATCTATTGTTTCTTTTTTTCCAGTTATGTAACCTCCAATAACTCCAAATGCTTTTGCAAGAGTTCCTTGAATTATATCAATTTGATCCATAACACCATTTTTTTCTGCAACTCCAGCACCTCTTTGACCATAAATCCCAACGGCGTGAACTTCATCTAGAAATGTTAAAGCTTTATATTTCTTGGCTAGCTTACAAATACTATTAATAGGAGCAAAATCACCATCCATAGAATATACTGATTCAAATGCAATGATCTTTGTGAAATGTTTAGCGTATTTTTTTAGTTTTTTTTCAAGATCATTTAAGTCATTATGTTTGAAGATAATTTTTTTTATACCTGAGTTTTTCATTCCTTGAATCATTGATGCATGGTTTTTTTCATCTGAAAAAAATATACAATCTGGAAGTTTTTTTCCTAAAGTTGAGAGTGTTGCTTGATTGGCTAAGTAACCAGAATTAAAAAGTAAGGCAGCTTCTTTTTGATGAAGATAACATAACTCTCGCTCCAAAAGAACATGATAGTGGTTTGTTCCAGAAATATTTCTTGTCCCACCAGAACCAGCTCCAACCTTTTTTAGGGCATCAGTCATGCTTTCTAATACAATTTTATTTTGACTCATTCCCAGATAATCATTACTACACCATACTGTGACTTCTGAAACAGAGTTGTCTTTATAATTTAATGCTTGAGGAAAATTTCCAGCTAATTTTTCGAGATCAGCAAATATCCTATAATTTCCCTCTAATTTGAGGTTATTTAAACTTTTCTTGAAAAATTCAGAGTAATTAACCATTTTTTTTAAAATTTAAAGATGCTGAATTAATACAATATCTTTTGAAACTGGGTTTGGGCCCATCATTAAAAACATGTCCCAAGTGAGCCTGACAATTTGAACATACAACTTCTATTCTTAACATTCCAAACGAATGATCTTCGACAAGTTTTAATGCTTTATCATTGATAGATGAGTGGAAGCTTGCCCAGCCAGTTGATGATTTAAACTTATCCTGTGAATCAAATAATACAGAATCACAACAGATACATTTGTAGGTTCCTACTTCAAAGAAATTGAAAAATTTACCTGAGAATGGAGGTTCCGTATGTGCATTTTGGGTCACTTGAAATTCAAGTTCTGATAATCTTGATTTTAAATCTAATTTACTCATTCTAATTCACATATAATAAAAATATTATAAATTAAAATAAAAATTTTTATAGTTTATAGTTTTTTTATGATTTTAATTTTAGGTGCGGGCATCATTGGACTCTTTACAGGATACAATTTATTAAAAAAAGGTAAAAAAGTAATAATTTTTGATGCCAATAATACTAAAGCCAATTCAACCAATGCTGCTGTGGGTATGCTAGCACCATTAATTGAAGCCAAACCACAAGAATTTGAGCTTTTTAATTTGATGCTTGAATCAAAAAGGATTTGGAAAAATCTTCACAATGATAGAAATATTAAGAATTCTTTTGAATATAAAAAAAATGGATCATTAATGATTGCACAAAATGAAGATGATCAAGAGAAATTGTTATTTAAAAAAGAATTTTTTAAAAAAATTGGTTTTAATTCAACATTTCTTGATGCTAAACAAACACTTGATAAAGAACCATTTCTTAATTCAAACATTACTTCCTCTTTGTTTTGTGATAATCAAGACCAGATTAATCCCGACCTTTTAAAAAAATTCTTAATTAAAGAAATTCATGAAATGGGAGGTGTGATAAAAGTTGGAAAAAAAATAAAGAAAATTTTGTTAAAGAAGAATAAGGTTTTTTTAAATAATGTTGATTACAAATTTGAGAAAATTATTATTTCATGTGGTGCCTGGAGTAATGAGATTATTTATAATTCTTTTGGATTGAAGGTGCCATTAAGACCTTTAAAAGGTATTTCTTTACTAGTAAAATCATCTGAAAAGTTGCCAATTCATAACTTATGGTTTAGAAATATATATATAGCTCCTAGAAGCAGAGGAATACTTGCAATTGGTGCAACAGAAGAAGAAAAAGGTTTTGATAGTTCTATTAAAATTGATGAATTATATTTTTTAACAAACTCTATCTGGGAATCTTTTCCAAAGTTAGAAAGTTTGATATTGAAAAAAATAAGAGTCGGTTTACGTCCGGCTATAGTAGACGGAAACCCTATAATTGGTCCTATGAAAAAAATTTCACCTAATATTATATGCAATTTTGGTCATTACAGAAATGGAATATTATTAGCTCCGATTACAGCAGAAATAGTTTCTAAATATGTATTTGAAGAAAATGTATCAGGAAAATATAAATTTTTTTCTCCATCTAGATTTAATTTATAATTTTTTAGTTTATCATTTAAAAATGATTGAACCAAAAAAAACATACTTTATTAATGGGAAAAGTTTTGTGTGTGAAATAAAAGAACCTTATCTAGAAGAACTAATTGAAACTTTTCTTAATGTGAAAGTGAAAGAAAAATCGAACATTGCTGTTGCGGTTAATAATGTTCTAGTGCAGAGACGGAAATGGAAAAAAAAAAAAATATTTCTAAATGATAAAATTGATATTGTAGCACCATTTTTTGGGGGGTAAAGAATAATGAATTCAGACGAATTGGTAATTGATGGAAAGAAGTTCAAATCACGTTTGATAATGGGGACATCACTTTTTCCAAATATTGATATTTTGAACAAATCATTGAAATCTTCTGGTACTGAGATAATAACTTTGGCGATCAGAAGAATTAATTTGTCAATCAAGGATAATTTCCTAAATCAAATAAAAAAAAAATATACTTTTTTACCCAATACTGCCGGGTGTTTTACAAAAAAAGAAGCTGTTTTGACAGCTGAATTAGCAAGAGAAACTCTTGAAACAAATTGGATAAAATTAGAGTTAATAAGTGATAAAGAGTTGTTATTACCTGATCCAATAGAGTTGTATGAAGCATCCAAAGATTTAAAAAAACAAAAATTTAAAATATTTGCATATTGCTCTGATGACCCAGTTCTATGTAAAAGGCTTGAAGATCTTGGTTGTGAAGTTGTGATGCCACTAATTTCTCCAATTGGGTCAGGACTTGGAATTAGAAATGAACATAATCTAGAAATAATAAGAAAAATGTGCTCTGGAAAAATTTTTGTTGATGCTGGGATTGGAAAACCTAGCGATGTCTCAAAAGTCATGGAATTAGGTTTTGACGGAGTATTGTTAAATTCATCAGTTGCAAGATCATTAAATCCTGTAGAAATGTCAGAGGCTATGAAATTAGCTGTGGTTTCAGGGAG
>CACACI010000018.1 GCA_902530985.1 uncultured Alphaproteobacteria bacterium
TATTTCTACAATCATTCATATTTACTCAGTTGGCTACATGTCTAAAGATCGAAGAAAAATAATTTTTATGGGGTATTTGGGTCTTTTTACCTTTTTTATGTTGTTTTTAGTTTCTTCTTCTAATTTAATTCAACTTTTCGTTGGTTGGGAGGGTGTTGGTTTAACTTCGTATTTACTTATTGGATTTTGGAGTCATAAAGATGAGGCTAATAGAGCTTCATTAAAAGCATTTATTGCAAATAGAGTAGGAGATTTTGGTTTACTTATTTCACTCTTTACTATTTTTATTGTTTTTGGGACTATAAATATTAATGAGATTCTTTTATTAGTAAATTCTCATAGTCAGTCTTACTTTAATTTTTTTGGTTTTCAGGTTCATTCTATAACATTAATTGTTATTACAATGTTTATTGGATGTATGGGAAAATCTGCACAATTTGGTCTCCATGTGTGGTTACCTGATGCAATGGAAGGTCCAACACCAGTATCTGCCTTAATTCATGCAGCTACAATGGTTACAGCTGGAGTATTTCTTTTAATTTTAATGTCTCCACTAATAGAAGCATCATACATAGCTAAGAATTTCATATTAATTATTGGATCTTTAACTTGTTTATTTGCATCTTGTGTTGCAGTTTTTCAAAATGATATAAAAAGGATAATTGCTTATTCAACTTGTAGCCAATTAGGTTATATGTTTATGGCTATAGGAGTTTCAGCATATTCAGCTGCATATTTTCACTTGCTTTCACATGCTTTTTTTAAAGCTCTTTTATTTTTAGGTGCGGGTTCAGTTATTCATAGTATGTCTGATGAACAAGATATAAAGAAAATGGGAGGAATTTATAATAGAATACCATTGACTTATGTGTCTATGTTAATCGGTTCTTTAGCTTTGATGGGACTTCCTTTTTTAAGTGGTTATTTCTCAAAGGATTTGATTTTAGAATTAATATATTTATCTGATCAAAATTTTAATCTTATTGCTTTTACGATTGGTATATTAGGTGTTTTCTTGACTAGTATTTACTCATCAAGGTTATTAATACATGTTTTTCACAGAGAAAACCTTTCTGATGAGAAAGTTTTTGCCCATATTCATGAATCACCTTTAATCATGGTTTTACCTTTGGTAGTTTTAGCTATTTTCTCAATATTTTTTGGAATGATTTTTAATGGCTTTTTTGCAGGTCCACTCTTAGAAAATATATGGTCAGGAATAATGTTTTTAGATGTAGAGATTAATAGAATTTATTCTCTAGGAGAAATCCCTACTCTAGTAAAAAAAATACCTTTAATTATGATAATTTTAGGTATAGTGATTTGTGCTGTATTCTATTTTAAGTTAAGGAAGAGTATGCAATTTATTAAAAATAAATTAAAATTTATTATTATGTTTTTCCTCAATAAATGTTACATAGATGAACTTTACGAATGGCTTATTGTTAAACCATCCTTTTATTTAGGAAAAGGATTTTGGAAGTCGATTGATAATGATCTAATTGATAATTTAGGGCCAAATGGTGTTTCACGTGTTGTAGGTTCCTTTGGTGTTATTATCTCAAAACTGCAGTCAGGGTATTTATATCATTATGTTTTATCTGTAGTGATAGGGTTAACTCTATTTATTAGCATATATATTTATATTTTTTAATGATAAGTCTACCAATACTCCCTATTTTAATTATTTTACCACTCATAGGTTTAATTTTTATTTTCTTATCATCAGAAGATGATGAACATGCTGAGCAGTCAAAGAAATCTGCATTATGGACAAGTGCCAGTACCTTTTTTTTATCTCTTTATTTACCTATAAATTTTGATAAATCAATTCCTCACTTTCAATTTGTTAATACATTTGCTTGGTTTAATAATGATACTCTAAGATTCTCTTTGGGTGTAGATGGTTTATCGATGCCATTTATTTTATTATCAACGTTTTTAATTTTAATTTGTATTATTTTCATTCTTCCTCAATCAAAAAAGAATATGAAAATGTATTTAGCAGCATTCTTGTTATTAGAATCTTTTTTGATAGGAACTTTTAGTGCAATTGACTTATTTTCTTTCTATATTTTCTTTGAATCAATTCTGATTCCAATGTATTTGATTATTGGTTTTTGGGGAGGGGAGAGAAGGATATATTCTGCTTATAAATTTTTTTTATACACTCTTCTTGGTTCAGTACTTATGCTTATTGCAATTATTTTTTTATATCAAGAATTTGGTACAATAAGTATTCCAAAACTTTTAGATTTTACACTTCCATTTTATATTCAAGTATGGTTATGGCTTGCATTTTTTTCTTCTTTTGCTGTTAAAATTCCAATGTGGCCTTTTCACACTTGGCTTCCTGATGCTCATGTTGAAGCTCCTACAGAAGGATCTGTAATTCTTGCTGGAATTCTTCTTAAATTAGGTGGATATGGTTTTATAAGGTTTAATTTATCTATACTCCCAGATGCATCAATATTCTTCACACCTTTTATTTATTTTCTATCAGTTGTTGCAATTATATACACTTCATATATCGCACTGGTTCAAGAGGATATGAAAAAACTTATAGCATATTCCTCAGTTGCTCATATGGGCTTCGTGACTCTAGGTATTTTTTCTGCTAACATTCAAGGCCTTCATGGGGCAATGATACAAATGATTTCACATGGTATTATTTCAGCTGCATTATTCTTTTCTATTGGGAGCCTGTATAATAGGTTTAAGACAAAAGAAATAAGTTTTTTTGGAGGTTTGAATAATAAGTTACCAAAATTTTCTGTGTTTTTTTTAATATTTACACTTGGATCGATAGGTTTGCCAGGAACATCAGGTTTTGTTGGTGAATTTCTTACATTATTAGCTGTATATAGTAAAAATACAATGGTTGCATTTCTTGCCACATTAGGAGTAATTCTTTCTGCATCTTACATGTTGAATCTATATAAAAAAGTTTTTTTAGGAACTTTAAGTGAGAATTTTGATAAAAAAAATGTTGATGTTAATATTTACGAAATTAGTGTGTATGTGGTGCTTGTTCTTTTAGTATTTATTATTGGAATAAAGCCTAGCTTTATTTTAGATTATACAACAACTTCTTTAGATAGAATTATACAGTTATATCCAATTTCAATATTTTAATGAGTAAATTTTGATAATAATTCCAGAAATATTTTTAGCTATATGTTCGGTCGTATTGCTTTTTGTATCACCTTTTTTAAAAGATGAAGGTTATTTAAAAATTGGTGTCTTAACCCTAATTGTAATATTTTTAGCACAATTTTTTATATTAAAAGATATTTTTTATTCTCAAATAATTTTTAATGGATTTTTTATTGTTGACTCTTTTGGTTCATTTCTAAAATCATTGATTCTTATAGGCGCAGGATTAATTATTTATTTTTATTTAACTATCAATAACTCTCAATCATTGAGAAGACCTGAATTCTCTATAATTTTTTTAATTGCAGTAGTTGGAATGTTATTAATGATTTCATCAAATGATCTACTTTCATTGTTTATGTCTATGGAATTACAAAGTCTTTCTCTTTATATTTTGGTTTCATTTAGTAGAGATGATTTTATATCATCCGAAGCAGGCGTAAAGTATTTTATTATTGGAAGTTTGTCGACATGTATTTTTTTATTTGGAACAAGTTTAATATATGGGTTAGTCGGTTCAACAAGCTTTAATGAAATAAGTTTGTTTATGTCTGAACTTTATTCTACACCTACTATGCTTATTGTAGGTTTAATCTTTATATTAGTTTCATTGTCTTTAAAAATCTCTGCGGCACCATTTCATATGTGGACACCAGACGTATACCAAGGTGCTCCATCAATAGTTACCACTTTATTGTCTACATTACCAAAGATTGCGGCATTTGGGGTTCTTATAAGGATTTTAGTGTATCCATTTGGAGAGATAATTGTTGACTGGGGTAAAATTTTAATAATATTGTCAATTACTTCTATGTTAATTGGTTCATTGGGTGCATTACTTCAAACAGATTTAAAAAGATTAATGGCATACAGTACAATAAATCATGTTGGGTTTATTCTAATGGCTTTAATCCCTGGGTCTGAAGATGGAATTACATCTATATGTATTTACTTAATTTTTTACATTACAATGAATTTAGGGGTTTTTCTTTTTATTTTAAATATGCAAAGAGATCAAGTTAATGTTACCTCTATTAAAGACTTATCTGGATTATATCGGTCTCAACCATTAATTGCTGGATGTTTGGCAATTATATTATTTTCAATGGCCGGCATACCTCCAATGGCAGGTTTTATTGGAAAGTTAATTATTTTAAATATAATAATAGATAATAATCTATTTTATTTAGCAATCATTGCAGTTTTAACATCTGTTATTGCTGCTTTCTATTATATTAGGTTAATAAAGTCTATTTTCTTTAATGAGCCAATAGAAGAATTAGACAATATAAATAATAATAATTCAAAATATATGCTTTGTGGTTTTGCTTTATTCAATCTTACTGTAGTCTTTTACCCCCAATTCTTTTTAAATTTGTGTGCTTCTGTAACATTGTCTCTTTTTTCAGTAAAATAATATGTGTAAAGATTATTTTGATTTCCATTTTTTTAATTCTTTAGAAAATACTAATGATAAAATAAGAAAAATTAGTTTGGATTTAAAAAAAGAAAATAATCATTTAGCGCTTTTTTGCTCTTATCAAAAAAAAGGTAGAGGTAGAAAAAATAGAGTCTGGAATAGTAGTAAAGGGGACCTTACGTGTTCATTTTTAATTAAAAAAAGACTTAATATTAGTCAAACTGGAAAAATAAATCTTTTCATAACATATTCTTTAATAAATATTTTAAGAAAAATAGGAATAAAAAATGTCCAATTTAAATGGCCTAATGATATTTTTGTTGAAGATAAAAAGATTGCAGGAATACTCATAGAATCAAGTATATACAATAACTATATAAACCAATATATCATAGGAATTGGATTGAATTTAATTAAAAAAACCATGGATACAAATTATGAATATACATCATTAAATCAACTTGGAAAAAAGTTTGAACCTCTCAAATTATTCTTTTTGATTGTTGATTCTATGTATTATTATTTGGGAAATTTTCTTAGAATTGATTTTAATATATTAAGCCAAAATATTTCCAAAATATTTTATGAAAAAATAAAACCAATAAAAATTAATTTAGGAAAAAAAAATATAATTGGTAAATTCGAAAAAATAACTCCATCAGGTGAAATTATTTTAAAAGATAGAAGTGAAGTTAAAACTATTGGATATGGTGAGATTATATAATGAATGTAACTATAGATATAGGAAATACAAGCGTAATACTATGTATTTTTAATAAGAATAAGTTTATATCTTCATTAAAGTTACCTACTTCTAGGTTAGAGAAATCTAAAGTTTTAAATTTTATTAAAAATTTCTGTAATAAAAGTAAAGAAAAATATATTCTAATCTCTTCTGTTGTTCCTATTGCAAAAAAATTCTTTATTGATTTATTTGATTCTAACAATTTAACTTATTTTAATGCCCGAGATGTGCTTAAGTCTTTTAAGCTTAAAACGAATATTAAAAATAAAAAAACAATTGGAGATGATAGATTGATAAATATTATTTTTGCAAAATATTTGTATTTAAATTCAATAATAATTATTGATTTTGGCACAGCAACTACAATTGATATTTTAAATAAGAAAGGTGCCTATGATGGTGGTGTTATAACTCCAGGTATAGATTTATCACTTAAGTCACTTGAAGAAGGAACTGCTAAATTACCTCTTGTTAAATTTAAGAAAACAAAAAAAATTGTTGGAAAGAGTACTATGGAAGCTATTCAATCAGGTTTTTTTTGGGGATATATATCCATGATACAAGGATTGGTTAAAAAAATTCAAAGAGAACAGAACTGCAAATATAATATAATATTGACTGGAGGGAATGCTAAATACTTTAAGAATTCTCTGGAAAATATTATAAAGATTGATGAATTTTTTAATTCAAGGGGTTTAAACTTCTTAATAAATAATTATTTAAAATAATTAAAGTGAAATATTCAAAAGATAATTTAATTTTTTTGCCACTAGGAGGTTCTGGTGAAATAGGCATGAATTGTAATCTATATCATTATAATAATGAATGGATTATGGTAGATCTTGGAGTAACCTTTCATGATAATGCTTCAAGCTCTAATGACTTGATAATGCCAGACATTGATTTTATAACTAATAATATAAATAAACTTTCAGCAATCATTTTAACACATGCCCATGAAGATCATATAGGTGCAGTTCCTTATTTATATAATAAGCTTGGAAAATTACCAATATACACAACTGCATTTACTGCATCAGTCTTAAAAAGAAAATTTGCTTCTGTTGGAATAACTGATTACGAAATAATATTATTAGAATATGGTAAAGAATTAAAAATAGGTTCATTTATAATAAAAATGTTTTGTATGACTCATTCCATTCCTGAGCCAAGTTCGGTTCTTATAAAAACAAATAAAGGTAACATTTTTCATACTGGAGACTGGAAGATAGATCCCCAACCATTAGTAGGAAATCCTATAGAAAAGAAAAAATTACAAGAATTCTTAGACGGACCAATTGATGTAATGGTGTGTGACTCAACTAATGTTTTTGATTTAAAACCTTCGGGAAGTGAGGGTGAAGTAAGAGAAAATTTAAAAAAAATCTTTTTTAAGAAAATTAACGGAAAAATTATAATTACTTGTTTTGCTTCAAATATTGCAAGAATTGAAACTATATTAAAAGTTTCTGCTGAAGTTAATAAATCTTGTTTACTACTTGGAAGGTCTTTACATAAAATATATGAATCTGCTAAAGAAAATAAATATTTGTTAGAATGCAATAATATTGTAAGCGAAAAAGAAGCAGAAATAATTCCAGAAGATGATTTAGTAATAATATGCACAGGTAGTCAAGGTGAAACAAGGGCTGCATTGAGTAGGTTAATTAATGATAAACATAAATTCTTGAATATAAATAAAAAAGATATAGTGATATTTTCCTCGAGAGAAATACCTGGAAATGAAAAAAAAATTAATGATGTAAAAGCTATAGTAATGAAGAAAGGATGTGAAATATTAGATCATACTAATTCAAACGTACATGTTTCCGGGCATCCTTCTAAAGATGAATTAAAAGAAATTTATGATTGGGTAGCACCCGATGTATTAATTCCAGTTCATGGAGAGTATAGACATCTAAATGAACATATAAATTTTGCAAAAAAATGTGGTATTAAAAAACAAATCTTAGTTGAGAACGGGGATATGGTTAGATTAAATAATGATAAAACAAAAGAAATAATTTCAAAGATTCATTCTGGTAAAACAATTCTGAAAGGTAATAAAGTTATAAATTTAGAAGATAAATTCATTAACGAACTTAAAGTTATATCGAGTGATGGTGAGATTTTTGTAAACATTATAATGAATTTAAATGACGAATTGTTAGCGGATCCAATTATTTTTTGTCCATCTATTCTTATAGATGATCTAAATAAAGATGAATTAAAAACTTTGATTATTGATTATATAAATAAATTATCAGAAAAAACTATTTTTGATGATGTTTTATGCAATGAGTTGAAAGTAATAGTAAGAAGTTTTTTAAAAATGAAAATAGGATTAAAACCATTAACCTTTATTGAGATTGTTAGAATTTAGAATATAATATTAAAATGATTACAAAATTTAATCATGTAGCTATTGTTGTCCCAGATCTAGAAGCTGCTGCCAAAAAATACGCTGATATTCTTGGTGCTAACGTTTCAGATATTTCTAATTATAAGGAACACGGTGTAAGTGTTGTATTTGTTAAATTAGAGAACACAAAAATTGAATTAATGCATCCATATGGTGATAATTCTCCAATAAAGAAATTTCTTGATAAAAATAATGGTGGAGCAATTCATCATATTTGTATAGAAGTTAAAGACATTAATGAAACTTGTGCTAGACTTAAAAATCATGGAATAACAATCCTTGGAGATGAAAAGCCAAAAAAAGGTGCTCACAACAAACCTGTAATTTTTTTACATCCAAAAGATTTTTATGGTACACTTATTGAACTTGAGCAGGAGTAATTCTTGTTCGGTTTAGAAATTATAGTCATATATGTAATTGTCTGGTGGCTTATACTCTTCATAATTCTTCCTTTTGGAGTTCAAAGAGATGAAAACATTATAGATGGAAATGACCCTGGAGCACCAAAAAATCCAATGTTAAAAAAGAAAATATTTATTACTTCAATTGTTTCTTTTTTTTTATCAATACTATTAATTCTTGTAAAAAATGAAATTTTCTAATTTCTTCATCCCAACACTAAAAGATGTTTCTAGTGATGTTAAAATGAAGTCACATGAATTAATGATAAAATCTGGGATGATTAGGCAAGAGACTTCAGGGATATACAGTTGGTTGCCACTAGGGTACAGAGTATTGAAAAAAATTATTAATAAAATAGAAAAAATTCATGATGAAGGTGGTGTAAATCAAATTTTAATGCCAACCATTCAGAGTTCTGATATATGGAAAATAAGTGATAGATACGAGACCTATGGAAAGGAAATGTTGAGAATAACCGATCGTAATAAAAAAGAATTATTATATGGCCCAACGAATGAAGAGATGATTACTGCAATTGGAAGACAATACATAAAGAGTTATAAAACTTTACCAAGGAAATTTTATCATATTCAAAGTAAATTTAGAGACGAAATTAGACCAAGATTTGGAGTAATGAGAGCTAGAGAATTTTTAATGAAGGATGCTTATAGTTTTGATATTGATGAAAAAAATGCAGAAATCACATATCATGATTTTTATAAATTGTACTTGAAAATATTTGAAGAACTTAATATTCCTGTTATTCCTGTACGTGCGCCAAGCGGAGAAATTGGAGGTAACCTTTCTCATGAATTTCATTTGATTGTTGAATCTGGGGAGTCAGAAATATTTATTGGAGAAGATGTCCTCAAAAAAAAATTTAATGAACTATCTTATAAAGAAGTACTCGATTTAAAATCTTTTACAGACGATTACTATAAACAAACTAATTTTACTGAAAAATTGAAAAGTTATAAAAGTATAGAAATTGCTCATATTTTTTTATTTGGAACAAAGTATTCAAGTTCTTTTAAATTTGATGTAGATTCTGATAAAGGAAAATTTAAACCTTTTATGGGTTCATATGGAATTGGCGTTTCTAGGATTCCAGCAGCCTTTATTGAATATTCAAATGATAAAAATGGTATAATTTGGCCTCATTCAATTGCACCTTTTTCAATTCAATTAATAAATTTACTAACTGATGATAATCAATGTTTAGATTTTTGTGATAAATTATATATTGAACTAATTAGAAATGGTTTTGACGTCATATATGATGATAGAACTGAAAGACCGGGTATAAAGTTTTCAGATGCAGATCTTATTGGCACACCAATACAAATTATCATTGGAAATTCATTAAAAAAAAATAATGAAATTAGTATTATTAAAAGAAAAGAAAAAGTTGAACAAAAAATCAACATTAATGAAATAAATAATTATTTAAGTAATATGTTAAGAAAAGTAATATGATTTCTTTTTTTGAAATTTGGGTTTCGATAAAATATCTTTTTCCTAAAACTAAGGAAAAATTTTTTTCATTAATCACTCTTTTTTCATTTCTTGGAATTTCTCTAGGTGTTGCAACTCTTATTATTGTAATGTCTGTTATGAATGGATTCAGAGAAGAGTTGACAAAAAAAATTCTTGGAATTAATGGACATTTAAAAATTCAATCATCATATAGTAATGGCTTAAAAAAAAATGATAAACTTAAGAATTTATTATTAAAAAGTTCTGATGATATACATTTACATGAAATAATTCTTACTCAAGGTTTATTAAATTATAAAAACTATTCAAATGGAATTCTAATCAAAGGAGTGTCTGTAAACTTCTTTGAAGATAGGCAGATTTTTAAAAAGAATTTACCTGATAAATTTATTAATAGTTTTAAAAAAAATGAAGGAATTTTAGTTGGAGAAAAACTTAAGAAAATGCTCAAAATTAAAGAAGGAGATTATTTAACAATACTCTCATCTAAAAGTTATGAAACATTTTTGGGAAATCTGCCAAGATCCGCTAGTTTTAAAATTTCAGGTTTTTTTGATATTGGAATGTATGAATATGATACGTCATTAATATTTATGCCTTTAGGCTTAGTTCAAGATTATTTGGATTATGGGGAAAGAATTGATCATTATGAACTTGTTGTAAACGATTTCAAAAATTTAAACCTTATCAAAGAAAACTTAACAGAGATTATTCCTGATTATTTAAAAATAGTCGATTGGCGTGAATTAAACCCATCTTTATTTAATGCAATTGAAGTTGAAAGAAATGTTATGTTTTTAATACTAATGCTTATAGTTATAGTTGCAGCATTTAACCTTATTTCTTCAATGATGATACTAGTTTCTAATAAAAAAAAAGATATTGGAATTTTGAGGGTTTTAGGAGTTTCAAAATATCAATTATTAAAAATTTTTATAATAAATGGTTTTATAATTGGTTTTCTAGGAACATTGCTTGGATTAATTTTAGGGTTATTATTTTGTATTAATATCAATGAAATAAAAACTTTCCTTGAATTATTTATGGGATCAGAATTGTTTTCTGAAGAAATATATTTTTTTTCAACTTTGCCAATTATTTTAGAATCAGAACAAATTATGAAAATAGTATTTATATCATTATTTTTATCATTAATCGCAACTATATATCCTTCAATAAGAGCAACAAAAATTGAACCAATTAATTTAATAAAATGGGATTAGTTTGATTAATTTAAAAAATATAGTTCAATCATATATTCAAGGGCAAACTTCAGTTAAAGTTTTTGATAATTTAAACTTTTCAGCAAATAAAAACGATAATATTGGTATTGTAGGTCCTTCAGGTTCAGGTAAAACAACATTACTTAACCTTATTGCACTATTAGAAAATCCAATTTCCGGAAAAATAGATATTGCAGGAATCGACTGTACTGAACTCAAAGTAGAAGATAAAGCAGATTTTAGAAAAAAAAATATAGGTTTTATTTTTCAAAATAATCAACTTTTAGAAGATTTTAGTGTTGAGGAAAATGTAGCTTTACCATTAATTCTTCAAGGCGACCCATTCAAAAAATCTATAGCCAAAGCAAATGAATTTCTTGATTTTCTAGGGATCGTCAACAGAAAAAAATTTAAACCAGGTTTACTCTCAGGTGGAGAGCAACAAAGAGTAGCGATAGCAAGAGCATTGATAAAAGATCCATTAATTTTACTTGCCGACGAACCAACAGGAAGTCTAGATGACGAGAACACATCCATTGTATTTGATTTTATCATTAAATTAGCTGAGGAAAAAAAGATAATAACAATTTTTGCTACACATAATTTAAATTTAATAAAAAGACTCAAAAAATGCTATAAAATACAACAAGGTGATTTAGTTGATATGTAAAACACAAAAATTTATTCATCTAAGAAATTATTCTCAATATTCATTGTCTCGAGGGGCTCTCAGAATTAGTGAATTAGTTGATTTTTGTAAAAAAGAAAAAATACCTGCGACCGCAATAACTGATAATAATAATCTCTTTGGAAGTCTTGAGTTTTGCACCGAATGTATAAAATCTGGAATTCAACCAATCATAGGCGCTAATGTATTTGTAAGAAATGAGAGTTACGTAAACGGTTTTATTCTACTCTTTTGTAAAAATGAAAAAGGTTATGAAAATTTAGTTAAACTAGTATCTAAGTCTTACTTAGATAATTCCGAAATTAATGATCCCTATATTACTTTTGAAGACATACATGAGTTCAAAGAAGGTCTAATATGTTTTGGTGGAGGTGATTCAGGCATTATAACAAATAATTATCAAGAAAATGATAATTTATCAGATAATTTAATTGATATTTTACATACAAATTTTGGTGATGATTTTTTCTTAGAATTACAGAGGTTAAAAAAACAAACACCATCTAATTACGAAAATTACCTATTAGAAAAGTCAATAAAATTAAATATTCCTCTAGTTGCAACTAATGAAAACTTTTTTTTAAATAAAAGTTTTTTTAATACACATGATGCACTATTAAGTATAGCTCAACAAAAATATCTTGATAGCGAAGATAGAATCAAAAGTAATGAAGAATTCTATTTAAAAAGTTCTGATGAAATGTTTCAACTTTTTAAAGATATCCCACAAGCTTGTAAAAATACAATCCTAATTGCAAAAAAATGTTCATTTTATTTACAGGAAAAAGATCCAACTTTACCTAAAATTAAATTAAATGGTTTTGATGAAAACACCTTACTTAGACAAAAATCTGAAGATGGATTAGAAAAAAGATTTAAAAATAATAAATATAACCATAAAAAAAACATATATAAAAAAAGATTAGAATATGAGTTAAGTACTATCGTAAAAATGGGATATTCAAGTTACTTTTTGATTGTATCTGATTTTATTAATTGGGCAAAAAACAATGAAATTCCTGTTGGTCCTGGAAGAGGATCTGGTGCAGGTTCATTAGTGGCTTGGTGTTTGGCAATCACTGATCTTGATCCAATTAGATTTGGACTTATTTTTGAGAGATTTTTAAATCCTGAGAGAGTCTCACTTCCAGACTTTGATATTGATTTTTGTATGGATAAAAGAGATGAAGTAATTAAATATGTTCAAAAAAAATATGGTAATTTGAATGTTGCTCAAATTATAACATTTGGATCCTTTCAGGCTCGGGCAGCTTTAAGAGATGTTGGAAGAGTAATGCAACTTCCATTAAATCAAATTGATGATATTTGTAAAATGATACCGTATAATCCATCTAATCCTATTAATTTAAATGGTTTTATCAATGAAAATAAACAAATAAAGAAATTAATTAAAAATGATACTAATATTAAAAGTTTATTTGAAATATCACTTAATCTTGAAGGTTTGTTGAGACATGCATCTACTCATGCAGCTGGAATAGTAATAGCTGAAAAACCACTAAATAAAACTATTCCATTATACAAGGACCCAAAATCAGAAATCCCTGTAACCCAGTTCTCAATGAAATTTGTTGAAAAAATTGGTTTGATAAAATTTGACTTTTTAGGACTAAAAACACTAACTGTTATAGATGAAACTTGTAAAATTTTAAAGAATAAATCAATTAATGTAGATATAGCATCTATTGATTTAAATGATTCCTTAACTTATCAAATGTTAAGAAAAGGTCTAACAACTGGTGTTTTTCAACTCGAAGGGCAAGGTATGAGAGAAACTATAATTAATGTGAAGCCTGATCGTTTTGAAGATTTGGTTGCAATAGTTTCACTTTATCGGCCCGGTCCAATGGATAATATTCCTACCTATATAAATAGGAAACAAAACAAAGAAGACTATAATTATATTCATAACGATTTGAAAGATATTCTGGATGAAACATATGGAATTATGGTTTATCAAGAACAAGTAATGCTGATTGCTCAAAAACTTGCAGGTTTTAGTCTGGCAAAGGCTGATCTTTTAAGAAGAGCTATGGGTAAAAAAATTAAATCTGAAATGTCAGCGCAAAGAGAAGCTTTTATTAATGGATGTGTAAATAATCTAATAAAAGAAGAAAAAGCTGCAAAGCTGTTTGATGAAATATCTAAATTTGCAGGTTATGGTTTTAATAAAAGTCATGCTGCGGCTTATGCAATGATTGCTTATCAAACTGCTTATCTAAAATCAAATTATCCCATGGAATTTTTTTGTGCACTAATGAATTGCGATTTAAATAACTTTGAAAAATTATCTATATATTGTAACGAAATAAAAAAAATGGGTTTTGAAATTATTAAACCAGATGTAAATACCTCAGATAGTAATTTTGTAGTAAATTATGATAAAGAAAATAATCCTACTGCTATAAATTTTGGACTTAGCGCAATAAAAAATATTGGAGGAGCCTCAATTAATGACTTAATTGATGAAAGAAAAAAAAATGGAAAATATAGAAGTTTAAGTGATATGTTAAGAAGGGTCACTAATTCTGTTCTTAATAAGAAGGTTCTAGAGGCTTTAATTTTTTCAAATTCATTAAAATCAATACAAGATAACCAAAAAGTTTTAATGAAAAATATAGATAAGATTCTTTTATATAATACAAATTATCATAAAAATTTTAATGAGAATCAATCGAACCTTTTTCCAGATAATGATGATCTAGATAAATATTTAGATAACAATAAAACTTGTCATTGGGACCTTAATGTAAAATTAGACAAGGAAATAGAGGCCTTTGGTTTTTACCTTTCAGAGCACCCAACAAAAATACATAAAAAAATAAATATAGATAAGAAAGTATTTGACTTGGAGGAATTGAACTCACATGAAGTTAACAAAAGTGATTTAAAGATCAAAACTTTTATTGCAATGATAAATAACGTAAATGAAAGAAAAACAAAACTTGGTAAAAGGTTTTGTTTTTTTAATTTAAGTGATGATTCAAATACTATTGATACTATATGCTTCTCTGAAGTTCTTGAAAATATCGATTTTGAGATAAAAGTTGGTGAAATTTACTTTTTTAGAATTTCAAAACAATTTATGAATAATTCACAAAGATTTGTTATTAATGATATTAAAAAAATTGAACAATATGAATCTAAAAATAGATCTTATAATATTCAATTAAATCCTGAAAATTTAAGCTTTATAGAACTTAAAACACTATTAGATAGCAATCTTAACGGAAAAAATAATGTTCGTTTTACATTTATACACAAGAATAACAAAGTTGAAATTCATAGTAGTAAAAACTTTAGAGTAGATCTAAACTTCATAGATCAAATAAAATCAATTAATGGTATAATAGATATTAGACAGATTAATTAAAATTTATTGTTGAAATTTAAATTACTAAGATGTAAAAATACAAAACTAATTTCAAACACGTGGCTACTCTGGTGTTTATTTGTCGCGTGAATGTATAACCGGAGTTTATATGAAACAAATTTCAATTAAAGAACTATTAGATGCTGGTATCCATTTTGGTCACAAAAAGAATAGATGGAACCCAAAAATGACTGAATTTATATTTGGTCACAGAAATGGCATACATATTATTGATCTTCAACAGACACTCATTTTTTTTAATAATGCTCTAAAAATAATAGAAGATTTAGCAAAAGAGAATAAAAATATATTATTCGTAGGTACAAAAAGACAAGCTTCAGATATTATTGAAAAATATGCATTAGATTGTGATCAATACTTTATCAATAAAAGGTGGCTTGGAGGTATGCTTACAAACTGGGATACAATTCAGAATTCCATCAAAAAACTTAAAGATATGGAGGATATTCTGGTAAACAAAACAAATTCGTATACAAAAAAAGAACTTTTAATGTTTGAAAATTCAGTTGGAAAATTAAATAAAGCTCTAGGTGGAATTAAAAATATGTCTGGGAAACCTGATTTATTATTCATTATCGATACAAATAAAGAAATTTTAGCAGTAAAAGAAGCAAATAAAATAGGTATTCCAATAGTTGCGGTAGTTGACTCTAACTCCAATCCAGAAGGCATAGATTACCCTATACCTGGAAATGACGATGCAATTAGATCAATCGAGTTTTATTGTAATGCTGTGTCTGAGACGATAAAGAGTGTAAAACAACTTGATCAAAAAAATAACTCTACAGAAAATATAAGTTAATTCATAATGAATTTTACATCCGAAGATATTAGAGATCTTAGAGATAAATCAGGTGCAGGAATGATGGACTGTAAAAAAGCTCTTAATGAATCTAATGGTAATATTGAAAAAGCATTAGAATGGTTGAGAAAGAAAGGCATTAATACTGCGCAAAAAAAATCTTCTCGATCAGCTTCAGAAGGGCTTGTAACAATTAAAATTAATAAAAATATAGCTGTTATTGTTGAAGTTAACTCAGAGACAGATTTTGTGTCGAGAAATGAGAACTTTCAAATATTCTGTAATGATCTCTCATCTACTTGCATAGAAAATAAAATCGAGAATATTCAAAACCTTCCAGATTCAAAATTCTTTAACTCAAAAGAAACTGTTCAATACAATCTAACAGATCTAATATCTAAATTAGGAGAAAACATTGTTATCAGAAGATTAAAATATATTAATGCTAATGGGTCTTTTATTCAGAAATATATTCATAATTCTATTAATGATGATTCAGGTAAAATAGGAGTGTTATTAATTTACAATGTTGACAAACAAACAAATGAAGTAGAAGAATTCTCAAAAAATCTATGTATGCATATTGCTGCTACAGAACCCAAATCAATTAATATTGAAGAACTTGACACAAATTTAGTTAATAAGGAAAAGTCAATTTATCTTGAGCAACTCAAATCTTCAAATAAACCAGAGGATATTATAAATA
>CACACI010000019.1 GCA_902530985.1 uncultured Alphaproteobacteria bacterium
TTGATAGAGAAGGTTTTTTATTTTCTGGTGATACAATTTTTTCTCTAGGTTGTGGTAGACTGTTTGAGGGATCACATAGTCAAATGGTTCAATCGATAATGAAAATCAGATGTTTGCCAAAAAATACAAAGATTTTCTGTGGACATGAGTATACTGAATCAAATGCAAAATTTGCTTTTCATCTTAATCCTCATGATTCTTTATTGAAAAAGAAGATTAAGGATATAGAAAAAAAAAGAAATAATTTGTTACCCACTGTGCCCTCAAGATTAGAGGAAGAATTACAATTGAATCCATTTTTGAAGTTTGACAATAAAGAATACTTAAGAATAGTTGGAATCGATGATATTTCTGATGATGAAAACTTTAGGAAAATAAGGGTAATGAAAGATGAATTTTAATCCATCCATAAACCACCATTTATAGATATAGTTGCACCATTTATGTAGCTAGCCTTTTCTGAAGCTAAATAATCTACCATCTCAGCAATTTCATCAACATTTCCTAGCCTTTTGTTTGGTATGGTATCTACAATGGATTCAAGAATATCTTCCCTAATTGCAGCAACCATTTCTGTGTTTATGTATCCAGGACATATGACATTAGAAGTTATTCCCTTGATTGCACTCTCTAGTGCAAGTGATTTTGAAAAACCAATGAGACCTGATTTTGTTGCAGCATAATTAGTTTGACCGAATTGTCCTTTTTGTCCGTTCACAGAAGAAATATGAATAATTCTTCCAAATTTATTTTCTCTCATTTTATTTATTATCAATGATGTCATATTAAATACAGAATTTAAATTAACATCTATAACCTTACTCCAATTTTCAAGACTCATTTTATGAAGTGGAGCATCTTTTGTTATACCAGCATTATTTACTAAAATATCTATACTTGCATTATTTTCATAAATAGAGGTAATGCACTTTTCACATTCAGAAAAATTACTTACATCCCATTTCATAACATCTATATTATGTTCTTCTGAAAAATTTTTTGCGGCTTCATCATTGCTTGAATAATTAGCTATAACTTTATAGCCTGATTTTTTTAATTTTACTGAGATGGATGCTCCAATCCCTCTTGTGCCTCCTGTAATTAGTGCTATTTTGTTCATTCTTGCCTTTCTATGCACATTGCAACGCCTTGACCTCCACCAATGCACAATGTAGCTATACCTTTGTGTTTATTCTGTCTTTCCATTTCATGGATTAATGTTACTAAGATTCTTGTACCTGAAGCACCAATAGGATGACCTAAAGCTATAGCTCCTCCATTAACATTTACTTTACCCATATCCCATTTTAGCTCTTTTGATACAGCCAATGATTGTGCTGCAAAAGCTTCGTTAGCTTCAATGAGATCGAGATCATCAATATTCCAATTTGCAATTTTTAAAGCTTTTTTAACTGCTGGTACAGGACCAATACCCATTATAGTAGGATCTACACCTACAGTTGCAGATGAAATAATTTTCGCAATTGGCTTTATACCAAGCTCAGATGCTTTCTCTTCTTTCATTATCATTACTGCAGCCGAACCATCATTTAAACCTGATGCATTTCCGGCTGTAACTGTTCCATCTTTGTCAAAAACTGGTTTTAGAGATTTTATTTTATCTAAAGTTGTACCATGTCTTGGGAATTCGTCAGTTTGAAATGACACTTCTTCTTTTTTAATTTTTACAGTAATTGGCGTAATCTCTTTATTGAAATGTTCGTTTTTCTGTGCATTTTCAGCTTTATTTTGTGAATTAGTTGCAAATTCATCTTGCTCATTTTTTGATATATTAAATTTTTGGGCAATATTTTCGGCTGTCGTTCCCATATGATAATCATTCATTGCACACCATAAACCATCAATAATCATACTATCTTTAAGTTTGCCATCCCCCATTTTGAGACCATTTCTTACATTTATTGTATGGTGAGCATTAGTCATGCTTTCTTGTCCACCAGCTATTATTATTTCACTTTGTCCAGACAGAATTGATTGAGCAGCAATAGCAACAGACCTAAGTCCTGAACCACATACCTGATTAATAGTTAGAGCACTTACTTTTTCAGGAAGATTAGATAACATTGAAGCTTGCCTTGCAGGATTCTGTCCTGACCCACCAGTTAAAACTTGTCCCATTATTACTTCATCAATTAAATCCTTTGATAAATTAGTCTCTGCAATAATAGAGTTTATAATTAAACTTCCAAGTTTTGGTGCGGAATATTGAGATAACCCACCCATGAATTTACCAATTGCGGATCTTTTTGCTGATGTAATTACTATTCCTGTCATAATAATAAAACGATTGTTCAAAAATTTAATAACATAAAAATTCTGATTATAACAACAAAAATTACCTAAAGTTGACAAATTGATAAAATTTTCTTGATAATTGATAGTTAAGTTGTATAAATGTGATTCAAACATTCACCAAAGTAAAATGACAGTAATTTTTCAAAATAGAGGGAAGCAATATAAAGTAAAACAAGGTGAATTTCTTAAGTTGCCAAGGATAAATAGTCTTAAAAAAGATGACCTGGTTAATTTTGATGAAATAATTTTTTTTAAAAATGAAAAAGGTGAATCTTTTATAGGATCTCCATTAGTTGACGGAGTATCTGTAAAAGCTAAAGTTGTTGAACAAATAAGAGATAAAAAGATAGTTGTTTTTAAAAAAAAGAGAAGACACAACTACAGAAGAAAAATTGGTCATAGACAAGATTTAACCTTAGTAAAAATAGAAGAGGTTCAATTTAATAAGTCTGTAAAAAAGACAGACCCCCAAACAGCTAAATCACCAAAAGATTTAGCTTTAAAAAAAGGAGAATCTAATAATGGCTCATAAGAAAGCAGGCGGAAGCACAAGAAATGGGAGAGATAGTGCTGGAAGAAGACTTGGAATTAAAAAGTTTGGTGGTGAGATTGTTATACCTGGAAATATAATTGTTAGACAAAGAGGTACAAAATTCCATCCTGGTAAGAATGTATCAATTGGTAAAGATCATACAATCTTTGCGGTCAAAGAGGGCGTCGTTTCTTTTGAGAAAAAAACTGGTAGTAGATCGTTCGTAAACGTTGACCTAAAAAAATAATTTTTATTTTAAATGAAGTTTCTAGATGAAGCCAAAATCTACCTTAAGTCAGGAGATGGTGGTTCTGGTTGTGTGAGCTTTAGAAGAGAAAAATTTATTGAATTCGGTGGACCTGATGGTGGCGATGGGGGAGCAGGTGGAAGTATTATATTTAAATCGGTATCAAATCTTAACACGTTAATAGATTTTAGATACAAACAACATTTTAAAGCCCAAAGAGGTTCAAATGGTTCAGGAAAAAATAGAACAGGTTCCTTCGGAAAGAACCTTTTAATAGAAGTCCCTGTCGGCACAGTAATTTTATCAGAAAATAAAAAGAGAGTTATTAAAGATTTCTCACATGAACAAGAATTATTTGTCTTTCTCAAAGGAGGTATTGGAGGTCGAGGTAACGCTAGATTTAAATCATCCACAAACCAATCTCCTAGAAAATTTGATTTGGGGGGGAAAGGAGCAGATACATGGGTATGGCTTAGATTAAAATTAATCGCTGATGTTGGTTTGATAGGTCTGCCAAACGCAGGAAAATCAACTCTGTTGAAAGAGTTGTCAAATGCTAAACCAAAAATTGGGGATTATCCTTTTACAACTTTGAAACCTCAGTTGGGTTTATACAGATCTGATCTTAAAGATATTATTTTAGCAGATTTACCAGGTTTGATAAAAGGCGCCTCAAAAGGTGTAGGATTAGGACTAAAATTTCTTGCTCATATTGAAAGATGTAAAATGCTTTTACATTTATGTGATATCTCATCAAATAGTATAGAAGAGGTAATAGATAATTATAATGTTATTAGAAATGAACTTGAAAAGTATAATAAATCTAACTTAAAGAAAAAAGAGATAATTTTATTAAGTAAATGTGATTTATTAGATACCAGCGGCATAAAAAAAATAATTACATTGCTAAAGAAAAATACTAGATCTAAAATTATTCCAATTTCTAGTTATTCAAATCTAGGAATAGAAGAGTTAAAATTGCAATTAGCTAAATCAATTCAATGAAAAAAAGTCTCATTAATAATTCAAAAAGGATTGTTTTAAAAATAGGATCATCTTTGTTGATTAAAAAAAATGAATTTAATCACGAATGGTTTAAATCATTTATTGAAGATATCCTTTTTATAAGAAAAAAAAAAATTGAAGTTTTAATTGTTGCATCTGGTGCAGTGTCTCTGGGGTGCCACTATTTGGATCTAAAAAAAAAAAAACTTAGAATTTTTGAGAAACAAGCATGTGCAGCATGTGGCCAAGTTATCTTGATGAATAACTTTAAAAAAGCATTTCAAAAAAATAAATTAATACCAGCCCAGATTTTATTAACTTACTCTGATACCGAAGATAGAAGAAAAAGTTTAAATTCAAGAGAGACTATTCTAGAATTATTAAGATGCGGAGCTATACCAATTGTAAATGAAAATGATTCTGTTGCTACGGACGAGTTAAAATTTGGAGATAATGATAGACTGGCTGCTAGGGTGGCTCAAATTATCGGAGCAGATAATTTAATATTACTAAGTGATGTGGATGGTTTATTCACGGATAATCCTAAAAAAAATAATAAAGCACAATTAATACCAGAAGTTACTGATATTAACGATAGGATTTTTAAAATGGCTAGCGGAGATACTAATATATATGGAACAGGTGGAATGTATACAAAACTCGAGGCTGCAGAAATTGCCTCTAAATCAGGGTGTAATACAATAATTTGTAAGGGAAATCAAAAAAATCCTATACAAATCTTCTTAAAACACAAGATAGGAACTCAATTCTTTTCAAAAGAAAAAGGAGGTAGTAGTTTTAAAAAATGGTTGGCAGGAACTATTAAAGTAATGGGAGATTTAGTAATTGATGAAGGAGCAGTTAGAGCAGTTATTAAGGGAGCAAGCATATTACCAAGTGGAATACAAAAAATTTCTGGAAAATTTTTTAAAGGTGATATAATAAGTATCAAAGATTTAGAGGGAAAAGAAATTGGTAAGGGTGTTACATACTACCACTCCGATGAATTGAAAATAATTAAAGGTAAAAAAACATCAGAAATTAAAATTTTACTAGGTTACGATGGAAGAGATGAAATAGTTCATAGAGATTATCTAACTTTAAATGAATAAACTTAAAAAAATTGAAAAAGAAGTTTTAGAAATTGGAGCTAAAGCTAAAGAAGCGTCATTGAAAGTTTCTCTATTATCTACAAAAGAAAAAAATGACGTATTATATGATGCTGCCGAAAATATAAAAAGAAACAAAGATTCTATAATAAAAGAAAACTCAAAAGATATTAAAGAGCATAAAAATAAACTTAACTCTGCTTTATTAGATAGACTTATGTTGGATTCAACGAGAATTGAAAATATTTGTCAAGGCTTATGTGATATAGCAATGTTAGAAGATCCAATAGGAAAAATTTTAGGAGATTGGAAAAGACCCAATGGACTTAGAATTCAAAAAGTATCAATTCCTTTAGGAGTTATAGGTGTTATTTATGAGTCAAGGCCAAACGTTGCTGCAGATGCTGCAGGATTATGTTTAAAATCTGGGAACACGCTTATTTTAAGAGGTGGAAGTGAAAGCTATAATTCTTCATCTAAAATCGTTGAAATAATCAAATTATCAATGAATAAACATGGTCTTCCAGAAGGAGCGTTACAAAATATCCCTACTACTGAAAGATCAGCCGTAGGAACATTGCTTAAAATGGATCAGTTTGTCGATGTTATTATACCCAGGGGGGGGCGCTCACTTATTGATAGAGTTAGTGAAGAAAGTCGAGTACATGTCATAAAGCATTTAGATGGCATATGTCATACCTATATCCACAAATCATCTGATCCCAAAATTTGTGAAAAAGTTACTGTTAACGCAAAAATGAGAAGACCGGGAATTTGTGGAGCTACCGAAACAATTTTATGTGATAAGGAAGTTTTAAAATCACATCTACCAAAATTAATTCAATCTCTTAAAAATCTTGGGTGTGAGGTTAGAGGAGATAAAGAAATCAAAAAAATAGACTCCCATGTAATAGATGCAAATACTGAAGACTGGTCAACGGAATATTTAGATAAAATAGTTTCAATTAAAACTATGGATAATGGGGTGGATGAAGCGGTTAAGCATATTAACAAATATGGTTCGGGCCACACGGATGCAATTATTTCTGAAGATGAGAAAGTTACAGATTATTTTCTAGATAACATAGATAGTGGAATTGTTATGCACAATACCTCAACTCAATTTGCTGATGGAGGGGAATTTGGTATGGGTGCAGAAATAGGAATTTCAACATCAAAAGTACATGCAAGAGGACCGGTTGGAGTTGCTCAGCTTACAAGTTTCAAATATAAAGTTAGAGGGAAAGGGCAAGTAAGACCTTAGTTTGAACAATATTAATAAAAAATATATTGGTTTATTAGGAGGAACATTTGATCCTCCTCATAAAGGTCATGAATCCATAAGCAAAAATGCGTTAATAAAATTAAACCTCCAAGAAATTTGGTGGATTGTAACCTATAAAAACCCATTAAAGAAAAATAGTAGCGATTATAAGAAAAGAATAGAAGCAGTCCGAAAATTTCTTGATTGCAGAAGAATTAAACTAATGGAAATAGATTCAGATAAAAACTTATATACAATAGATACTATTTCTTTTTTAAAGCGAAAATTTAAAACTAAAAATTTTATATGGTTAATGGGAACAGACAATTTGCCGAAATTGCATTTGTGGAAAGATTGGAAAAAAATTTTTTATAATATTCCGATTGCAATTTTTGATAGACCATCTTACTCTTTAAATATATCAAAAAGTAGAGCACTTTTTTTTTTTAAGAAAGCGAGAGTTAAAAATAATTGCCCAAAAGATTCACTGTTCATGACACCTCCAAAATGGATTTTCATTAATGGTTTGAAAAATAATCAGTCATCGTCATATATAAGAAAAATAAATGAAAATAAATGCTGAGGTGAAAAAACTTCTTAAAAAAATAATCAAGGAACTTGAGGAATCAAAGGCGAATGATATTGAAATCCTTGATATAAAGAATAGAAGTGCTTTAGCTGATTATATTATAATAGTTAGTGGAACATCCTCACGGCATGTTAGCTCAATTGTTAGTAAAATTTTAAAATTAAATAAAAAAAAGATTCTTTCAACTGAAGGACTCAAATCTAAAGATTGGATGATAGTTGATTTTGGAGATATAATTTTGAATGTTTTTAAACCAGAAATAAGAGAACATTATTCTCTCGAAAAAATTTGGAAAAACAATGACTTAAAAGATGAAAAGTTTGGCTTTGGATAAAAATGAAAATAAATATTTTGTCTTTAGGAAAGTTTAAGTTAAATCAACACTACAAGGATATTTTTGAATATTATAGAAAGAGAATTAGAGTAAAGACTAACTTAATTGAGTTGAAGACATATAATACAGAAAAAAAAATTAAATTAGAAAAGAATGAGATCTTAAAGTATATCAAAAAAGATGATTGCGTGATCACTCTAGATCAAAGGGGAGAAAATATATCCAGTTTAAAGTTTTCAGAAATCATAAAAAATAAAGAAGAAGCTGGATGTAAAAAATTGAATTTTATAATTGGAAGTGAAGAAGGCCTCGATGATTTTTTTTTAGATTCATATAAAAATCTTGCTATGGGCAAACAAACATGGCCTCATCTTCTCACGAGGGTAATGTTAATTGAACAAATTTACAGAGCTTTTGAGATTATGAAAAATTCTCAATATCATAGATAAGAATAAAATATGTCAAAAAAAGTTATTTTATGTATTCTTGATGGATGGGGGTTAGGTAAAAATAACTCAAAAAATGCCATATATAAAGCAAACACTGAAAATTTTAATTTTTTTTCGAAGAGCTTCGGCTATATAAAACTTAATGCATCAGGAGAGAATGTTGGTTTACCTCAGGGTCAATTTGGAAACTCAGAAGTCGGACACACCAATATAGGTGCAGGAAGAATAATTCTACAAGACATTTTGAGAATATCTGAGTCATTCAAGAATGATGAAATTAAAAAAAAAAAAATCATCACAAATGTTTTAGACGAATGTAAAAGAATTCATTTAGTTGGGCTAATTTCTGATGGCGGTGTACATGGACATCAGGATCACTTCTTTGACTTGATGGAAATTTTGAATAAAAAAAACCCTCAAATATTTCTTCATTGTATATTAGATGGAAGAGACAGTTCTCCATTGAATGGTATTGAAGACCTTAAGCTGTTAGAACAAAAGATTAAGGGAAGAAAAAACATAGAAATAGCAAGTATTTCAGGAAGATTTTTTGCAATGGACAGAGACAATAGATGGGAAAGAATTGAGAAGGCATATAGAGCCATAATAGATGGAAATGCAACCAAAAAGAAAGATTTTTTATTGGCTCTTAATGAAAGTTATGAAAAACATATTACTGATGAATTTTTTGAACCAACCAACTCGATAAATTATTCTGGAGCATTAGATGGGGATGGTTTTTTTATAACTAATTATAGAGCAGATAGAGTTAGAGAATTATTATCTTCGATATTTGATAGAGACTTTGATTCATTTAATAGGCAAAAAAATCCAATTTTTTTTGATCCAGTTAGTATGGTTGAGTATTCAAAAAGATTGAGAAAAAGGATCAAACCAATTTTTGAAAATGTTGAAATTAGTAACACTATTGGAGAAGTGGTTTCTTTAAATGGATTAAAACAATTACGTATTGCAGAGACAGAGAAATATGCACATGTAACTTATTTTTTTAATGGTGGAGTTGAAGATCGATTTGATGGTGAGGATAGAATTCTTATACCTTCCCCGAGAGTTGAAACTTATGACAGGAAGCCAGAAATGGCTGCTTATGAAGTTAGGGACAAAGTTATAAAGAATTTAAATAAAAATGAGCATGACCTTATAGTAACTAATTTTGCAAACCCAGATATGGTTGGTCATACTGGGAATATAAAAGCAACTATAAAAGCAGTTGAAGTTGTTGATAAATGTATAGGTGATATTTACAAATCATGTAAAAAAAATGAATATTCACTTATAATTACATCAGACCATGGAAACGCAGATAGTATGTATGATTCAAAAAAAGATCTTGCTAGTACTACACATTCAATGAATCAGGTTCCTTTCATTGTTTGTGATAAAGTTAAATATAAAAAAAAAATTGGAAAGTTAGCAGATATTGCCCCAACAATATTAAAAATGCTTAATATTAAAATACCATCAGAGATGAATGGTTCGCCCTTAATAGAATGATAAAAAGACTTCTTTTTATATTATTAATTTTTTGTTCTTTGGAATCTTTTGCAAAAGATTCTTTACTTAAAATAAAATTAAATGGTTTAAAAAAACAGACAGTTAAAATTCATAATAATATTTTAGAAAATAATAAAGAGTTAAAAAAAATAAAGATCGACATTGATCGTAATACTCAGAAGAAAATAATTTATAAAAAATATATAAAAAATAAAGACTTACTTGGAAGAAGAATAGTTTTTTTGTTACAAGATAAATTCTACACAAATCAATTCACAAGAATAGCAAAAAACCTAAATAACTCATCTAATGATATGATAACAAAGCAAGTTATTAGAGAGTTTTTTCTAAAACAAGTAAAAACAGGTATAAGTGAGTATTTTGTTACACTAGAAAATTTAAAATCTATTGACTCAGATCTTGCAAGAGAATTAGAAAATTATAAAAAGAAAAAAAAGAATCTAAAGAAGAAATTAAGTGAACTTGAAAAGAAAATAAAAGAAGTGGCCAGTATTCAGAAAAAAATAAAGACTGATAAAAAATTAAAAATTAAGGCAAATAAATTAAGGAAAAAAGCAAAGAATCTGAATGATCTAGTAAAAGCTAATGAAACTAGAAGTAAAATCATCTCAAAAATTAGGTCGAAAATAAAAATGCCAGTTCTTGGAGAAATCATATCAGATTTCGGTCAAGGAAAAGATATTCATAATTTGAAGAATGGTATGGTTTTTAAAGTTAAGGAAGAGTCTTTTGTTACAGCACCAATAAATGGTACGGTAGTGTATGCAAATAAATTTAGGAGTTTTGGAAATCTAGTAATGATTAAAAATAATAAAGGTTTAACATCTGTTCTAATTGGTATGAAGAATTTACTAATCTCTACAGGAAACGAAGTTTTAATTGGAGAGCCCATTGCTAAAATATCCTCAAATTTAAAAAGTCAGCTTTATTTTGAGTTAAGAGAAAATGGAAAAATAGTTGATCCTAAATCAAAAGTTGAGATTTTATAAAAAAACTGCATAATCAAAATTATAAATATTAATATGAAAAAATTAATTCTAATTATTTGTTTTTTGTTTGTACCTTTTTCACTAAAGTCTGAAGAGGATAAAGATGTTTATAAATATCTAAATTTATTTGGAGAGGCTTTTGAAAAGATAAAAAATAATTATGTCGAAAAAGTTACTTCCAAAGATTTAATTGAATCTGCAATAGAGGGTATGTTAAGTGATTTAGATCCACACTCAACTTATCTGAATTATGATGAGTTAAATGAATTGAAGGTTCAGACTAAAGGTGAATTTGGTGGTTTAGGAATTGAAGTCACGCTTGAAAATGGTTTTGTAAAAGTAATTGCTCCAATTGATGATACACCTGCTGCTAAGGCAGGTATAAAATCTGGTGATCTTATTACGCATTTAGATGATGAGCCAGTTCTAGGTATGACATTATCTGAAGCTGTTACAATTATGCGTGGAAAGGTTGGCTCAAAAATTAAATTAACAGTTAATAGGAATGAAAGTGAAAATCTAAATATTTTTATAACTAGAGCAATAATTCAACTGAAAGCTGTTAAGGCGAAAGTTGAAAATAACATTGGATATATTAGGGTTTCGTCATTTAATCAGAAAGTTGACAAACAAATAATTGATTCGATTGCAAAATTTAAAGAAAATAATCTAATTGGTTATGTACTTGATTTACGAAATAACCCTGGTGGTCTATTAGATCAAGCTGTTAATGTTACCGACATCTTTTTAGCTAGAGGTGAGATTGTATCAACAAGAGGTAGAAATGGAAAACAAGGTAGTAGATATAATGCCGTCAAGAAGGACTTAACCAACGGCTTGCCTCTGGTAGTATTGATTAATCAAGGAAGTGCTTCCGCATCAGAAATTGTAGCTGGAGCATTACAAGATCATAAAAGGGCGATTATTATGGGTACAAAATCATTTGGAAAAGGTTCAGTTCAAACAATAATACCTTCAGGTGAAGATGTGGCAATTAAGCTAACAACAGCTAAATATTATACCCCATTAGGTAGATCAATCCAAAAAACTGGAATCGACCCGGATATATTAGTTGAGCAAGCAGAGTTAAAAAAAATTAACGATAACTCGAAAAGACAAGAATCAGACTTAAGAGGGGCGATGGAAAATGACCAAGTAGATGATGATAAAAAAAAGCAACTATCAAAAGAAGATCAAGAAGAAATAAATGATTATCAATTGACCAGGGCATTCGACTTGATATTAGCTATGAACCTAATAAACAAACCTACAAATTAATTCTTCAATTTTCTGTTAATGAAAGAAAAATATCGTAAAGGAGTTGGTATTTTTTTAATTAACAAAAAGAATCAATTATGGGTAGGAAAAAGAGTAGATTACAAAAATGAATATTGGCAAATGCCACAAGGTGGAATAGATGATAATGAATCTCCCGTAAATGCAATGAAAAGGGAATTAATGGAAGAAACGGGTTTAAAAGGAAATTACGAAATAATTGGAAAATCTAAAAGTTGGCTGAAATATAACCTTCCACATGAATTGGTAAATGTAGTTTGGCAAGGAAGGTTTGTAGGACAAAAACAATTATGGTTTGCATGTCGTTTTAAAGGTCAGGATAATCAAATTGACATTAATAGTTATAAGAATCCAGAATTTTGTGAGTGGAGATGGATAGACCCACAAGATTCATTAAATTTAGTTGTTCCGTTTAAAAAAGAACTTTACAATGCGGTAATTTCTGAATTTAGTCAGTTTTTAAGTTAAGCATAATAGAATTTACTAACCAGTTTTGATTTTAGTCTTTCAATTCTGTCTTCTTTGTCCTTGATTTTGAAATCCTTGGAATCAGTAATATCCTCAGTTAGGAGAGAACATTTGTTATCTGAAATTTCAACTATACCTCCATTAATAATGAAAGATTGAATTAGTTTTTTATCTTTATATATATATAGCAGACCAAGCCTTAAGTAAGTTAAAAAAGGCATGTGGTTTTTTAAGATGCCAAAATCCCCTTCAACTCCTGGAAAAATCACTAAATCTACATCTTGATTTAAAACAATTTGTTGAGGTGAAATAATTTCTAAATTGAAAGACATTTTACTAATTCTCAAGTTTTTTTGATTTTTGAATAGCTTCTTCTATCGTGCCAACCATATAAAAAGAAGCTTCAGGGATATTATCGTACTCTCCCTCAACCAAACCTTTAAACCCTTTGATTGTTTCCTGTAAACTTACAAACACGCCAGGGGAACCTGTGAACACTTCCGCAACATGGAAAGGTTGAGATAAGAATCTTTGTATTTTTCTTGCCCTATCAACAACAAGTCTGTCTTCTTCAGAAAGTTCGTCCATACCTAGAATAGCAATAATATCTTGAAGAGACTTATATTTCTGTAGTGTTTCCTGAACTTTTCTAGCTACTCCATAATGTTCTTCACCTATTACACGTGGATCAAGTATTCTTGAAGTTGAATCAAGAGGATCTACAGCTGGATATATTCCAAGTTCAGCTATTTGTCTTGAAAGAACAGTTGTTGCATCAAGATGCGCAAATGATGTAGCTGGTGCAGGATCTGTCAAATCATCAGCTGGAACGTAAATAGCTTGAACGGAAGTAATGGAACCTTTATTTGTTGAGGTTATTCTTTCTTGTAAGGCGCCCATATCGGTTGATAACGTAGGTTGATATCCAACTGCTGATGGAATTCTACCTAATAAAGCAGAAACTTCCGATCCAGCTTGAGTAAATCTAAAGATGTTATCGACAAATAAAAGTACATCCTGCCCTTCTTCATCTCTAAAATATTCAGCAAGCGTTAGTCCTGTTAAGGCTACTCTTGCTCTTGCTCCTGGAGGTTCATTCATCTGCCCATATACCAATGCAGCCTTTGAATCATCACTATCAAGTTTAATTACTCCTGATTCAATCATCTCATAATATAAATCGTTTCCTTCTCTTGTTCTCTCACCTACACCAGCAAAAACAGAATAGCCACCATGTCCTTTTGCTATATTATTTATCAATTCCATAATCAGAACTGTTTTTCCAACACCAGCACCACCAAATAGGCCTATTTTACCCCCTTTAGCGTATGGAGCTAATAAATCAACAACTTTAATTCCTGTAACTAGTACTTCTGTATCAGTTGATTGATCTATGAATTCTGGAGCATTCCTATGAATTGGAGCTCGAAGCTTTGTTTTTAAGGGCCCTCTCTCGTCAACTGGTTCTCCAACAACATTAAGGATTCTCCCAAGAGTTTCTGGTCCAACTGGAACAGATATTGGATTGCCGGTATCCAAAACTGCTTGTCCCCTGATGAGACCATCAGTTGAATCCATAGCTATAGTTCGCACAGTATTTTCACCTAAATGCTGGGCAACTTCAAGAAAAAGTTCTTTCCCATCATGTTTTACAACTAAAGCATCAAGGATCTGGGGTAATTTTTCCTCGAAACTTACATCAACAACTGCACCTAAAACTTGTTTAATTTTTCCCTCGTTTTTATTCATTTTTAGATCTCCATAAATGTTAAACCGCTTCTGCTCCAGATATGATTTCAATAAGTTCTTTTGTGATAAGTGCCTGTCTTGATCTATTATAAAACAATGTTAGGTTATCAATCATATCGTTAGCATTTCTTGTTGCATTATCCATTGCCGTCATTCTTGAACCCTGTTCACTTGCAAGATTCTCTAAAAGGGCTGTATGAATTTGAATAGCAATATTCCTTGGAATTATTTCATTTAAAATAACTTCTTCATCTGGCTCAAAATCATAAGATTGTGATTTTTTTTCAATATTATCTTCTTGTATATTTTTTAATGGTAAAAGTTGCATGGATTGAACTGTTTGAGATATTGCACTATTAAATTTTGTATAGATTAAATGACATTCATCAATAGAATTTTTTAAAAAAAGTTCTAGAATTTTGTCTCTTATTAAGCTTGCCAATTCAAACTTTATTGATGGATTTGCAATGTCTGAAAAATAATCAATTATGGAATCTTTACAGTTTTTCTTGAGAGAAAAATATGCCTTTTTGCCAACAAATATATAATTTAAATTATAGCCATTTTCTGCATTTTCTTTTGATAATTTTTTTGAAAATTTAATAATTGAACTATTAAAGCCTCCGCATAAGCCTCTATCAGCTGAACAAATTATTAAAAGAATATTTTTTTTATTTTCTTTCTTTTCTCCAAACTTAAAGTTTTGATTTTTCGTATTTTTTACAAGTGAATCGACAATCTCACCCATTTTTTTTGCATATGGTCTAGTTTTTTCTGCATTATCTTGGGCTCTTTTAAGTTTAGCTGCAGCAACCATTTTCATAGCTGACGTTATTTTTTTGGTTGACTTTACACTTGAAATTCTATTTCTAAGATCTTTAAGGCTTGGCATTATTCTCCTCAAGGAAATCATTTACAGTTTTATCCAGAAATTTTTTTATTTCACTGTCAAGTGATTCATCAATTTTTTGATGTTTTCTAATTGATTCAAGAATTCCTTTTCCAGTCGTTTTTAATTTTTCTAGAAGGTATTTTTCAAACTTGGTAACTTCTGTAATATTAATTTTATCCAAAAAGCCATTTACACCAGAAAAAATAACGATAACTTGTTCTTCAACTTTTAAGGGAGCATATTGGGGTTGTTTCAAAATTTCTGTTAACCTCCTACCCCTTTCAAGAAGGTTTCTTGTTGACTGGTCTAGATCAGAAGCAAACTGAGAGAAAGCTTCCATTTCTCTAAATTGTGCTAAATCAAGTTTAATTGATCCAGAAACCTGTTTCATAGCCTTTATTTGTGCAGCGGAACCAACTCTGCTTACTGATAAGCCAACATTAACAGCTGGTCTTATACCTTTAAAAAATAGTTCTGTCTCAAGAAAAATCTGACCATCAGTTATTGAAATCACATTTGTAGGAATGTAGGCAGATACATCTCCAGCTTGAGTCTCAATTACTGGAAGGGATGTAAGCGATCCAAAGCCACTTTTTTCACCCATTTTTGCAGCCCTTTCAAGTAATCTAGAATGAATATAAAATACGTCTCCAGGAAAAGCTTCTCTACCCGGGGGTCTTCTCAAAAGAAGTGACATTTGTCTGTATGCTACAGCTTGTTTTGATAGATCATCATAAAAAATAACAGCATGCATTCCGTTATCTCTGAAAAATTCACCCATTGCGCAACCTGTATATGGAGCCAAGAATTGAAGTGGTGCAGGGTCAGAGGCTGTTGCAGCGACCACGATAGAATATTTCATTGCATCATTATCTTCTAGAGTCTTAACAATCTGCGCTACAGTTGATCTTTTCTGGCCAATTGAAACATATATACAATATAGTTTTTTTGATTCATCATCTGACTTATTAATTTCTTTTTGATTGATTATTGTGTCAATTATAACTGAAGTTTTCCCAGTTTGGCGATCTCCAATTATTAATTCTCTTTGACCCCTTCCGATGGGAATAAGACTATCTATTGCTTTAATACCAGTTTGCATAGGTTCGTGAACAGATTTTCTTGGAATAATTCCAGGAGCTTTTAATTCAGCCCTTCTGTATGTAACGTCTTCTAGTGGCCCTTTTCCATCTATGGGGTTACCTAAACCATCAACAACTCTTCCCAGCAATGCTTTTCCTGAAGGAACTTCAACAATAGATTTTGTTCTCTTTACAACATCGCCTTCCTTAATAGATTTGTCACTTCCAAAAATAACAACACCTACATTGTCATCTTCTAAATTTAATGCCATACCTTTAATTTTTCCTGAAAATTCAACCATTTCACCAGCCTGAACATTGTCTAGCCCATAGACTCTTGCTATACCGTCTCCAACAGTCAGAACAGTTCCAACTTCAGAAATTTTTGGATCATCACCTAATTCTTTGATTTCA
>CACACI010000020.1 GCA_902530985.1 uncultured Alphaproteobacteria bacterium
GATTATTAATAAAGAAAAATATATGCATATGGATGACTTTTCATCAAAAAGTCTTGAGATTTTCGAAAAGATTGATGGTCAAAGAAAAGGATCTCTAATTGATGTCATGGATAAAACTAAAACTGCCTCAGGTGCAAGACTTCTGAGAGAGTTTTTGAAATTTCCATTATTAGATTCTCAAGAGATAGATTTCAGGCATAACTTAATTGACGAATTCTTAATTAACTCATCAACAATGAATAGAATAATAGATTACTTGTCACAACAACCTGATGTTGAAAGAGCAATATCTCGTATTACAGCTAATATTAACAATCCCCAAGATCTAATATTAATCAAAAATTTCGTAAATAATTCAGAAAAAATATTTTTTGAAATTAAAAAATTAACCAACAGTAAATTTCAAAACTTAATACCAAGTAAAAAAGCTCAGAGAAAAACCAAAGAAATAAGTGAATTGATTTATAAAAATATTAACGAACCACCACCGATAAATCTTAACGAGGGCGATGTTTTTAAAAAAGGAGTAAATAAGAAACTAGACTATCTGAGAAACATTAAGAATATAAGACAAAAAGAGATTATTGAAATGCAAAATAAATATGGGCTGCTGACAGAAATATCTAATTTAAAAATAAAATTTAATAATATTCATGGATACTTTATAGAGGTTACAAACAAAAATTGTGACAAAATAAAAAATTCTGAGAAGTATAATTTTTACCTCATACAAAACACTCTCAATAATTCTAGATTCCAAACAGAAGAATTAAGAAAAGTATCTACTGAGATTTTAAATGCGGAAGAAGAATCTATTTTATTAGAAAAAAAACTTTATAAGGAGATATGTGAAAAAATAAATCAAATAATATTTGATATTTCTTTGATTGCAAAAAAAATTGCATTTATTGACGTGATCTCTAATTTTGCAAATATAGCTCAAGACAGAAATTATTCCAGACCCAAATTAGTTGGAAAAAGATTAATTAATATAGAACATGGTAGGCACCCAGTTGTCGAAGCAAGTTTAATAAAAGAATCACAAGAGTTTACACCCAACGATTGTTATATGGACAATGAGAATTTTGCGTGGTTAATGACTGGCCCAAATATGGCGGGCAAAAGCACTTATCTCAGGCAGATTTGTATAACAATAATATTAAATCAAGTCGGTTCTTTTGTTCCTGCTAATTTAGCCGAGTTAAGTATATTTGATAAAATATTTACTAGAATAGGAGCTTCAGACAATTTATCTAGAGGTATGTCTACTTTTATGACTGAAATGGTTGAAACTTCCAGGATTATAAATGAAGCGACAGAAGATTCATTGGTTATCCTTGATGAGTTAGGGAGAGGAACATCTACAGAAGACGGCTTGGCAATATCTCAAGCAGTTCTTGAATACATTTTAAATGAAATAAGATGTTTAACCTTATTTGCGACCCACTATAAGCAACTTTGTTTTCTATCAAAAGAATACAATTCACTCAAATTAAAAACTCTAAAAATAAAAAAATGGAGAGATGAAGTAATTTTTTTATATAAAGTTGTTGATGGAATTTCAGAAGGATCTTTTGGAATTCATGTTGCAAATATGGCAGGTATAAAGATGACAATAGTTGAAAGAGCAAAAAAAATTTTAGCTAATTTAAAGAATGACAAATTTCAAAAAAAAGCAGATCCAGAAAAGGTAGATTTTTTAGAGTACGATGATCAACATATAAAAAACTATAAAAACGTTCAAAATATCTTAGACAGGATAGACCTAGATGAACTAAGCCCTAAAGAAGCTTTAGATGTATTGTATACAATAAGGAGAAATTACTGATATAAAATGGAGTGCAATTCAGAAAAAACAAATTTGAAGATCCAGATTGTAAAAGATAATTTTGTCAAAAAAAGAGAAAAAATTAAAAAAATTTTTTTTGAAGAAAATAAGGCATTAAATAATTGCAAAAGTAATACACAATTAATTGACAACTTAATATCAGAAATATTTAAAATTTTAGAAAGTTCTATAATTGAAGAAAAGAATAAAACAAAATTTTGTATATGTGCTGTCGGAGGCTATGGAAGAGGAGTATTAGCGCCTTTTTCAGATTTAGACATACTGTTTTTATATGATGCAGAGTTAAAAAGAGAAAAGATATTAAGTTTAATTGAATCTATTTTGTTTCCGTTATGGGATCTGGGTTTTAAGATTGGGTATGCAGTAAGAACCCCTGAGGAATCAACAGTTTTTTCAAGAAAAGATCACATAATTCAAACTTCAATGTTAGATGCTAGATTAATTTGTGGTTCTAAAAAGATATATCACAAAGTTATGAAAGACTTTTCAAATGATATGTTATCTTTTGGTACAAAATTATTAAAGAATAAAATAATTGAAAGAAAAAAAAGAATCATTGAACTTGGTTATGATTATTTCAAAAATGAGCCAAACCTCAAAGAAAGTGAAGGTTCTCTGAGAGATATAAATTTAATTTTTTGGGGTTTAAAAATTTTTCATTTCTCAAATCGTCAAGAACCTGAAAAAAATTTTAATTTTCTCACGTTTAAGGAAAAAAAGAAATTAAGGTCATCGCTAGAATTTTTATTATTACTTAGATGTCACCTTCATTATCAAAGTGAGAGAAGCAATGACAAATTATCGTTTGATTATCAAAAAGCCATTTCGATAAAAATATTCAAATCATTAAATTTAAATCATAGAGACAATCCAAATATTTATGTAGAAAAAATGATGAAAGATTACTTTCGAGAAATAAGAAACACGAAAAATTTGGCTGAAATATTCTCACAGATTCTTGAAGAAGAGTTGAAGAACAATACTAAAGAACTCAAATATTTAATTCCCAAAAAGAAACCACAGTTAATACTAAATAGTTTTTTAAACAAGCTTTCCAAAGGTACAGATAAACCAAATGATAAAAGAATAATTTTAGAATATGTTAATAAATTAAGCGAAGTTGAGGTTTTTAATCCAGATAACATAAAACTGTTCAAGAAAATTTTTTTTTCTTTAAAAAAGGAAAGGTTTATTCTTCTTTTTGATATAGGCATAATATCAAAAATAATCCCAGAATTTTCAAAAATTGCCTACCTACCTCAGTTTGATAGATACCACTCCTTAACTGTTGGCCAACACACTCTAAAAGCAGTAAATATACTTAAAGATCTGGAAGATGAAAAAATAAAAAAGAATTCTTATAAATTTTACTACAAAGAATTAAAGAAAAAATACAATAAGCGAGCGCTTTACTATGCAACTCTACTTCATGACATTGGAAAGGGAAGAGGAGGAGAACATAACATAAAAGGAAGTAAAATTGCCAAACAAATTGTTTTAAGATTTAATGAAAGTACCAAAACAGCTGAGGATACCTCATGGCTTGTTTATAATCATTCATTACTGAGTGACTATGCCTTTAAAAAGGACTTTGAAGATTTTTCCTTAATTAGAAACATTTCTAACCGTATAAAAAATATGGAAAGATTGAGATGTTTATTTCTTTTAACTGTTACTGATATTTCTGCAGTTGATCAAGGTTTATGGAATAACTGGAAAGCAAGTTTGTTAAGACAACTTTATCTAAAATTAGAAAAGCAAATTAAAGAACCAAAAATGAACATGAGCCTTAATGATAAAATAGAACAAATAAGGTCAAATATTCTAAAAAAGTCAAAAAAAATTACAGTTTCCAAAATCCAAGAAATTGCAAGAATAAGTTATCCTAACTATTGGCTACTTCAGTCAGAAGAAACCATCATTTTCCAGATTGAAAATTTTTTTTTAAAACAAAGGAAAGATTTTGATTTCAATGTAAGAAGCATAAAAGAAAATAATTTTTTTGACTTAATCATAGTTACAAAAGACAAGCACCAACTTTTCCTAAATTTGATTTCAATTTTTGTCTTAGATAATTTATCAATTCTAGAAGCAAGAATTTTTACACTTGATGACGGAACAGCAATTGATACTTTCAAGTTTTCTTTTAATGATAACAGTATACTCAGAAAATATGACATTGAACGAGCCATGAACTCACTTGAAAATAAACTTCAAGATATAGGAAAGGGAAAAATTTTTAAAATTAAAGAAAAGGTTGAACCAAAGTTAAGAATTATTAAAAAATATGTTGATGTGAAAGTTGATAATGAATCATCATCTACTTACACTATTTTGATGGTAAAAACTAATGACAGGCCAAAATTACTATACGACATTTCAAAAATATTAATAAAAAACAAGATAATTATTTCTATGGCAAAAATATCAACTTACGGAGACTTTGCTGAGGATAGTTTTCATTTAAGGAGTGAGTACGGATTAAAAATAGAGAATCAAAATTTAGTAGAAAAAATTATAAATGAAATAAAAAATAAACTTAACGAATCATTAAAAAATGCTTATTAAAATAATCTCAATAGTTGGTTCATTAACTTTTGTAAGTAGAATCCTTGGATATCTGAGAGATCTATTAATTGCAAGAGTAATGGGTGCTGGAATGATCTCTGACTGTTTTTTTGTTGCATTTAAACTGCCAAATTTGTTTAGAAGGATTTTTGGAGAAGGAGCGATGAATTCAGCATTTATTCCAATTGTCTCAGGAATAAAATCTAAGTCTGGTCAAAGAAGTTCAGATGTTTTTCTTTCTAACATTTTTTCTATTCTACTCGTTTTTCTTTTAATTCTCCTACTTCTAGTTGAAATATTTATGCCATTAATGATTAGTTTGATAGCTCCCGGTTTTATAAAAAATCCGGAAAAATTTTCTCTTTCAATTGAACTTTCTAGACTTTCATTTCCTTTTGTACTTTTTGTTTGTCTAACTTCACTTATGGGAGCTTATCTAAATACTTTAGGAAAGTTTGCATCAATGGCGGTTACTCCAATAATTTTAAATCTATCGTTGATCTTTGTTCTGTTAATTTTATTTGAAATGGAGAATAAAGTATACATTTCAAACTTTCTTAGTTTGTCAATTTCAGTGGCTGGAATGTTACAAGTAGCCTGGATGTATTTTAATATACGAAAAAATGGATCAAATATTTTTTTAAATTTTTCAAACTCTTTTTTTTTTAAGAAAGACAGGAAAATCTCTAAATTTTTTAAACTTTTATTACCTGCAATAATTGGTAATGGAGCATACCAAATTAATCTTTTAATTGATATGATTTTAGCATCAACATTGCCAGACGGTTCAATATCATATTTGTATTATGCAGATAGAGTTAACCAACTACCATTAGGTGTTTTAGGGATAGCTATTAGCACAGCATTACTTCCAGTATTATCATTACAAATCAAAAATAAAGAGAACGCAAAAGCTAATGATAGTTTTTCTAGTGCTATTAAATTTGGTATTTTATTTTCTATTCCTGCTTTTCTAGGCTTACTAGTTCTTTCTGAGAAGATAATATCATTTCTATTTTTTAGAGGGGCTTTTGAAACAACGGATGTTGCATTGACAGGGGCAGCATTAAAAGCATTATGCTTCGGTTTGCCTGCATTTATAATGATTAAGATCCTGGTAGTACCATTTTTTGCAAACGAAAATACCAAAACGCCAATAAAAGTTGCTCTAATATGCATGATTATAAACTTAATTTTGAATCTGATTCTTATAAGAGATTTTTTACATGTAGGGTTAGCAATTTCAACTTCTGTATCCGCTTGGATAAATGTTTTTATATTGGCATATCTTTTAAGAAAAAGGTTAAACTATTATTTTGATAGGTCATTATTTATAGTATTAACAAAAGTTGTCATTTCATCCGCTGTGATGACGTTTTTTGTTATTAAAGTAAATGCATTTAGTACAATGAATTTTACAGATTATATTTTTTTTGATAATAATTTTACTCTCATTGTGTGTATAATTTCTGGAATAATTGTTTATGCCTTCTCAATATATATTTTAGGAATTAAAGAACTAGAAATTTTTAAATGGAAAAGTCAAAAGAAAAATCAAAATTAATATTCTCTGGTGTACAACCAACAGGCAACCTTCATTTAGGAAATTATCTTGGTGCTATTAAAAATTGGGTAAAACTTCAGACTAATGCTCATTGTATTTTTTGTATTGTAGATTTGCATGCAATAACTACATCAGGAAATAGGAGTGAAATTCTTCAAAATACAAGAGAAGTTGCTGCTGCATATATAGCTTCAGGTATTGATCCATCAAAAAACACTATTTTTGTTCAATCTAATGTCACAGGTCATAGCGAGCTTTCATGGATTTTAGGTTGTCATACTCCAATTGGCTGGCTAAATAGAATGACACAATTTAAAGATAAGGCTGGGAAAAATAAAGAAAAGGCTCCGCTTGGCTTGTACTCTTATCCAGTATTAATGGCTGCAGATATTCTTTTGTATAAATCTACTCATGTTCCAGTAGGAGAGGATCAAAAACAACATTTAGAACTGAGCAGGGATATTGCTCAAGCATTTAACAGATGTTACAATAATGATTTTTTCCCCGTACCAGAGCCAGTTATAATTGGGAATGCAACTAGAGTAATGAGTTTAAAAGATGGTTTAAAGAAGATGAGTAAATCCGATCCATCTGATTACTCAAGGATAAACCTGACAGATAGTTCAGAGTCAATAAAAAAAAAAATACAAAAAGCAAAAACTGACTCTGAACCATTCCCATCTGATGTTGAGAAACTAGAAAATAGACCTGAAATAACAAATCTAATTAATATATATTCAGCATTAACTGAAAATTTGCTAGAAGATATTATTTCAGAATATGCAAACAAAGACTTTAGAGTTTTTAAGCAAAATTTAGCTGATATAGTTGATCAACAAATTTCAAAAATTTCAATTGAAATGAAAAAACTTTTAGCAGACAAAACGTACCTTGATTTAATCTTAAAAGATGGGTACCAAAAAGCTAAAGAGATTTCTGAAAAAAACATAAATGATTTAAAAAATATTATTGGATTATTCAGGGCATGAGTTTTTATTTACCAATTGCTGATATCCAAATTAATTTACTATTGATTTTATTTTTTGGCTTTATTGTAGGTTTTATGTCAGGTCTATTTGGTGTTGGAGGTGGTTTTTTGATGACACCTTTATTAATTTTTATGGGAATACCACCTGCTACAGCAGTTGGCACAGAATCAGTTCAAATCTTAGGTTCATCAGTATCTGGAGCAATGGCACATGGTTTAAAAAAAAATATAGATTATGAAATTGGAATTTTCCTTTTAATTGGCGGGATATTTGGCTCTACCTTGGGTGTAATACTTTTTAATTTTTTTAAGGAGTCAGGAAATATAGATTTAATAATTAAGTTTTTGTACATACTATTTTTGGCAATTATTGGGACATTAATGTTGATTGAAAGTACAATTTCATTAGTAAAAAAAGAAAAAATTGAAAATTCAAGGAAAAAAAGGAAGAGAACTTTTTTAGATTTTTTACCATTAAAACTAAAATTTAGAACATCTAAAATTTATATTTCAATATTTTTACCTATTTCTGTAGGAATATTTGTAGGATTTTTATCAGCATTTATGGGTGTTGGTGGGGGGTTTGTAATGGTCCCTGCGATGATTTATATTTTTAGAATGGGAACAGTCATTGCAATTGGCACCTCATTGTTTCAAATTGTTTTCGTAACTCTAAATGTTTCTGTACTGCATGCAACATTCAATTATTCCGTCGACCTAATTTTAGCAATCTTTTTACTCATTGGGGGGGTTATTGGTGCACAATACGGTTCTAAGTTTACTTCTAGATTTAAAGGAGAGCAAATAAGAGTATTTTTAGCAATGATCGTTCTATTGGTATGTATAAAGATGGGGATAGAGTTGGTGAGTGAACCTTTGAATAATTCAAGGATTATTTTGCAAAATGCTTAAATTTTTTTTTCTTAAATCATTAATTATACTTTCCTTTTTCTTTTTTAATATTAAAAAAGCTAATGCAGAAGTTTTACTTTTTGATTTATCTCACACAAAAATTGAAATTTCAGATAAGAATAAAAATGCTGATTTTACAATTTTTGGTTTTACAAACTCTAAAAGTTCCTTGGTTTTAAAAATAAAGGGACCTAATCAAAAAGTTATTTTACAAAAAAAAAAGAAGATTATTGGAATGTGGTCATGGAGTAAGACTGGAGAGTTTATTTATCCAGGATTATTTCACTATTATACAAATAAAGATGATGAAGAAATTGATTTTGAAGTAAAGAAAGATCTGTTTGATAATGTTAGATTAATTGGAAAAGATGATGATAATTTAAAAAAAGATTTGATAGAAAAAAAAATGTCACTGGGCCTATTTCTTATCAAAAACAATTCTTTTGAGGTAATAAATAAAAAAATGAAAAATTTTTTTAAGATTCCAGTCAAGCTCCCAAAAAATTCACCAGAAGGTGAATATACAGTTTCATTAAATATTATTGATAGTATCAATAACTTTGAAAGTAAAAAAATTAAAATAAACGTATATAAACCTGGATTAAGTTCACTAATTTTTAAATTTGCTCACAAATTCTCATTTATATACGGCTTATTTTCTGCTATGATTGCAATTGGATTAGGTCTGATTGCAGGGTTCATTTTTAGAAAGTATTTATGATTGAAAAGGAGTTAACATTTTTAGTTGTACTTGATGACTCAAAAGAAATATTTAATGCTCTTAGATACGCTGCTAGAAGAACAGCCAGAACAAATGGTCGTGTCGCAATTTTATATACATTTGAAACATTAGAATTTAGTCATTGGAAAGCTGTTGAGGATATTGCTGAAATAGAATTAAGAGATAAAGCTGAATCAAAGATTAAGGAATATGAAAACTACATAATGAATTTTACAGAAAAAAAACCGAAGAAGTTCATCATGAAAGGCGATAGAGTTGAATGTATTATAGAATTTCTTAGTGCAAACAAATTTATATCAAATTTCGTATTAGCATCATCATTAAATAAATCTGGAGGAGATCCTTTAATCAATGCGTTTACAATAAAACAAAGTTCTAAAATAAAAGTTCCTATAACAATTATTCCTCCAACTTTAACAGAAGAAGAAATTGACAATTTGTCATGATTTAACTAAATTTAATATTATGTTTATACAAACTGAAGAAACACCAAACCCAGCCACTTTGAAATTTTTACCCGGCAAAACTATTCTTGCAGAAGGAACATTAGAATTTAAAAATAAAGAAGAAGCAAAAAAGGTTAATCTCGCAGAACAATTATTTTCTGATAAAAATGTGAAAGGTGTTTTTATAGGAAAAGACTTTTTAACAATTACAAAATCTTTAGATGTAGAATGGGACAGTATTAAACCAACAATTCTTTCTATTATTTTAGATTTTTTTTCTTCAGGAGGTAAAATTGAAAAAGATCCAGAAAACATAGAATCAACTGCAGATATTGAAACAAATTATTCTAAAGAAGAAGCTGATATGGTAAAAAAAATAAAAGAATTGCTTGATGAGAGAATAAAGCCTGCTGTAGCTCAGGATGGGGGAGATATTAACTTTGTAAAACTTGATAAAGGGGTTGTTTTTTTAGAGTTAAGAGGAGCATGTTCAGGTTGCCCAAGTTCAACAATTACTCTCAAATCTGGTATTGAAAATATGCTTAAATATTATATTCCAGAAATAGTATCAGTTGAAGCAATAAACCAATAATGGAGAGAAATAAAGCGCTTTACAGAAACTTAGTTATAGGTCTGGTTTCTTTATTTTTTATTAACTTAGCGATTGGATTCTACAGTAGTTTTTCAAAGTTTAAAGATTTTGGATCATCATCAATTAGTTTTAGAATTCAAGATAAATCAGTTTTGAGTTACTTTACGAATAGATCAATTGTTGATTATATCAGTGAGGCTGAGGAGATGATAGAAGTGTTCGAGAAATATAACTTTTCAGTTGATACATTTTTGAATGATCAATCTTCCAATTTGATTATTTTTTCTAGTTGGCCAAAAGATTTTTTGGATATTAATTCAATAAATAAAAGAAAAAAACTTTTTATAAATACACTTTTACCCATAATTTTTGTTGAAAATAGAAAGATATTAGAAGATAGAAAACAGATTTTAGACTGGTGGAATCAATCTGATGGAGAGAGTTTCTCCAGAGAATTTTGGCCAGCTTGGCTTTTTGAATTAAGTGAAAAATATAATTATAGTGAATCTAGTTTGGGAAATTTATTGATAAGAGTTGATATAGTTCCTATTTCATTAGCTTTATCTCAGGCAGCAATTGAAAGTGGTTGGGGTACATCAAGATATTTGAATGAAGGAAATGCTATTTTTGGGCAATACACCTATGACAAAAAATCTGGAATTAAGCCAAAAGATAGAGATAAAGATAAGAAATTTTTTGTTAAAAAGTTTTCTAGTTTATCGGCTTCTGTAAGGTCCTATTTAAAAAACATAAATACTCATTTTGCTTATGAAGAATTTAGACAAGAACGAAGGAAGTTAAGAATGAAGGGCGATGGTCTGTCAGGTAAATTTTTAGCTAGTTATCTTAAAAACTATTCTGAAAGAAACAAAGCCTATGTAAAAGATATAAAGCATCTTATTGAAACTAATAATTTTATGAAATTTGATAAGGTCAACTGATTGTTAAATTAATTGATTCTTTTTATCATCTTTCCAAACCAAAAAATTATCCCGTCTTCATTTCTATGAGTACAATTAATTCTATAACGTTTTCCAAGCTTAAGGTTTTTGATTTTCAAGATCACTGTATAATTTGTGTTAATTTTCTTCTCGATTGATGCAAGGTTATTTACAAAACAATTTATACTTTCTGAAAGAAATTGAGATTTGAAGCTAAATTCAAGGGTTTCTGAATTTATTAATGTATCATTAAATGTGTTGTCATGATCAATTAATGGCCTGGAATTTAAAATTAGTTTAAACCTTTTTAAATCACCAAATTCGTCATTTAGTGCAAATCTGGGCAAGCGATATTTTTTTACATTTTTACTTATAGGTGATGAATGTTGAGAAAAAGCAATATGATAGTCTAATTTTTGAACTATATCTTCAATATTTAAATTACTCTCACCATAAGGATAAGAAAAAATTTTTGGCTGAAGGCCTAAATTTTTATCAATGATTTGTTGATTTTTCTCAATATCTTCTTTTAATTCATTCAGTTCAAGTTCCAGAAAACTTTTATGACTTTTTGAGTGATTAAGAATAAGACCATTATTATTTACTATATCTCTGAGCATTTCCCAACTCATATAATCGGAGCTGTCAATATCTGAAACATAATCACTAGAAACAAAAACACTAAATGGTAGTTTAAATTCTTTAAGAATAGGAAAACCATATTCATAAAAAGATTTATAGGCGTCATCAATAGTTATAAAAACTGAACCATCAGGAATTTTCTTGTTTTCATTAAGAAAGTAAACAAGTTCACTCATGGGTAAGATATTAATTTTTTTATCAATTAAATATTGGATCTGTTTTTTGAAGGTTTCTGCAGTAATGCTAGTTTCTGAATATTTTTCATGATTGAATCTATGATACATTAAAACAATAACACTCGAATCATTGGTTTTCACAATTAATGGGAAAAGAATAAGAAATATCAAAGTTAAATATTTCATGAGAAAACTATATATCTTTAATTATTGGAAATTTTTTTGAATTAAATAATTGATAATGCCACCACTCATTTCTGAAGAAATCCCATCCTGCATCAGTCATGATACCAAGCAAAAGGAGTCTATTTTTATATGATTTCCTAGAAATATCAAGACATCCATGATACGAAAGTCGAGAAAACTCATCAAAACCAGTCCCCATATCAAGCTCAAATCCGTTTTGGTCTAACAATGTTAGATCAATTGCAACTCCTCTTGAATGAGGAGAACCTTTATCAGGTGGAGCAATAAAGTTAGGGTCAGGCAAACAATCCCAAAGTTTTTCTTGAACATAAACGGGTCGGTATGCATCAAAAATTTTTATATAAAGGTTTTGTTTTTTTGCTATCTCAACTGCTAAATGTAAGTGCTCATATGCAACTTTATGAATATAGCATTGATCCGAAAAATAAATTTTATTTTTGGTAAAATTATTCCTAGTGGCATATCTTAGGTCAATTGATACACCAATATTTTTTTTGTTTACTTTAACTAAATTTTGATTCATTTTAGGGAACAAGAATATGTTATCATTATCCATTTTTTCTTCAAGTCAAAGAATTTCAGTTGCACTTTATGAAGAATTTGTTTTAAAAATGTACGTTGAAAAAAAATTAACTGATAACAAAATTGATTCAATTTTTTTATTGTTAAGAGAAGTTTTCCAAAAAAGCACAAAAAAGATTGATAAAATTTTTTATTCTACCGGCCCTGGAAGTTTTACTGCCATAAGATCTATTAAGGCAATTGCTCAAGGAATTTCAGCTGCAACAAATGCTCAAATAATTACTTTAACTGATTTTGATATCTATTTAGCTCAATTAAAAATAAAAAAAAGCAATGTAGTTGTTTTCTTTGAAAACTTTAATAAAAAATATTTTTATCAACACTTTAAATTAGAAAAAGATATATACAAACAGAAGTCAAAGATTATTTATGGAGATTTTTCAAATGCTATAAAATTTATTTTAGAAAAAAAAAAAAATAAAAAGGGTTTAATTTTGATTTCTAATTCTAAAAAAAAAAAATTGTGTTCATTTAAGGAAAATGAAATATTTACTTATAAACTGTGTGCAAAAAAAATAGCAGAAGCAATTTTTTCTGGTTATGGATCAGTCGAACAGAAAATTTTTTATCATCACACTTATTATGAATAAAAATCTATTTGAAAAATTAAAAACACAACATTCAGAGAAAATCTTTTTTCTACAAAAAAAATACAGAGAAGATTTTGGAGAAAATATTTGGAAAACAGCAGAAATTAAAAAATCAATAAAAAACAATATTTTTCAGGGAGACGTGCTCATTGCAAGTCAGAGGATTGGTGGTTTTTGTTTGTTTAAAAAAATTGATAATTATGTTGAGATTTATTCCTTATTTGTTGATCCAAAATTGAGAAAAAAAGGTATTGCAAGATTTTTTATTAAAAAATGCATAGAATATTGTTATAAAAACAATCTTAAAAAAATCATTTTGGATGTTAACGAAACAAACTCTAAAGCTATAGAGTTTTATAAAAGAAATAATTTTATATTCTGTGGAAAACGAAAAAATTATTATAGAAGTGAAGAAGTATTTAATGATGCACTTACTATGCATTTAGTATTATAAATTTAGTTTAATTGAATCTCAAAAATTTCATCTTCTTTTTCTTGAATTGTTAGTGAAAAATTTTTTTTCAGAGTATTAGAAAGAAGTTGAAAATCCTTTCTTCCTTTGACTAAAATAATCTTTTTAGCTTTTTTATTTTCTTTTAAAAATTGCTTTGTTTTTAAAAAAATCATTGGACATGATAAATTTGTTATATTTAAAACCTTTTTTTTCATTCAACATTATAATTTTATGTTATAAATATACAAAAAGTACTGATTAATTAAACACAAAAATGTAACAAAACTTTTGTATAATCGAAACATAGGATTAATAGTATGGATATATTGTTAAACAAGTGCTTAAAACTTGGTCTTAAAATGACCGAACAAAGGAAAGTTATTGTTAAGGTTTTAGATGAATCAAAAGATCATCCTGACGTTGAATCAGTACATAAACGGGCTGTTAAGGTTGATAAAAGAATTGGTATTGCCACGGTTTATAGAACAATTAAACTTTTTGAGGATAATAATTTGCTCGAGAAACATCAATTTAAAGGCTACAGTTCAAGGTATGAAACTGTGAGAGAAAACCATCACCATTTAATAAATATTAGAAACGGAGAGGTAGAAGAATTTAGAAATACATTGGTTGATGCGATGCAAAAACAAGTGGCTAAGGAAATGGGTTTTCAATTAGTAGATTATAGATTAGAAATATATGCTGTTCCAATTAAAACTAAACGAGCAAAAAAGTAAAGCAAGTCAACAAAACTTTTCAAGTATTGAAAAGTTTAAATCAATGTTGTCGAAAGTTAAATTTGTTGCAAAAAATGTAATATATGTAAAGAGATGGTCAGATAATGAAAAAGAATCTAAAAGAAGTGAGGCCCACCTAAAACCACTAAGTTCGTTTTCAAGAAGTTTTGAAATTAACATTGGGTCTTATTCAATTAAAATTATTAATGATTCAAATCCACTCATGAAGAATGCTAAAGAATTAAGACAAAAAAGCTTCTTCAAGGATTATAATGAAGGTCAATTTGATGCAGATGAATTTGACAAACATTGTGATCATTTGGTTGTTATTGATAGATCTATTTCAAATAAATTTGTAGTAGGAACCTACAGATTATTATTAAAACCTAAATTTTATAAAAACCAAAAATTCTACAGTCAGTCTGAATTCAACATTTCATCTTTAATTAGAAAAGAACCCCTTACATTACTTGAAGCAGGAAGATCCTGTGTTCATGAAGATTATAGAGATGGAAGAATAATTAAACTATTATGGCGAGGCTTAGCAACATATATAATTAATAATAAAGTTGATTTGATTTTTGGATGTGCCAGCTTTCCATCTTGTGACTATAAGTTATTTGAAAATCAACTATCATACCTTTACCATTACCATAGAACCCCTAAAAGACTACCTACATATCCTCATAAGAATTTAAGAGCTAATTTTAATATAATTAATAAAAACCTTTTAAATATAGACGAAGAGTTTAGAAAACTACCTCCACTAATCAAAGCATATCTGAGAGTTGGATCTTGGGTTGGACCAGGAGCAATTATTGATAAAAAATTCAATACCACTGATGTTTTAATTGTCTTAGAAGCAAAAAAAATAATAAAAAAATACGCACAACTATCTTTTCAGAAAGGTCACTGATGTTATATTCCCCTATATTATCTTTTGTAAGATTGGCTGCAATAATTCCATGGACTATCATGATGGTTCTTCTACAATTGGTAACGTCATTGATATCAAAAAGATTTTTCTTTTTATTTTATAAATTATTATTTAGTGGATTAACAAAGATTTTTGGAATTAAAATTAAATTATCAGGTATTCCCAAAACGAACAGGGTTTTATTTGTTTCAAATCATATCTCTTATTTAGATATCCTGATTTTAGGTTCTTCAATTGATGCGCTATTTGTTGCAAAAGCGGATATCAAAAACTGGCCTATTATAAATAAAATTTGTTCCATAGGAAAAACTATCTTTGTTGAAAGAGAAAACATTAAATCTATAAGAAATCAAATGAAACTAATTGAAAAGAATATGAATGATGGCTTTAATGTTATTTTATTTCCAGAGGGCACATCAAGTGATGGTTCGAAAGTATTAAGGTTTAAAAGCTCGTTATTTGAAATAATAAGTTCAAGAAAACTGAAAGATTATAGCATTCAGCCAATTTCAATATCATATAATAAACTTGATGGGCTTCCATTAGATAAGATTTTTAGACCATTTCTTGCTTGGTTTGGAGCTATGGACCTTGCGACACACGCATGGAAATTTTTGGGGCTGGGTGCAAGTGAGGTAAATATACACTTTCATAATTCAAAAAAATTTTCTGACTTTGTTGATAGAAAAAAAGCATGTGATTTTTGTTTTGAAAAAATTTCCAAGCAAGTAATTAATGATTTTAGATCATTAGAAATTGATGATAAAATCAAACTTTATGAATTTAAATTCTTGTAATAAAAAAAAAATCATTTAATTATTTATAACCATGAACCAGTTTTTTTTTATAAAAACTTATGGCTGTCAGATGAACGAGTATGATTCTGAAAAGCTAAATGAATTATTAAAATTCAAAGGATATAAAGCTTCATCTAATCTGGAGGAATCGGATATAGCAATACTCAATACTTGTCATATAAGAGAGAAGGCTTCAGAAAAGCTTTATTCGGATTTGGGAAGACTTTCTATATATAAAGAAAACAAAAAAAAAATTGGAAAAAAGATGCATATTATTGTTAC
>CACACI010000021.1 GCA_902530985.1 uncultured Alphaproteobacteria bacterium
TATTTATGACTTTAATTTTTAAAAAATTCAAAACTATATTACATTTTATTGCTCTTTTTTTATTTTTGTTAATATTTCCAAAATCATATGCTGAAGATTTTTTAGAACAATCAATTTTTACTTCTGAAGATTATTGCAAAAGTTCATTGGAATGGTATGACGAAAACCCTGAGTATAAGGGAGAATTTATTCGTGTATTAGATTATTGTAAAAATCATGTGAAGGATTTAAGTCCAAAAGGTTACAAGGTTAATCCCATTTTATCAGATTTTGGAAGTATGAATGGTGTTAATACTCGTCCAAGAGATCATATGCATCAAGGCATTGATATAATTGGTTTTAAAAATCAACCAATAATAGCAGTTACAGATGGTAAAGTTCTTGAGACAACAATTGAAGACTGTTGGGGGGGGACAATAATAGTAGATCATGGAAAATCTTTTAACGGAAAAAACTTAATTGTTATTTATGGACATGTAGGAGAATTTAAAGTAAATGAAAACGATGAGATAAAAAGAGGTGATATAATTGCCGAATTACCAGAAAAAATAAATTATCGTTGCATGGCAAGAGTTCGTCACTTACATCTACAAATTGGTCAGAGTTATTGTAAGAAAGAAGAGAAAGATAACTGGGGATGTAGATATTTCATAAAAGATTTTTATCGCTCTTTAAATCCTCATGAATTTTGGGCAGACGGACCTGATAATGTTTCGTGCTATCAGAAAAATAAGGTCTTTAAAAAAGGAACAATTACGTATCCTTTTATGTGTAAAAAAATAGATTAATCTATTTTTTTATTTTAAGTTTATTCAATTTATTTGTTTTAAATTCTGAAAATAAGTTTCTAGATCTCCTTCAAATATTTTACATACATAAAGTGGATCACCTATGATACCAACCAAATTTACTTCTAAGTTTTGTTTATTGATTTCCATAGAAACATTCATTAGAGCTGGAAAGTTTAATATAATTTTTTTACGGTTTGCTTTGTATTTTCCTTTGTATGTACTAATAGAACTTTGTGAAGGCCAAGACTTATAATTAGTTATTTCTTCATTACTTGTAAACTCATATCCATTTATTTCAACCGAATGTTCACACAATAATTTTTTTCCAGTCAGATTATCAGATTCAGCATTGACCTCAAAAGACACAAACAAACAAATCAATATCAGTAATAGTTTTTTCATTTTTGTAACTTTCTTAATTCAGTCCAAACATTTAAATACGAATTATGTCTCTCAGATTGATCAGGAGAAATTGAGTTTTTAAAATTATCGTAATTTATTTCTTCAACTATATTCTTCAGTTTACTAGATACATCAGTTTTTTTTATAAAAGAACGATACTTATAATCTGAATTTTCCATTTCAAAAACATCTGAGTCTGGAAAAACTTTTTCTATATCACCTTTAATTCTTGAACGAACTAATAACTCTTCTTTATTATTTCTGTTTTCAACAATTGATAAAAAAGAATTATTTAGAAATACCCACATAATATTATCCTAGTGTATTTTTAATTGGACTAAAATTGTTCCAGTGTGAAGTTAAATCGAGTGTACTCCCTTTGTTTTTATAAATCCAAGTCCTATCCTTTTCGTTAGGATATATAAAAAGATTTAAACAATTTTCGTCATTTTTTTTTGGAACAAAATTTTCACTAACGTAATTTTTCAAATCAGTAGACGGAATAATGAGAAAATTTTTACTTTTACCCATCATTTTTCTTCTAGGAAGAACATATAAAACAAAAATATAAAATGTATTTTCAGAATAAATCATTTTATTTTTGTAGAGATCAAACCAATAATATTGTTCTTTTTGAAATTTTGATGTTTTTACCTGAATTTGAACTGAGTTGTTATTTCCTACACCTATAAAATCTATCCCCTTATCTTTCATAGGTAAATAAATCTCCACATTTTGATTATTTTGAAGTTCATTAATAACTTGAAGTTCTCCTATATGACCTATTCCTGACATCTAAATTTTCTCTCTTAAAAAATTTTTATATGAAAATCCATAACGATCCAAATATAAGAATATCGATTAAAATCACTTTTGTAAAATCTCTCATAACTCCCCTATAACTTCCTTATGACTTCCTTAAAGTTTCCCCTATTTTAAACAAAAATACACTATTTTGATTATAAACTACCTAAACCTCCCTTAAAGATTCCCCTATTTTCCTTATAACCACCTTATAGATACACATAAACCCCTTAATATTGACTGATGGTATCGAGTTTTGTTCCTTATAAACACACTATACTTCTTAATAATCCTCTCAACATGTCTTCCAGTGAAGTCTTTATTTCGGGTAGTTTTGTATCCATTGATGTGTAAAAATTGACCTACCTGATGGTAGTTAAATCCCTCATTTAATTTAACCTTAATTAGGTCAAGTAAAAGTCTTTGATAACTAGATATACTGTAGGTTTGGTGAGAATTTATTTTGAAATTTAGAGAGAAATTGACGTCAATTTTTTCAATGTTGGGGTTGAAATACCCCACCTTCAAGATTACTCCACAGTAACAGATTTTGCTAAATTTCTTGGCTGATCCACATCAGTTCCTTTTAAGACAGCAACATAATAAGCAAGAAGTTGGACAGGTAACGAAAAAATTATAGGTTGAATAAATTCTTGGAGATTGTTTATGACTATTTTCTTTAAAGTTTTGTCATCTAACGCTTTCTCACCTTTTTTATCTGTAATAAGAATTACCTTTCCCCCTCTTGCTAATATTTCTTGCATATTAGAAATATTTTTTTCGAACAATGAGTCTTTCGGAGCTATTACAACTACTGGGACTTTGTCATCAACTAATGCTATTGGACCATGTTTCATTTCACCAGAAGCATATCCCTCCGCATGGATATATGAAATTTCTTTTAATTTTAGAGCTCCCTCCAATGCAATAGGAAATAATGACCCTCTTCCTAAAAAAAGAACACTCTTTGCTTTTACAATCTGTTTACTTATTTCTTTTATTTGTTCAATTAAATCAAAAATTGATGCCATTTTAGATGGAACTTCTAACAAATTTTCTGTTAACTCTTTTTCTAACTCTATTTTTAATACTTTTCTTTCACGCCCTGCAACAAGACATATGCAAGCCAAAACACTCAATTGGGCAGTAAATGCTTTTGTTGATGCAACACCAATTTCTGGCCCTGCAGCAATAGTTAAGAAAAAGTCAGATTCTCTCGCAATACTACTTTCTGAATTATTCACAATACTAAAAGTTTTACTCTTGTTTTTTTTTGCAAACTTTAATGCTGCCAAAGTATCTGCTGTTTCTCCAGACTGCGAGAGAAAAATTGATAAAGTATCTTCAGACCTTATGTAAGTTTTATACCTAAATTCTGAGGCTAAATAAGCATTAGAAGATATATTTAAATATTTTTCAAACCAATATGTAGCTGTCTGGCATGCATAATATGATGTGCCACAGGCTATGAGATCTATTTTTTTTAATTTTTTCCAATTAATTTTTAAATCTTTAATATTAATTCTTTTATTTATTGGATCTAAGAATCTTGATAAGGAATCTCCAATAATAAGTGGTTGTTCAAAAATTTCTTTTTGCATAAAATGATTAAAATTTCCCTTATCTAAGTTTGAACCAGTAAAAGAGGATGTTGTTATGTCACGTTTAACTTTTTTAAAATCTTTATCAAAAATCTCAAATTTTTTTTTATCAATAATTACACTATCACCTTCATCCATAAAAATAATTTTTTGAGTAAATGGAGCTAATGCCAATGAGTCCGAACCTAAAAAAGTAGAACCATTTGATACTCCTAGTGCAAGTGGACTACCTCTCCTAGAACCAGCTAAAAGGTTAAAACTCTTGAATAATATTGCTATAGCAAATGCTCCTTCTAGATATTCTAGAGTATTTTTTATTGCCTTTTTAGGATTATTTTCTCTCAATTGATAACTTAATAAATGTGCAATAACTTCACTATCCGTTTGAGACTTAAACGAAAAACCTTTATTTCGTAACATTTTCTTTAAATCAGAATAATTCTCAATTATACCATTATGAACTATAGAAACATTCTCCGATGAGTGTGGGTGTGCATTATTAGTAGATGGTACACCATGAGTTGCCCAACGTGTATGTCCAATTCCAACATTCCCAACTAAATTTGTATTCTTTAGTTTCTTGTTAAGATTCTCTAATTTACCCTTGGCTCTTATAGTTTTAATTGAATTCTTGTCATCTAAAATAGATAAGCCAGATGAATCATATCCTCTATACTCTAGTTTTGAAAGACCCATTAAAATAGAATCAATGACTTGACTATTTGAAAAAATACCAAAAATCCCACACATTATTTTTTTTTATTTTTTTTAATTAATTCTGATTTTCTGTATACCAATGTTTCATGAGGTATATCTTTATTAACAACTGTGCCTGCCCCTATTACAGAGCCTTTTTTAATTTTAAGTGGTGCCACTAATGAACTATTAGAACCAATAAAACAATCCTCCCCAATCATTGTTTTATGTTTTTTAACTCCATCATAATTACATGTAATAGTCCCAGCACCTATATTAGTGTTTTTATTAATATTAGAATCACCAATATATGATAAATGTGAAATTTTAACATTTTTGGCAATTCTAGATTTTTTTATTTCAACAAAATTACCCACTTTTGAATCATCTTTTATTTCAACACCATCTCTTATTCTTGTAAAAGGACCTATTGTTACATTATTAAAAACCTTAACATTTTCAAGGTAGCTGAAGCTCCTTAGAATCACATTATTTTTAATATCTACTAATGGACCAAGGTAAACATTAGGTTGAATAATAACATTTTTTCCAATTTTGGTATCATAACTAAAATAAACTGTATCAGGCGCTTGCATATATACCCCATTATTAAGAAAATAATTTCTTTTTACTTTTTGAAACTCATTATTAACTCTAGCTAACTCTATCATACTATTTACACCCAATGTTTCTTGGTACCGGCATGAAAAGTGATCAATCAATAGATTTTTTTTATTAAATATTTCCACAAGGTCAGTTAAATAAAATTCTTTTTTTTTATTCTGGTTTTTTATAAATTTCAGATTATCAATTAATTTTTTTGTATTAAAAATCATTACTCCAGAATTACAAAAATTAAAGTATTCATTCTTATTTTTGATTTCACTTTGTTCAATTATACTAATTAATTTTTTATTTTTAAAAATTAGTTTGCCGTACGAATTTTTTTTATTTTCTGCTTCCATTGAAATAACACAAAGATCTAAATTATCTTTTTTAAACTTTTGTAATGCATTATTCAGTGTTTCCTTTGATACTAAAGGTGTATCACCATACAAAATTAGAGTAATCTTAGATGAATTGTTTTTAAAATTTTTTAAAGCAGACTTAACAGCATCAGCAGTTCCTTGTTGTCTATCTTGTATTGAAAATGTTAAATTATTATACTTTTCTTTTATTAACACCTTATAATCTGAGAGTGATTTTGAAATGACTAAATTAATTGAATTATTTTTTAAAGAATTTGCAGTATTTAGAACATGAAATAACATTGGAAAATTACCTACATCTTGGAAAACTTTAGGTTTTGTAGATAACATTCTTGAACCTTTTCCAGCTGCTAAAATAATTATTGATAAAGACATTAAATTAAACTTGAAATAAAAATTAAAATAGCATTATAACATCTTTCTTAAAGAGAAATATTATTTTTTATGAATAAAACTATTAAATGTATACTTTTTGATTTAGATGGAACACTTATAGATAGTGGGCCTGATTTGATTGATTCGCTAAATTTTGTTTTAAAAAAACAAAAACTTGAAACTATTAGAAACGATGTGATTGGATCGCTGGTTGGTGGAGGTGCAGAAGCGATGATAAAAAGAGCATATAGATTTCTTGGTAAAAAAATTCCTAATGATAATTTAGACCTATTGATAAATGATTTTTTGAAGTTCTATTCTAAAAATTACGACAATAAATCTTGTCTATATCCTGATGTAAAAAATACAATTAAAGATTTAAAGTCAAGTTATAAAATAGCTCTTTGTACAAATAAAAAACAAATATTAGCTGAGAAAATACTTCGTAGTTATCAAATAGAACAAAATTTTGATTTTGTTCTAGGTTCGAATTCAAACTTAAAGCTAAAACCTAATACGGAAATGCTTGATTACTCATTAAAAAAATTAAATATCGCGCCTCATAATTCAATAATGATTGGTGATAGTATAAATGACATTTTACCTGCAAAAATTTTAGGAATGCATTCTATTTTTGTTACCTATGGATACGGTAGTTATGATCAAAACAATAAACCTGACTATATTGTTCAAAATTTCAATGAAATAACTAACATTTTAAATAACTAAATTTTTATTCTTTCGGTAAAAAAAAGATTTATTTCATTTAATCCTTTATAAATTGTAAGTATAGCAATTATCAACGCAAAAATTGCAATCAAGTACAAATATTTGTGAAATCTAGGATCCATGCTTGCATTATAATTTTTTTTTTTTTATTTAATAATTAATTTTAAAATTTACTAACTTATTTTTTTTAGTAAATGAATCTAAGCTTTAAAGTTTTTTCATTTTTTCATATATTATCAATATGCAAAATAATCTCATTCATGATTCAACTAATTCTATTGAAAAAGCTGTAAGTCTTCTAAGAGAAAAAAAATTAGTAGCAATCAAAACTGAAACTGTTTACGGGGTAGCATGTGACCCTGGTAGTGTGGAAGCAATTAAAAAATTGTATAAATTGAAAAATAGACCTATTTACAATCCGTTAATAATACACGTAAATTCAATAAATATGGCTAAAGAGATAGCATACGTCAGTAAAGACTCTAAAAAAATTATTGATAATTTTTGGCCTGGCCCTTTAACTTTAATCCTTCCGAGAAAAAAAAATAAATTAATCCATAACCTTGCAATTTCAAATCTTGAGACAATTGCTGTAAGACAACCAAAATCAAAAGTTATGGAAAGAATTTTAGATAATTTTAAAAAACCAATTGCAGCACCTAGTGCTAATGAGAGCGGGTATGTCTCAGCAACAGATGCAAAACACGTAATTGACTCTTTTGGAAAAAGAATTGATTTAGTTATTGATTCAGGAAGAACCAATTATGGGTTAGAGTCAACAATTTTGGATATGACCTCTAATCCATATCAAATTAAAAGACTAGGAGTTATTGATTTTAATGCAATTAAGAAAATAACAGGTATAAGTATCAGTCATCATAATACAGAAAATATCAACTCAATAAAACCAAATTCACCAGGACAATTACTAAAGCATTACTCACCCAAGACACCAATAAAGATTAATATCAACTCTCCTAATACTAATGATGCATTTCTTAACTTTGGCAAAAAGAATTCATTTAATCATCAGCCAACTTTAAATCTATCAGAATCCTCTGATTTATATGAAGCTGCATACAATTTGTTCTATTTCTTAAGAAAACTTGATAAATTGAAAAAAAAAAGAATTGTTGTTGCACCAATCCCTAACGTCGGTATTGGAAAAACAATTAATGAAAGACTTTATAGAGCTTCAATTTAAATGAAACAACAGAAATACAGAAATCTCTTAAAGATGCTTGATCCAAGCGAATTTACATTAGATAAAAACCTTCTTATACAACATTGTACTGATTGGAGAGGAGTCTATCGAGGAGATTCAGATCTGATAATATTTCCAAAGTCTGTTAAAAAGATTTCTAAAATTTTAAAATTTTGTGAAAAAGAAACAATTCGAGTTGTTCCACAAGGAGGTAATACAGGACTCGTTGGAGGGGGTGTTCCCAGAAAAAATAAAAATGAAATTATAATAAATCTATCTAATCTCAAAAAAATCAGAGACATTGATTTTATTGGAGGTTCAATAACTATAGAAAGTGGATGTATTTTGGATAATGTTAAAAATAAATTATATAAACACCATCTAGAATTCCCTCTATCAATGGGGTCAAGGGGCAACTGTCAAATTGGAGGCAATATTGCTACAAATGCGGGGGGCGTAAATGTAATAAAATATGGTACATTCAGACAAAACATATTAGGTATTGAAGCTGTCTTACCTGATGGAACTATTTATAGTTGTCTAAAGAATATAAAAAAAAATAATACTGGGCTTGATTTAAAACATCTTTTAATAGGATCCGAGGGAATTCTTGGAATAATAACTGCCGCAACAATAAAAGTTTTTCCATTGCCAAATGAAAAAACTGTAATATGGGCTTCTTTTGATACCTTTAAAGATGTTCTTGATTTTTACGTTTTTATGGTGAGAGAGTTCAATGATTTAATTTCAAGTTTTGAATTTATGAACAATGAATCCATAGAGGTTTTAGAAAAGAATGAACTAAAATTAGAAAATCTAAAAAAAAACGAATGTTATTGCTTAGTTGAGATTTCAAACTTCCAACAAATTAAGGATTTTAATGAGTTTATATCTTCAAAGTTAGATTTTAAAAAAATAAATACAGATGATCTTATTATTTCAAAATCAGAATTTGAAAATAAAAAGTTGTGGAACTACAGAGAATCTATTCCATTAGCAGAAAGAAAAGAAGATTTTATTGTTGCTCACGACATTTCCATCCCTCTAGTCAATATAGATAATTTTGTAATAGAGACATCAAAAAGTATAAAAAAGTTTCATAAAAATAGTTCTATAATAAATTTTGGACATCTAGGGGATAACAATTTACATTACAATATACTTATTAAAAACCATCAATCGCTCAATCGAAAATCTATTAGCAAAACTATAAACAGAATAGTTTATGATAATGTTAATAAATTTAATGGGGCTATCAGTGCTGAACACGGAATTGGTCAATTAAGAAAAGGAGAACTAAAAAAACATAAAGATTTTGAGGAAATAAAAAAAATGCAAGCTATAAAAAAACTTTTTGATCCAAAAAATATTTTAAACCCTGGCAAAGTTATCTAATCTATAAATTCTTCATAAATTTTATTTGCTTTTCTACAGTTACCTATTATATCAGAACTAGAATAAAAAAACCCTTTTAAATAAAGTTTAAACCATTCAGATAGAATACCTTCTTTTTTAATTCTTCTTGCAAACCGCCATGCTCTTGCAGTTAATCTCCGCTGAGCATAAAGTTTTAATTTTAAATCTAACTGAGGGTTATCTTCGATAAAATATTCAAGAGCTTTTGATACTCTGTAAATTTGGTTATTTTTTTTTTCAGATATTTGACCAGGAACTTGATATGGAAGAATTGTTGTTGGATAATTTAATCTTGCAAAATCACCTAACATTGAGAGTTTAAGAGTGAGTGTATATTCTTGGCTGTATTTGATTCTTTCGTCACAACCGCCGACTTTTTTACATAACTTAGTTCTAACTAAACATTGAGAAGGATTGAACATTGAGTTCCTCATAGCTTTTTTTATTGTACCTGAAATGATCGAGTAATTTTTGTCATTAAACTTTTCATATAAATTTACATCTTTTAAAGACATAACCTTTCTCTGAAGACCGTAAGCAAGAACAAGTTTTGAGTTTTTTTCTAAAATTTTAATCAAGGATGCTGTTGTATCACTGAGTATGACATCATCAGCATCTAAGAATTTTAAATATTTCATTTTTGCTAATTTAATTCCAACATTTGTAGCATTTGCTGAACCCTTATTTTTTTGTTTATAAATTTTACTACCCTTTAAATCTTTTGTTAACTCCAATAACAATTCATATGAATTATCTGTAGAACCATCATCTATAAATATAAATTCTTTTTTAAATTTTCCTCTCTGGTTTTTTAGAGACTCTATAATATACTTTAAAAAGTTAGATTTATTATATACAGGGATTACAAAAGATACTGAACTCATCTTAATCAAAACTTATTAATTCTTTTTTTAAAATCATATTACCAAATGCTGATGCATTTGTATTTTCAGAACGTATTTGTTTAACTAGGCCAACATCATTACATAATATTTCTGTATTTATGACATCTACATTTATTGGCCCTGACCTTGTATCACCAATAAAATTTGAAGAACCTTTACCTTCAATTTCAATACAATCATAAAAAGTTGAACTTTTGACTTTAAACCTTTTATGTTCTTTTTTTATACTATAAATCATATCAAATTGAGATCTTGGCTTGACATTCAATAAAGGAGGTTGAAAACCTTTTACTAAAAAAAGTTGTTCTCGCACAACCCATTCTTTCTGATTGAAATATATATCCGGATAAATTACCTTTTTTACAGGTTCCACGATACCTTCAGCAAATGTTAAAATTACTGAAGTTCTTGTGATTTTTTTTTTACCTATTTCATAAGTGTAATAACTTCCATCCGAATATAGTCTAGAAACCTCTAAATTTTTTTTTTTTTTATTCACATTAAAATTTGTCACCATAACTCGTTTAGTATTTTTTTTTCCAGTATATGATGATTCAATGACAACTGAATAGACCCATTTGAGCCCATAGATTGATGGAAAGTAATCCTTTGAATTAAATTCGCATGATAAACAGATAAAAAGTAAAAAGATTAATACAAATTTTCTCATAAAGTGGTGCCCAGGGGAGGAATTGAACCACCGACACAGCGATTTTCAGTCGCTTGCTCTACCAACTGAGCTACCTGGGCATTAAAAAAGTAAAACCAAATATTAAATTAAATAACATTACAGTACGTTTTTGGAAATACAAATTAAAACTCTGGACTCTTTAATATTTTATACAACTCTGGAATAGATATGCCAACAATATTTGTATAGCACCCACGAATTTTTTTAATGAATCTTGAACCAAAATTTTGTATTGCATATCCTCCGGCTTTTCCAATACCATCTTCTAAAACTTCATTTGTTAAATCATATTCTTCAATTTTGTTAAAATAAACTTCAGTTCTAATAATCCTTTTGAAAACTTTTCCTTGAGGAGAAATAACGCATAAACCACCATATACAAAATGTTTTTTTGACGAAAGGAGTCTAAGATAATTTTTAACTTCTTCTTTGCAGTATGTCTTATGAAAAATTTTTCCAGTCCTAAAAACAATAGTATCACCTGATATGATTGTTTTATCTTTATTTGAATTATTTCTAACAGATTCCGCCTTCATTTGAACTAATTTTGATACAGATTTGGAAATAGGAAGTTTAAATTCAAATTTACCTTCATCAACATTATGTGCAATACATTCAATTTTTTTAATGCAAAGTTGATTAAGTAAATCTTTTCTTCTTGGTGATTCTGATGCAAGAATTATTTTACTAGATAGTTTCAAGAATTATTTATGTCTAAATGTTATTCTACCCTTAGTTAGATCGTAAGGTGTCATTTCAACTGTAACCCTGTCTCCAGCAAGAACTCTAATTCTAAATTTTCTCATCTTTCCAGCAGTATGTGCAATTATTTCATGGTCATTATCAAGTAAAACTCTAAACATTGCGTTTGGTAACAGTTCTTTAACTGTACCAGTAAATTCCATTAATTCATCTTTTGACATAAAAGTAGTTATTTAATTAGTCTGCATTCTATTGATAAAGCATGGGCTTGTAAACCCTCTTCATAAGCAAGTGTTATAGCGTCTTTTCCAATTTTCCTTAAATTTTTTCTATTACATGAAACTACAGATGTTCTTTTAAAATAATCTAATAAATTCAAACCTGATGCAAATCTAGCTGTTCTATCTGTAGGTAAAACGTGGTTTGGTCCAGCTACATAGTCTCCAATTGCTTCAGGTGTGTTGCGGCCTAAAAAGATTGCACCTGCATTTTTAATCTTCTTCAAAAATTTTTTAGGTTTGTCCACAGCTATTTCGAGATGTTCAGGAGCAATTCTGTTTACAAGGTCAGAGGCTTTGAGAAGATTTTCACATACAATAACTGCTCCATAATTCTCCCAACTAGATTTTGCAATTTCTTTTCTTTCAATTTTTATTAAATATTTCTTAACACTACTAATAACTCTTTTAGAAAAACTCTCATCATCGGTTAAAAGTATTGATTGTGCAAGTTTGTCATGTTCCGCTTGAGATAATAGATCAATGGCAATATGGTCCGGATTGTTTTTACAATCTGCAATAACTAGTATTTCAGATGGACCTGCTATCATATCAATCCCCACTGTACCAAAAAATTGTTTTTTTGCTGAAGCAACATAGGCATTCCCAGGACCAAAAATCTTATCAACCTTTCGTATTGACTCAGTGCCTATAGCTAAAGCAGCTATAGCCTGCGCCCCACCAATTTTATATATCTCATCAATTTTCAAAATTTTACAACAGGCTAAAACTAATGAATTAACTTCACCATCTGAGGCAGGAACTGTGACAACAATTCTTTTTACACCTGCTACTATTGCTGGTACTGCACTCATAATGAGAGAAGACGGATAAGCAGCAGTCCCACCTGGAACATAAAGTCCTACTGATTCCATTGGATTCCATATACCACCAAGCTCAACACCATCCTTATCTTTATACATTTCATTTAATGGTTTTTGTCTCTTATGATATGATTTGATCCTTGAAATAGCTTTTAACAATGAACTTTTTGTTCTATTTTTTGTAAACCTATAGCATTCATCAATTTCTTCTTTTTTAACCACTAGGTCTTGAATATCTTTAGCTTTAATATTGTCGAATTTTCTTGAAAGTTTAATTAAGGCTTTATCAGAATTTTTTCGAACATCATTAATAATTTGTGAAACAGTCTGATCTATTTGAAGGTCATGTTGATCACGCTTTAACAATAGTTTCTTAAATTCTTTTTCAAAATTAGAATTTTTTGTTTTTAATACTCTTACCATCAATAATCTTTGAAAATTTGGTTATAATATCTGAAATTTCATCATTCATAATTTTATAAGATATCTTGTTCACAATTAATTTTGAAGTTATATTCAAAAGAATATCTGATTCTATTAAATCATTTTCCTTTAAAGTTGTTCCAGTTGAGACAAGATCAACTATTGTTGAACAAATACCTAATTTTGGTGCAAGTTCAACTGCACCATTCAACTTCACACACTCAGCTCTTATTCCTTTTTCTGCAAAAAAATTAGTTACTGTATTCTTATATTTAGTAGCAACCATTATATGTCCATTATTATTATCTAATTTATTCGATGAGTTAATTTTTTTTGCAATGGATAATCTACATTTTCCAATTCCAAGGTCTAAAACTTTATATATTTCACTGTAATTAAATTCTTTCAGCACGTCATCACCAGCAATTCCAATGTGAGCAGCTCCAAAAGCTACAAAAGTAGCCACATCAAATGATCTTACACGAATAATATCTAAGTTTTTAGAATTTGTTTTAAACATTAACTTTCTTGAGTCATTTTCAAAAAAAGCATCTTCAGGTTGGATGTTAATCTTTCTCAATAGTGGAATTAGTTCTCTAGTGATTCTTCCTTTAGGGACTGCTAAAATAATTTTTTTCATAATTTGATTCTTTCAATTTTTGCACCACACAACTGTAATTTTTTTTCAATATTTTCATAACCTCTATCGAGATGATAAACCCTATTAATTGTGGTTTTACCATTTGCCATTAATCCAGCAATTATAAGTGAAGACGATGCTCTTAGATCAGTTGCCATAACTTCAGCTCCTTTCAAAGTTTTAGAACAATTTATAATAACTTTTGAGCCTTTTAGTTTTAAGCATGCTCCCATTCTAATTAATTCACTTATATGCATAAACCTATTTTCAAAAATATTTTCAATTATTTCAGATTTTCCTTTTGTTTTTAATAAGGATGAAGTTAATTGTGCTTGTAAATCAGTTGGAAACCCCGGATATTCTTCAGTTTTAATCTTTATTGAAATATTATTATTATTATTTTTCTTAATCAAAAGGCTTTTCCCATTATTCATAACTATGAGCTTTAATGATTTAAGTTGTTTGAATATTTTTTTAAGATGACTACAAATTTCTTTATTGACATTTAATAACTTTACTGCCCCAGAACAACCAAAAACACAAAGTGCAAAAGTTCCAGATTCGATTCTATCAGGCATAATCTTATATGAGCAACCACTTAACTTTTTTCTTCCAATTATCGTTATTCTTTTTGTGCCATATCCTCGAATATTTGCTCCCATTTTTATAAGAAATTTCGATAAATCGATAATTTCTGGTTCTTTAGCTGCATTATTAATTACTGTTTTGCCATCTGCTATGGTAGCGGCCATTAAAATATTTTCTGTTGCACCCACAGAAATATTTTTTAGCGTTATAGCTGCTCCTTTTAATTTTCCTTTAATTTTTCCAGTAACATAACCACTATTAATACTAAAGCTCACTCCCATTTTTTCTAATCCACTGAGGTGTAAATTAACAGGACGAGTTCCAATTGCACATCCTCCTGGAAGAGAAACGGACGCCTCCCCATATCTAGCAATCAAAGGACCTAAAATAAGAAAAGATGCTCTCATCTTTCTCACTAAATCGTACGAAGCTGACAATGATTTAGGTATCGATGATTGCAAATCAATTTTATTTGCACTCTTTTTTATTTCTACATTAAGTGACCTAAGTAGTTGAATCATAGAATTAATATCCAACAAATCAGGAACATTAGAGATTGAAATTTTTTTATTTGTGAGCAAAGAAGCAGCCATGATAGGAAGAGCAGAATTTTTCGCTCCACTAATTTTGACGGTTCCATTAAGCGGCTTCCCACCAATTATTTCTATCTTATCCATTTTATAATTTTGGTAATGTAACACCTTCTTGAAACATATATTTTCCTTTTCTGTCTGCATATGAAAGATCGCAAATTTTATCACCTTTAAAAAAAAGGAATTGAGCTGCACCTTCATTAGCATAAATTTTTGCAGGAAGTGGTGTGGTGTTTGAAAATTCTAACGTAACATGCCCTTCCCACTCAGGCTCGAGCGGAGTCACATTAACAATTATTCCACACCTTGCATATGTCGATTTTCCAACACAAATAACTAAAGTTTCTTTTGGAATCTTAAAATATTCAACTGTTCTTGCAAGAGCAAAACTATTTGGAGGTATAACGCAATAATCAACATTTCTATCTACAAAACTCGACTCAGAGAACTTCTTTGGATCAACAGTTGCAGAATTTACATTTGTAAAAATCTTAAAATTTTTTGATACTCGTGCATCGTAACCGTAAGAAGAAAGTCCATAAGACAGAACATTTTCCTTCTCAAGTTTATCAACAAAAGGATAAATCATTTTATTTTCTAAAGCCATTTTTCGTATCCAAGAATCAGGCATTATTGCCATTTTTTTTCTCCTTTCTTTTTAATAAATTTTCTCTCAAAGCTTTAGACAGTCTATCAAATTTATTATTATTTTTCTTCATAACATATATTCCAAGAAAAGATTATTTTTTTAATTTGTTATACTTTGTAGATTTTCCCATAGAAAGTTTAATAGGATATTTTTTTTTATTCTTATTTATTTTTTCAATACAACTCTGCTCTAAATCAATCTTGGCTAGGTCAGCAAATCTAATTAAATAAAGCATAACATCGGCAACTTCCTCACTAATCATTTTTATTACTTTTTTCTTTTTCCAAAATTCAGATTTTTCATTTTCCCATTGAAAGATTTCTAATAATTCAGAAGATTCAAGGTTTATTGAAATCGCTAGATTCTTTAAATTATGAAATTGTTCCCAATTTCTTTCTTTTGCAAATTTTCTCAATAA
>CACACI010000022.1 GCA_902530985.1 uncultured Alphaproteobacteria bacterium
CATCTCTTGATTTAAAAATCAAATTTTCAAAAGACTTTATATTATTTTTATTTTTAATTTTTTCCTGTTTTTCTTGTTTTTTTTCAAAATTTTTTAATGACTCAATTATTATCTCAGGATTTTTTAGGATATAATCTTTTATTTGTAAATCAATTTCATCAGAATGTGATTGACCATAAATAAAAAAATTAAGTAAAAGTATATTTAAAAAAAATTTATATTTAAGCATGACTCTTTCAATGACTATCTTTGGTGCGAGCGGTGGGACTTGAACCCACAAGGGTGTTGCCACCCGCAGGATTTTAAGTCCTGTCTGTTTACCAATTTCAGCACGCTCGCAGAATATTCTTTTCTCAAAAAATCACACATTCTATTGGGCTTTTAAAATCTTAAAGAACATCTTTTCCAATTATCAAAATTGGGTGAAAACAATTTTGAGTTTTTATTTAAATAACTATTATTCATAAGTTTGTTTTGGGGAAAATATATATGAACAATACTGCAATGTAAATTCTATTCTAGCTAATATTTGATAAATTTTTATATTTTAAATAAAACCAACATTATATTAAAGATAAAGACCAATTTTTTGACTGAAATTTTATTTAAAAATTTTTTTTACTTCTTTTTGAATAATTTCTTTGGTAATTCTTTCAGCATTTATTTCAATCCATTTATTTATTTCATTATCAATTTTCTTTATTTCATTATCAATTGAATCAAATTTCTCATCAACTTTAATTACATCATCATTACTATCTTTAATGTCTTTACTACCTTTACTATTTTGATCTTTTTTATCAGAAATTAAGTTTTTAACTTGAGCAAGAATTTCAGAGTTACTTCTTTTCATTAATGGCTCCATCCTTTATCTTATTATCTACGGCAGATATTAAATTATCAATATTAGTTTTAACATTTTTTGTGTTTCCATCATTAATTTTTTTTTTAATTTCTTGTTTTAAATCATTAAAAATTATTTTTTGATGCATCTTTGGTAGTTCCATTATATCGCTGCCTATTTCTTTACTAATTTTTGATGCAATTAACTCTGTTTTATTTAAATAGATCTTTCCATCAATTAACTCTTGCCTATATAAATCTTTTAAAGCCATTAACTTTATCTCGGCTTCTTGAAGAACTTCCTTTTTATTCTGAACTTGAGTAACAGCAATTTTATCCTTTTCAATAGAATTATTTTCATATTTCTTTTTTCGTAGTGCTAATAAAAAAATTAGAAAAATGAATAAAAAAGCATAAGGTACTATTTCATTTGGTATATTAATCATTTATTTACATTATCATAATAAAACTAATATTCATTCTAGCTATAAATTTATTAAATACGAAAAATTTATTTTATATTTATTTTAAAGAATTGATTCTTTTTGTTAATAAATATAGATTTGCGTTATAATGGATAAAGAAAAATCAATCGAAGAAATCATTAGCTCAATTTATAACCTCATAAATGAAGCAAAAGAAGAATATGAAAAAATTTTAAAAGATGATTTCAAAAGTATTCAAAACAGAAAAAATATAATTACTAAAAAAAATCATTTAGAGGCAGGGTTTAATAGAAAACATCCAGATAATGAAAGTTTATATGAACAAAAAGAAAATATAAAAATTAATGAACAGTTACATTATTCTAACTGGAAAGAAATAAATTTTACAGAAAAAAACTCTAATTCTCAGAATAATAAAGAAGAAATTAAAATAGAAATTGTAAAAAAAAGATTTAATGAACTCATGCAAGTCTGGATTGACAAAAATTTAAAAAAAATAATTGAATTAGAATTTTCAAATCAAATAAAAAATAAAAAAACTAAAATATTTTAGGTTCTCCTTTTATAGATTTTATATAACTATAAATTTCCATACTTGCTTCTATTACTTTTGACTTGTCATCTCCTTTAATGATCAAAGAGACTCCAAAAGATTTTTTTTTAAAATATGGATAACTCCCAATTTCGAGATAACTAAATTTTTTTTGTATCTTTTCAACATAGGAACCTATTATACCCTCAGAGAGTTTTGTAGAAACAGTTTTTTTATAATATCTTATCCCTCCATCCAAAGATTTTACAAATTCTTTAACCATTATTTGAAGAATTTTAGGAACTCCTGGGAAAACAAAAACATTTTCAACGAAAAATCCTGGAGCAACGCTAACTGGATTATCAATCAAAGATGCTTGCTCGGGTAAAAATGCCATTTTTAATCTCGCCTTTGTCAAAATATCATCTGAGTAATGTTCAACTAATCTTTTTCTGGCTTCCTCATTCATTAAAAGTTTTTGGCCAAAAGCTTGAGCAATTGAATCTGATGTTATGTCATCGTGGGTAGGGCCTATTCCTCCAGAAGTAAAAACATAGTCATATTTTGATCTAAATATATTTACTTTTTCAATTATTTTTAATTTTTCATCCTTTATTGTACATACTTCTTCGCATGAAACTCCAATATTAAATAATTGATTACATATAAAATTAGAATTCGTATCAATTGTTTTACCTGACAATATTTCATTACCAATAGTTATAATACCAGCAGATTTTCTTTTTTTTTTCATTAAATTTTGACTGTTAGTTCTAAAGTTTTTATTATAAGTTCTTCTATTAATGAATAATAATATCAAATTACATACAAAAGATGAATTCGATTTTATGAGAAATGCTGGACAACTTGCATCTGAGTGTCTTGACTACATTACAGAATTTGTAAAACCAGGCATTTCAACTCAAGAGTTAAATGATATTTGTCACGAATTTCAAACTAGTAGAGGAGCAATTCCTGCCCCACTTAATTACAAAGGTTTTCCAAAGTCAATCTGTACATCAATCAATCATGTTGTATGCCATGGCATCCCAGGAAAAAGAGTTTTAGAGGAAGGTGATATCGTTAATATAGATGTAACTCCGGTTTTAAACGGATGGCATGGTGATACCAGTAGAATGTTTTACGTTGGTAAAGTAAAATTAAAAGCAAGAAAACTTGTAGAAATTACTTATGAAGCTATGATGAAAGGTATTGAAGTTATCAAACCTGGAAATACAACTGGCGATATAGGTCATGCTATACAAGTTTTTGCTGAAAAAAAAAACTATTCGGTTGTTAGGGATTTTTGTGGTCATGGACTAGGCAGATCTTTTCATGACCAACCAAGTATTCTTCATTTCGGTAAACCTGGGGAAGGAGAAATACTTGAGGAAGGAATGTTTTTTACTGTTGAGCCTATGATTAATATAGGGGATTATAAAGTAAAAGTACTCGCAGATGGTTGGACAGCTGTCACATCAGATAAATCATTATCTGCGCAATTTGAACATACAATTGGAGTTACAAAAAATGGTTTTGAAATATTCACTTTATCAAAAAAAAATTATACTTATCCTCCATATTTAAAATAATGATTCCAAGATATAAAAGAAAAGAAATCTCTGAAATATGGGAAGCGGAAAATAAGTTTAAGATCTGGCTTAAAATAGAATTATTAATCTGCGAAGCTCTGGCAGAAAAAAATAAAATACCAAAAAAATCATTAGCAGTAATAAAAGAAAAAGCATCATTTAATGTAAATCGAATTGATCAAATTGAAAAAGAAGTAAAGCATGATGTAATAGCTTTCTTAACAAATATTGCCGAAAATGTTGGAGAGGACTCTAGATTTATTCATAAAGGTGTTACATCATCAGATATTATTGATACAGCATTTTCCATTCAACTAAAACAATCCTGCAAAATCCTAAAAGATGAATTAAAAGAATTAATCAAAAACATAAAGTTTAAAGCAATTAAATATAAGAGTACAGAATGTATTGGAAGGAGTCATGGGATTTTTGCAGAACCAACAACTTTTGGTTTAAAGATGCTTGGAAGATTTTGTGAATTTGAAAGACATCTTGAAAGATTATCATATGCTGAAAAACAAATCTCTGTGTGTAGTATTTCAGGTGCAGTTGGCACATATTCAAATATTGATCCATCTATAGAAAATTATGTGGCAAAAAAACTTAAACTTAATAATGAAAAAGTTTCAACACAAATAATACCTCGAGATAGGCATGCATTCTTATTTTCTACACTTGCACTTATTGCATCATCAATTGAGAATTTAGCAATAGAGATTAGACACCTACATAGAAGTGAAGTCAGAGAAGTGGAAGAGTTTTTCTCAAAAAATCAAAAGGGTTCATCTGCAATGCCACATAAAAAAAATCCTGTATTAAGTGAAAATTTAACTGGGATAGCTAGAGTCATTAGATCTAGTTGTATTCCATTTATGGAAAACATCTCATTATGGCATGAAAGGGATATATCGCATTCATCAGTTGAAAGAACATTAGCACCAGATACTATAGTGCTGTGTGATTTTGCACTTAATAGAATGAATAATATTATAAAAAATTTAGTTATTAATAAAAAGATGATGTCAGCAAACTTAAAAAAAACAAACGGTCTATATAATTCACAAAGAGTGATGTTGAAATTAATTCAAAAAAATATTTCCAGAGAAAAAGCCTATAGAATTGTTCAAAGAGTGGCGCTAAAATCGTGGAGAGAAAATTCAGATTTCAAAGCTTTATTAAAGAAAGACAAGGAAGTTAAATCTTTATTAAGATTAGATGAAATTAACAAATTATTTGACTTAAATTATTTTTTTAAAAACATAAATACAATATATAAAAGAGCCTTAGGATGAAAAGTAGAAAAAAAATATATGAAGGAAAAGCAAAGATTCTCTACAAGGGACCTGAACCTAATACACTTATTCAGTATTTTAAAGATGATGCAACGGCTTTTAATAATAAAAAGAAAGCTCAGATTCCCGGAAAAGGAGTCTTAAACAATTTTATTTCTGAACTCCTAATGACTAGGCTAAAAGATATTAATATTCCAAATCACTTTGTAAAAAGAATAAATATGAGAGAGCAACTTATAAGAAAGCTTGAAATCATTCCTATCGAGATCGTAGTTCGGAATATTGCAACAGGTTCATTAGTAAAAAGATTGGGCATAAAAGAAGGAAAAGTATTATCAAGACCAATAATCGAATTTTATTTAAAGAATGATAAACTTGATGATCCAATCATTTCTGAGGAACATATTATTGCCTTTGAATGGGCTTTGCCAAATGAACTTGAAGAAATTATATCATTGTCTTATAGAATAAATGATTTTTTAACAGGATACTTTTTTTCTCTAAATATTAGGTTGGTAGATTTTAAATTAGAATATGGAAGATTATGGAAAAATGATGAAGTATCAATTATTCTTGCAGATGAAATAAGTCCAGACAATTGTCGGCTTTGGGATCTTAAAACTAATAAAAAACTTGATAAAGATAGATTCAGACAAGACCTAGGTGAAGTTGATAAAGCATACAAAGAAGTTGCATATAGATTAGGAGTATTATCTGAAAGCGAATTTAAGAAAGTAATAAAAAGTGATTTATAGAGTTTATATTAATTATAAAAAAGGAATTCTTGATCCAGAATCAGAAGCAATTAAAAAAACTATTTCCAACATGGGTTTTAAATCATTAAAAAATTTATCAAAAGGAAAGTTTTTTGATATTGAAATTTCTGAAAAAAAGAATGGGTTAAAAGAAATTGAAAAAATAAGTAAAGACCTTCTCTCTAATCCTGTTATAGAAAATTTTAAAATAATAAAGAAATAATTAGTGCCAAAAAGAATTATTTCAATCATCGTTTTTCCTGGATCAAATTGCGATAGAGATTTAGCAATTGCCATTCAAAATCATTTAAATGTAAAAACTCAATATGTATGGCATGACAATTCTAAGATTGATAATTATGAAATGATCTTTATCCCAGGAGGTTTTTCTTTTGGAGATTATTTGAGAGCAGGTGTGTTGGCAACAAAATCTCCTGCATTAGGTGAAGTTATAAGATTAGCAAAAAAAGGTGTACCCATAATTGGTATTTGTAACGGTTTCCAGATTCTGACAGAGTGTAATTTATTAGATGGAACATTGATGAACAACAAAAATCAATTATTTATTTGTGATAAATCTTACTTGAAAATTGAAAATAACAAATCTATCTTTTCCAAGAATTTAAAAAAAAGTGTAGTACAATTTCCAATTGCTCATGCACAAGGAAATTTTTTTGCTTCTAATGATTCATTAAAAGAACTTGAAGATAACAATCAAATTATTTTTAGATATTGTTCAAAACAAGGAGTTATAAATGAAAAAAACAATCCAAATGGATCATTAAATAATATTGCTGGAATTACAAATAAGCAAAAAAATATATTAGGTATGATGCCGCACCCAGAAAGAGCAATTAATAAATTTGATGATCAAGATGGAGTCCTTTTTTTTAATGGTCTAAAAGAATTGCTATGAAGAAAATTTCACAAAAAACAATTAAAGAACATGGCCTCAGTAAAAATGAATATAGCTTAATTAATAATATTCTTAAAAGAGAACCAAACATTCTAGAATTAGGAATTTTCTCAGTTATGTGGAGTGAACATTGTTCTTATAAATCAACAAAAAAATGGCTAAAAACACTTCCTACATCAGGTAAAAGTGTAATATGTGGACCAGGTGAAAATGCTGGTATAATTGACATTGGAGATGAAGATGCAATTGTTTTTAAGATGGAAAGTCATAATCATCCATCATTTATAGAACCATATCAGGGTGCTGCAACTGGTGTTGGAGGTATTATGAGAGATATATTTACAATGGGAGCAAGACCAATTGCTAATCTAAATTCCTTGAGATTTGGAGCCCCAAAACACCCCAAAACAAAAAATTTATTATCCGGTGTTGTTAAAGGGATTGGTGATTATGGGAATTGTGTTGGCATCCCAACGGTTGGTGGGGAGTGTTTTTTTCACGAATCGTATAACAATAACATTTTAGTAAATGCAATGTGCGTTGGTCTTGTAAAGAAAAATAAAATATTTTACTCAACTGCTAAAGGTATTGGAAATCCAATTATTTATGTAGGTTCAAAGACTGGAAGAGATGGAATACATGGAGCTACAATGGCATCAGCAGAATTTGATGATCAATCCGAATCTAGCAGACCTCAAGTACAAGTTGGTGATCCTTTTATGGAAAAACTCTTATTAGAATCATGTCTTGAATTGATGAAAGAAGATGCAATTATAGCAATACAAGATATGGGTGCTGCTGGTCTTACATCATCATCATTTGAAATGGCATCTAAGGGCTCTTGTGGAGTAAAGCTATATTTAGATTTGGTTCCTTGTAGAGAAGAAAATATGTCTCCTTATGAAATGATGTTATCTGAGACACAAGAACGAATGTTAATGATTGTAAAACCAACAAAAAAAAAACTTACTATTGATATATTTAGAAAATGGGGATTAGAAGCAGTTGAGATAGGCGAGATTACTAATACAGGTAATATGGAAATATTTTTCAAAAAGAATTTAGTAGGAAAATTACCAATTAAGCCGCTAGCAGAATCATCTCCAGAGTACGATAGACCATCCAAGAAACCTAAAACAATAAAAAAAAAGGGAAATTATAAAAATTTTTCAATTAAGGACGCATTAGTTAAAATCATTTCCAGCCCAAATCATTCTTCAAAAAAATGGATTTTTAATCAATACGATAGATCAGTGATGTGTGATACGATTTTTTCATCAGAAGAGAGTGATGCAGCTGTAGTAAGAGTCCATAATTCAAACAAAGCAATAGCAATTACATGTGATTGTAATCCAATCTTTTGCAATTCAAACCCCAAGTTAGGAGCAGCTATTGGAGTTGCAGAGTCATGGCGAAACTTAATTTCTTCTGGAGCAGAACCAATAGCAATTACAGATAATCTTAATTTTGGTAACCCTGAAAAAGAAGAAATAATGTATCAAATTAAAGAAGCAATAGAAGGAATAAAAATGGCGTGCGAAGTTCTAAAATACCCAGTGGTATCGGGTAATGTATCTCTTTACAATGAAACTAATAAAAAATCCATAATCCCTACTCCAGTAATTGGAGGTGTTGGGCTAATAAAAAAATTATCGCATGCTAAAGGATTTAAAATGAATTTTGGTGACAAAATTTTTTTAGTAGGAGAATCTTTAGGTCATCTTGAACTTTCTGAATTGAATAGAATATGCAATAAAAATACAGGAAAACCACCACCGTTAGATTTAAAAAAAGAATTAAAAAATGGCTTGTTCATCAAAAATTTTATAAAAAAACACCATTCTGTGGTTAGTGGTTGTCATGACCTTTCTGATGGTGGTCTTATATTGGCACTGGCTGAACTTGTATTGAAAAACAAAAAAGGTATTAAGGTGAAAATTCCCAAAAATGTTAAAAAAATAAAAGAATGGTTTTTTTGCGAGGATCAATCAAGATATATTATAATAGTCAAAAATGAAAAAGAGCTTATAAGTTCGGCAAAAATTAATGAAATTAATCTCCAAGAAGTTGCAATTGTAGATGGTAATTCTTTCAGTATTATAAATCAATTTGAAATTTCTGTAAAAAAGCTTATAAGTTATAATAATACTTGGTTTAAAAGGTTTGTTCAAATATGACTCTAAGTGGCGAAGACATAACTAAACTTATAAAAAAAGCAATACCTGATGCTGTAATTGAAATTGAAGACCTTAAAGGAGATAGTAATCATTATCATGCACGAATAATTTCACCAGCATTTAAGGGTTTATCTAAAATAAAACAACACAAGATGGTTTATAATGCAATTGGCACTCACATGGGAACAACGCTTCATGCTTTAATGCTTACTACATCAGATACTTAAAGAAAGGAAGAAGGATGGCAGAGATTGAATCAAAGATTGAAAAGATGATTACAAACAACGATGTTGTTCTATTTATGAAAGGAACACCAGATTTCCCTCAATGTGGGTTCTCAGCAAATGTTGTCGGAATATTGAATTACTTAGGAATTGAATTCCAAAGTTACAATGTTTTAGAAGATATAGAACTAAGAGAGGGAATAAAGTCTTTTTCAGACTGGCCAACCATTCCTCAGATTTATATAAAAAAAGAATTTATTGGGGGTTTTGATATTTTAAAAGAAATGCTTGAGAGCGGAGAGATTGAAGATCTCTTAAATAAAAAAGAAATAAATTTTAGCATAAAAGATTCAAACTAGTCATATTTTGACTTAATAGCTGAAACATAAGGATAGATAGCACATAATACACCTATTAAAAATCCCAGCCCGCCTTGTTTGAAGCCTTTTCTTGAAATGTAGGATTTAAAAAATCTAGAAAAAATCTTTCTAACCGAAAAATATTTTTTAAGATTTGTATTCTCTTTTTTTAAATCATATGCATAAAGACTAGTATTTCTATTAAATCTTATTAAGAGCTCAGACAAATCTTTTGACATGAAATGATCAATAGAATTTTTAAATTTTTCTCCTTTTTTACCCCTTAAAATATATTTAGGATGAACACTTCCATCCATCCAAGATTTAGTCTTTTGTTTAAACAAACAAAACTTACCATCAGGTGCTAGACAAGCTATCCAACCATTAATTATTTTTTTGCTACCAATATAATTCGTTAAAGGGATATAATAAAAATCAATATTTCTTACTTCGATTTTTTTTTTTATTTCATCTGCTAATTTAGAACTAATAACTTCATCGGCATCAATTTCTAGTATCCAATCAGAATTGCATTTTGACAATCCATAGTTTCTTCGATTTCCTTCGGAACACCATGATCCCTCATAAATTTTCTTTGTATATTTTTCTGATTTCTGATTGGTTTTATCTTCAGATCTATCTAAAATAACTACAATTTCGTCAACAAAGTCTAGAGACTTTAATGTATTTTCAATCTTTAACTCTTCATTACGAGCAATAATTAAAGCACTTATCGACATAAATATTTTACTTTAAAATTTATTGAGGCCATTAACAAATGCCTTAAAGTTTAAAATTATTAATTATCTAGAATAATATTCGATTACTAAGTTTGGTTCCATAATAACAGGGTAAGGTACTTCATCAGGTTTTGGACCTTTTAAAAAGGTGCCTTTAAGTTTGTCATAATCAACTGATAAATATTCTGGAGTTTCTCTTTCAGTTGAACTAATTGCTTCTAATACTACAGGAATTTCCCTACTTTTTTCTTTAACCTCTACCAAATCTCCATTTTTCAGAGAATATGAAGCAACTGTAACTTTCTTTCCATTTACCAATATATGTCCATGACTAACGAATTGTCTAGCAGCAAAAATGGTACTAGCAAATTTCATTCTGTAAACAGTCGCGTCTAATCGTCTCTCAAGTAATTCAATTAGATTTTCGCTAGTATTTCCTTTAATCTTTGATGCTTTGAAAAAAATATTTCTAAATTGTTTTTCAGTTATATAACCGTAATGGCATTTTAATTTTTGCTTTGCAAGAAGTTGAATTCCAAAGTCTGAAGGCTTTTTTTTTCTATTTTGACCATTTAACCCTGGTGGATAATCTCTTCTATTGAATGGACTCTTGGGTCTACCCCATAGGTTACATTTCAACCTTCTGTCTACTTTATATTTCGATTTTAGAATTCTTGTCATATGGTGGAAATATACTTTTAATTTCTTCTATGTCAATTTAGTTTTTATTGTTTTTTCTTAGACTTTTTATAATCCCAAGAAGAGTAGATACGTCTTTTGATGATAAATCTAATTTATTAAAAATATTGCGGATCTTTTGTATAATTATTTTTTTTCTTTCTTTAACTAGAAAGAAATCAGTTTCCTCTAAATTCCTTTCTAAAATTGAAAAAAAATTAATTAATTCTTTTTTAGTACTCCGAATTTTCTTAATTTTTTTGTCATATTTATTTACTCTAATTGCAGAATTATCACTTTTCATTATTTCATAAGCAACAAGAGAAACTGCATGTGATAAGTTTAAAGAAGAAAATTTTGGATTAGAATTTATTTTAAGGACAAAATCACACACTGAAATATGATTATTATCAAGTCCACTTTTCTCAGGTCCAAAAATTATACCAACCTTATTTGAACTATTGAAGATTAAATTGCTTAACCTGTCAAAATTTATTTGATTTTTCCCAATAGATCTTATTCTATTAGTTGTTGCTACAAGTATATTGAAATCTTTAATAGAGTCTTCGAAAGAATCAAATTTTTTTATCCCTTTTATAACTTTATCCGCGCCAGCAGAAAGTGGGATTATTTTTTCATTCTCAAGATCAAATGAAGGAGATACAACTCTTAATTTTTTTAATTTAAAATTGAGCATTGCTCTTGCTACAGCTCCAAGATTTTCTGGTATCTGAGTATTAACCAAAATAATTTCTGGCATGCAGGTTAGATTCATAATTTAATTACTTTGATTTTAACAAATGATAAGTAATACTATCATTTAACGCAATGTAAGAAGCGTCTATGACGTTATAAGAAACTCCTATTGTAGACCATTTGAATTTTTCATTTTTTGATTCAATACGAACCCTAACTAATGCTTTAGTTCCATCTTGTGGTGTCAAAATTCGTACCTTGTAGTCTACTAAATTTAGTTCTTTAATTTTTGGATAAAATTTAATTAGTGCATTTCTAAGTGCCATATCTAATGCATGAATTGGTCCATTACCCTCAGCTGCACTATAAAACTCTTTATCTCCTACAAATATTTTTACACTAGCTTCAGAAAACGGAACAAATTCATTTAATGAGTTTTTTCTTTTTTCATCGGAAACTTTAAAACTCTCAAGACTATAAAATTCTTTAAATTTTTGGAACTTTCTTTTTGCTAGAAGTTCAAAGCTAGCCTCAGCTCCATCGTAAGCATAACCAAGAAACTCTTGCTGTTTTATCGTTTCTAAAAAACTAATCACTTTCTTTTCTTTACCATTTGTGTCTATATTTAGCCTTTTTAGCCTATTAATAATATTACTTTTACCAGACTGATTTGAAACAACTAAGACTCTCTCATTGCCAATATCATTTGGATCTATATGTTCATAACATCTTGGATCTCTCTCTACCGCTGAAATGTGAAGTCCACCTTTGTGAGCAAAAGCCGCAGACCCTACAAAAGGCAGATTTTTTGGAGATTCTCTATTCAGGGTTTCATCAATGAATCTACTTATTTTAGTTAATTTAGTTACTTTTTTTTTAAGATTACATTCATATCCCATCTTTAAAATTATATTTGCGGCTACATTTACTAGATTTGCATTTCCACATCTTTCACCAAGACCATTAAATGTACCCTGAATTTGTGTTACTCCATTTCTCACGGACTCAATTGAATTGTAAGTAGCATTATCAGTATCATTATGAAAATGTACTCCAAGATTTTTTTCTGGAATTATGTTTTTAACTTTAGATAGAATCATTTCTAATTCATATGGAAGTGTTCCACCATTTGTATCACAGAGAATTATCCAAGTTGCTCCGGAGTCAAGTGCTCTTTTTAAAGAATTAAGAGCATAGTCTGAGTTATTTTTATATCCATCAAAAAAATGCTCAGCATCATACAATACTTCATCCAACCTTTTAGACGCAAATGAAATTGTATCACTAATCATATCCAAGTTTTCATTTAAAGATATTTTTAATGCATTTTTAACATGAAAATCTGAAGACTTGCCAACTAAACATACAGATGAAACTCCTGAGTTAAGCACTGCATTAAGATTAGGATCGTTATTTGCACTTTTTCCTGGTTTTCGCATCATCCCAAATGCCACTGCTTTTGAATTTTTTAATTTAGGCAAAGACTTAAAAAACTTGTCATCAGTAGGGTTGGCCCCAGGCCATCCTCCTTCAATATAATCAATTCCAATCTGGTCTAATACATTAACTATTTTTAATTTATCATCTAAACTAAAATTGACTCCTTTTGTTTGAGCACCATCTCTGAGAGTACTATCATAAAGTTTAATTTTTTTCTTCACAATTCAACTCCACCCTTCTAATAATCTCATCTTTTTTTATTAATGTCAGCAAGTCATTCATACTTGGACCAAATTTTTTTCCTGTTAGAATTAACCTAAGAGTAATATATAGTTCTTTTCGATTAATCTTATAGTTTTCTAAAATATTTTTAGTCCACAAAGACCAGGATTCTTTATCAATTTTTTCTGGAATACATTTAGAAATTAATTGTTTAAGCCCATTTTCCATAATAATTTTTTCTTTAATCATAAAATCTTCTTTTGTTAAATCATGCCATTCTTGCGCTTCATCTATAGAATCGATATTCGATCTAATTATGTTCCAAAAAGAACTGTCAAAATTTATGTCAAATGTTTCCTTAACTTTTTCTATATCCAAACTCTTTAAATATTTTGAGTTCAACCTTTTAATATCTTCTGGGTCAAAAAATATAGAATTCTTTGAAAATTTTGATAGATCAAAACTTTTTATTAAAGAATTAATGTCTTCAATTTTTTCTATTGATTTGCTCGAACCAATTTGTTTCAAATAATTTAGAATTACTATTGTAAATATTTTTTTACTTCTAAACTCTTTTATTGAAAATGAATTAGACCTTTTAGAGAGACCTTTTCCTATCATTGATTTTAGCAAAGGGAAATGTCCAAAAATAGGAATTTTTGATTTGATTAACTTAAATATTTTTATTTGAGCAGCAGTATTTGTTATGTGATCATCACCTCTAAAGATATGGCTAACTCCCATATCTGCATCATCCACAACTGATGTAATAGTGAATAGTGGCATTTCATCCGATCTAAAAACTACTGGATCAGATACTGACAAATTATTAAAGGTTATTTGCCCATGAATCATATCATTCCAATTAATAGGTTCTTCATCTAATTTAAGTCTCCAATGAGGTTTTTTCCCAGATTGTAGTAGTGATTCAATTTCTTTTTTTTTTAAATTTAATGCAGATCGATCATAAATTGGAGGTTTTCCTTGCTTAAGAAGTATTTTTCTTTTTAATGAAAGTTCCTGTTCTGTTTCAAAACAGGGGTAGATATAATTTTTTCTCTTAAGAAATTCAAACATATCCCTATATTTTGAAACACGCTCAGATTGCTTAATTATTTTATAATAATCAATGCCGAGCCATTTTAAATCTTCAATTATAGAAAAAATAAATTCATCTTTAGATCTCTCTTTATCAGTATCATCAATCCTAAGAAAAAATTTAAGGTTATTTTTTTTTGCAAATAAAAAATTAAACAAAGCAACTCTAACATTACCAATGTGTAGCAAACCTGTTGGACTAGGGGCAAACCTAAGCATTATTATAACTCAAATTTATTAGTTAAAGGAAATCTTCTATCTGCTGACAAAGCCATCTTTGATACCTTGGGACCAATAGCACTTTGATATCTTTTAAATTCAGATCTTTTAATCATATTCCATATCTTTCTTACAGTATTTTCATTATAACCATTTTTTATTATAAACCTGATATCACGATTCTCATCAATTAATAATTCTAGAATCTTATCAAGAACTTTATACGGTGGCAAAGAATCTCTATCTATTTGATTAAACCTCAACTCAGCTGAAGGTTCTTTATGAATAATATCATTAGGTATAATATTTAATTTTTTAACATTAAATTCTTTTAATATATTTTTATTTCGCCAATTACATAGTTCAAAAACTTTAGTTTTGTAGACATCTTTTAGTAAAGAATAACCTCCACACATATCTCCATATAAGGTAGCATATCCAACAGCTAATTCTGACTTATTTCCTGTTGTAATTAATAAAGA
>CACACI010000023.1 GCA_902530985.1 uncultured Alphaproteobacteria bacterium
GGTATTGAAAACGTTGAGTACGCATGCGGTATAGGTGAAATTCTTAAAGGTGAATTTAATAAAAATATTAGTACCTCTATAGACTCTTGGAGTGAATTTTCACCTGTAGGGCCGGTTTTAGGAATAACTCCTTTTAACTTTCCTGCTATGGTCCCACTTTGGATGTTTCCTCTAGCAATAGCTACAGGAAACTCATTTATATTAAAACCTTCTGAAAAAGACCCTTTGGGTTCTATGTTCATTGTTGAACTTTTTAATGAGACAAAAGCTCCTAATGGTTTGTTAAATTTATTAAACGGAGATAAAACTATTGCTAATAAATTAATTGAAGATGAAAGAATAAAAGCTATTAGTTTTGTTGGTTCGACTCCTGTAGCAAAATCGATATATCAAACCTCAGCAAATTCAGGAAAAAGATGCCAAGCACTAGGAGGTGCCAAAAATCATGCATTAGTTCTTCCAGATGCAGACATTGAATATACAACTGATCAATTAATTTCTGCTGCATTTGGTTCTTCAGGACAGCGGTGTATGGCATTGTCGGTAGCTGTCGTTTTTTCGAATATAAAAAACAAATTTTTGAATAATCTTAAAAAAAAAGTTTTAAAACTTAAATTTGGATTAGATGAACTTAATTCGAATAGTTTTGGTCCACTAGTATCAATCGAGCACCTAGAATCAGTTAAAAACTATATAAAAATGTCAGAGGAAGAGGGGGCTTCTCTATTGATCGATGGCAGAGATTTAATGAAAGGAAAAAATTCAAAAAATGGTTACTTTTTAGGTCCAACTATTATAGATAATGTTCATCCTGATATGCAATCTTATCAAAATGAAATTTTTGGACCTGTTTTACAAGTAATTGAGGTTAATGAAATTGCTGAAGCTATTTCTATAATAAATAATAATAAATTTGGTAATGGATGCTGTATTTTTACAAGTAGTGGTGAAAAAGCTAGAGATTTTTCTGAAAAAGTAGAAATCGGTATGGTTGGTGTAAATATTCCATTACCAGTTCCATCCTCTTTTCATAGTTTTGGAGGTTGGAAAAACTCGTTGTTTGGTGACCTAAATATTTATGGTCCCGACGGTGTGAGGTTTTACACACAAAGAAAAACAATCACTCAAAAATGGCCTTCTACAGGCTCATCAAAAGGAGTGGATTTATCAATGCCTAATAATTTAAAACAATAATAAAGGAGTAAAAATGAAAAAATTATTAACAATTATAGCAGTACTTACGCTAAATTTTACTGATAAGATTGCCCACTCAGATGGTCATGTAGAAATAGTTTGGGAGACTGAAAAGATTTTTGAACTTCCAGAATCTGTGATATATGATTCTACAAATGATGTTCTTTATGTTTCAAATATAACTGACCACCCTTTTAAGAAAGATGGAACAGGATATATCTCTAAACTTGGACTCGATGGAAGCATAATTGAAAAGAAATGGATTGACAAATTAAATGCACCTAAAGGTCTAACAATTAGTAAGGACAAATTATATATTGCTGATGTAGATGAGCTTGTAGAAGTTGATATCGCAACAGCCAGTATAACCAATAAATATAAAGGCTATGGATCGGTTTGCATGAATGATGTTACTGCCGATAAGTATGGAAATATTTATGTAGGTGACACTTATACTGATACTATATACAGATTAAATCAATTTGGTCAATTACCTGCCTGGTTTTATAGCCCTCAACTTGCTCCAAATGGACTTCATATTGATGATGAAGATGGAAACTTAATAGTTGGAAGTTGGGGAGCTGTCATGGAAGGGTGGGGAACACCTGAATTAAAAGGGTCCCTAAAGAGTATAAACATACATACTAAAAAAATTAAAAATATGGGGAAAAAACCAATCGGTAATCTTGACGGCATAGAGTCTGACGGAAAAGGTTCATATTTTGTAACTGATTGGACAGGTGCAAAACTTTATAGAATAAAAAAAAATGGAAAGTTTAAAGTAGTAGCGGAAGTTGGAAAAGGAGCAGCTGACCATGAAGTAATTTTAGATAAGAATTTAGTAATTATTCCAATAATGGCTGAAGGAAAGGTAATAGCTTTAAAAGTTGAATAAAAATGTCCTCAACAAAACTTGGAATTTTTAATAAACTATCAAAGCCGTTTGTTAAATTAGTAGAAAATTATTACCCTGATGCCTTTATATTTGTAATAGTTTTGTCGGTATTGACTTTTTTTCTTGCAATTACGAATACTGATGCAACACCTATTCAAACACTTGAAGCTTGGGGTAATGGTCTTCCAAAGTTATTTACTTTTACGGCTCAAATAACTATTATAATGGTCACAGCCCATGCTCTGGCACACACAGATCCAGTTGAAAAATTTTTGTCAAAGATTGGTTCATATCCAAGTTCCCCAATTCAGGCATATGCTTTAGTAACATTTATATCTGGTGTAGCCAGTTTATTTGCATGGTCATTTGGTTTGATTGTAGGGGGGATAATTTCAAAATTTGTGGCAATTGGTTGTTCCAAAAAAAGGATAAGAATACACTATCCATTATTAGTAGCATGTGCTTATTCAGGATATGTAATTTGGCATATGGGCTATTCATCATCCGCAGCCTTATTTGTTTCTTCAGATGGACATTCACTTGTTGATCAGATTGGTGTGATTCCAGTTACTGAAACTATTTTTACTACCTTTAATATTGGTCTTGCATTAATTACATTGCTAATAATTACAATTGTCAATCCACTAATGCGTCCAACTAATGATAAAGAAATCAAAGAAATAGACTCCAATGTATTTAGAAGTAATTATAATAACAAGGATGAGAATCTAAACCACAGTGTTAGAAATGTTGCGCAAGTTATTGAAAACAATAGACTAATAAGTATGTTTGTTGGTTTCATTTTGCTTTCTTTTATTTCTTATATTTTTTATACCAAAGGTTTTTCTCTTGATTTAAATTTAGTTAGTTGGACTTTTCTCGGTATAGGCCTATTATTATCAAATTCGGCAATTCACTATGTTAGATTAGTTAATAAGGCAGCAGTTACAATTGGTCCAATAATCCTCCAGTATCCTTTCTATGCTGGAATTATGGGAATGATGGCTGATACAGGTTTAATTAATGTTATTGCATCTGCTATTTCTAGTATTTCATCAGCAGATACATTAGGGTTCTATTCATTTTTATCTGGAGGCATTGTAAATATGTTTATACCCTCAGGTGGAGGACAATGGGCTGTTCAAGGTCCAGTTATGATTGAAGCAGCTAAAAGTCTTAATGTAGAACCGTATGTTATTGTTCTTGGTGTTGCTTATGGAGATCAATGGACCAATATGATTCAACCTTTTTGGACAATTCCATTATTAGCGATTGCAGGTCTTCATATGAGGCAAATTATGGGATATACATTTGTAATATTTTTGATTACTGGAATTTTATATGGTGGGGCCATGCTATATTTAGGTTCTGGGTAATAACCACAAACTCGCATAATATATATTATGTTAAATTGACTTTGTATTCAAAGATGGACGTATTGGTAATGAATATACTCTTTGCCAAAGATTTTCTGTGTTTTGTAAATTTGAACCTTTAAAAACTTCAAAATTATATCTTAAATGTAATGGAACGTAACCATTTTCAACTTCAATACCTCTTAATAAAAATTTCTTTTTTTCAATCAAATTTGATTTTATATATAATTTATTATATATAGAATTATTTCCATCCAATATTTTAATATTACTGTTATCTTTTAATTTTTGTTTCCAACGCTCAGCATTTCTCTTTCTTTTATTAATATTTTCATTAAATATCTTTAATTGTTCAAGTATCATGTAAGCTGATAAATTATTAAGGGTTTTTTTATTTAAATTAAAATTTGAAAAATTCTTACCAATTCTTTTTGATTCAAAAATCGATTTAATTTTGTCAGTAATTCTTGTTTTTAAGATTTCAAATTTGTTATCTGAGAATCTTTTTCTAAAATTTATAAAATCTGAATAAACATTTTGAATTTTGACTTCAACTAAATTTGACATTGAAAATTTTTTAAAAAGATTTCTTTTTGTTACTATCCAACCACCACATGGAGCAAATATCGGCTTCCCTACTCCTGAACTGAAAAATGAGATGTCGGCAAATGTTCCAATTGGCTTATCTTTATATTGAAGTCCAAATGCTTGACAACAATCCTCAATTACAGTTATTTTTTTTTTTTTACAAATTTTAATAATCTTAAAAGTATCTTTAGCAAATGTTCCTCCTAAATGAGGAATTATAACAGCAGCAGTTTTTTCATTAATAGTTTTTTTTATACTATCAAAAGATGGATTAAGTTGGTCATCTATATCGATGAAACGAGGGGTAAAGTTTAATTGCATAATTGGTTCAATTAGACCAAGGCACGAATATGAAGGTATAATAATTTCTTTTTTTTTAAATTTTAAATTTTTTAATAGAAAATAAAGTGCATCCCTTCCTGAATTTGTCAAAAAAATATCTCTTTTAAAACTGTAATACTCTTCTAAAAATCTTAAAAGTTTAATATTATAATTAGTATTATCTAATTTTTTTTTTAATCTAAAAAAGGTTTTCTTTACTTTTTTGTCGTCAATCTCATTTTTTAAAAATGGCATAAAGTTTCCGTTCAAAATTTTGTAAAAATATACTATTATATCACTGATTTTAATTTTATTTCCCATATGCATCCATAGTATAATATATATAGTTTGATGAAATTCTATATTCTAAAGTTTTTATATAAAATAATGTTAAAATTTAACAGAAATTTTTATTTGCAAAAACAAATTAAATGGGGAAAGAAAAATTTAGATAACTCTATTTTTTTTTTGAGCTTCGATTTTGAAACTCAAAAAGATATTGATATTATTGAAGTTCTTACAAAAAAACTCATTAACTCAAAGATATTTCCTTACTACGCTGTTCCTGGTGAATTAATTAACAACAATAAAGAAATTTTTAAAAGAATTTCTAATAGTTGTATTATAATTAACCATGGATATAGAATTCATACGGCTTTTGATAGTAAAAAAAAACAAAATTATTCTAACTTATCCTACAATGATTTAACCAATTCAGAAATTATAAATGATATTAATAATGCTCATAAAATAATAAAAAAAATATGTAATCAAGATCCAAAGATTTTTCGAGCACCACATTTTGGTGAATATGCTGAGAAATCTTCCCTAGAATTTATATACAAAACATTAGTTAAGTTGAATTATGTTTATTCAAGTTCAACCCCACCTATCTTTTCTTTAATTAATTCACCAATTTCTAAGCATTTTAATATTTATGAAATGTCATCAAGTTCATATATTAAAATGCCATTACAAATAATTGATAGTTGGAGTATTAACAATTCAAAATTAAATTATAAGTATTTATATAAGGAATTTAGACAAGTTTATAAATTAATGAAATCTTCAAAATTATTTTTTAATATCTATTTTGATCCATCAGATGTTATTAAAAAAAAGACTTTTTTTGACAATTTAAAAAATTTTTCAAAATTTCAAAAAAGAATTGAGAATATGAGAATAATCTAATGAAAAAGAAATTAAATGGGTTGATTATCACCTACTGCTACCCGCCTTACAATTCGCCAGAGTCATTTGTTACTAAAAAATTAATAGATGCAATGTCTGAATATTGTAATTTGACTTTAGTGAAACCATGTTTTGAAAATTCTATTTATGAAAATAGAGGAAAAAATTTTAATTCTTCATTAAATGAAATTAACGTTGAAATACCTGGTTATGTTAAAACATTGCTCAACATGAAAAGATTACCATTAAGGCCCGACAGATTTTTGTTATACTACCCTGTTTTCAAAAAAACCATATCAAAAATAAATATTGAAAAATTTGATTTTATGATGACAAGATCTCAGTTCCATTCAACACATCTATTAGGTTTATATTTAAAAAAAAAATATAAGATTAAATGGTACGCTCACTTTTCTGATCCATGGTACAAAAGCCCAGTTCAAAGAAGAGTAATTCTTTTTGATTCTTTAAGTTATTTCATTCAATCTCAAATATTCAAATATACAGATTTTAATATGTTTCCTCTGGAAGAGTTAAAAAATTATTTTAATAAACAAATCAAAAAAGATATAAATAAGAATAGTTTTATAGTTCCTCATTCATTAAAAAAAAAAAACAATATAAAAATTAGAAATACAAGAACCACGATAAGGTTTTTTGGAAAAATTTACGCAGGCAGAAAAATAACCAACACCTTAATAGCCTTAACAAAAACTTTACAAAAAAATAAAGAATTGAGTGCTGAATTCTTTATTGATGATGATTTTATTAATAGTTCTGGGGAATTAATTAATGAATTTAAGAATATAAAATTTTTTAAATATATTGAGTATGATAAATACATTGATAAATTAAACGATTCCTTGATTTTAATTCTTATTGATATCGACGAAGATTTTGGAAATTTATTTTTTCAAAGTAAGCTGGTAGATTATCTTCAATCTTTCAGACCTATACTTCATGTAGGAAAATCATTAACATATAATAAAAAAATTATTATTAAAAATAATGGACTTAGTTGTTACAATGATTCTTTGAAAATTTATAACTCTCTCAATTATTTAATAAAAAATGCAAAAAATTTTAAACCAAATTTCAAATTAATTAATTCATTTTCTTCAGATATAATCGCAAAAAAGTTAGCAAAAAGAATTTTTAAAGAAAATAGTTAAGATAGTTGTTTATCTTTATTACATAAAATAATTTCTATGAAACAAGAATTTCAAAACAAAATATTATTTTTTTTCCCAATTTTACTATTTGCTATTTTTTTAAATATTTATCACGAAGATGAAATATATAAGCTCTCTAACACAATGACAGTTGTAAGTGTATTTATTTTAACCTTATCAATTGTAAGTAAAAAAATATTTACCTTTAATAAGAACTCAAATATTGTTTATTTTTTCATAATCATATGCCTTATATCTTGTTTTTTTTCTCAAAATTTTCTTTCCTCTATTAAAAGATTTATTATTGTTTTTGTACCATTTGTAATAATTTTCCAAGTCTTTTCAAATATTAGCAATGTAAAAGATGTAAAAGACAAATTTGAAAAACTTTTTATAATTTTCGTTTTATGTTTAATATTTTATGCATTGGTTATTTTTATATTCAGTTTTTTTAACTTCAACAAACCCATTGCTTATAATCCTTTTACAAATTTACCTCTAGGCGAACCTAGAACAACAATTCAGACTCATCAAGTGAATATGAGTGGCCTTTTCAAACTGGGACAGATTTATTATTCTAGATTTGATATTTTCGATGGCTATGGTAATTTTAACATTTACAGACCATCTAGTTTACTCTCAAATACAATTGGATTTTCACAACTAATTTTAATCGCTCTTTGCATTAATTATTTCAATAAAAATATCAATATACATTTTAGAAAAATTAATATCTGGATTTTATTGGTAAGTTTAATTTGGACATTTTCAAGAATTAATTTTTTAATTTTATTATTATTCCCTTTTATAGTTTTTTTAGCTCGAAAAAAAAAATATTTAATGTCATTTGTTTTATTTGAGTTTTTTTTACTTTTTTCAATTATTTTATTATCCTTTATCAAGTCTGAACAAATAGTTCTATTTGGGATTTTCGAATTAGGTAATATTTTTGATAGATCACAGATTTATAAAATTGTATTTTCTAGCTACGAAAACTTTTTTTTAAATGGCGTTGGTTTTGGTCGTAGTTCTGAAGATTTAATAATGAAACAATATTTTAAATTAGATGAATCTTTTGGAAGTCAAATATTAGCAATTCCATCAGTTCCAATAACGATTTTTGTAGAGGCCGGTTTTTTAGGGCTTCTATCTTATATATTATTCATTCCTGTTTTAATTCACAAAAATCAAAATTTTAAAAGTTATGAAATCAAAAGTATTCTTGTTATATTAATAATCATTCAATTAACACAATATTTTGATATAAGTCTTTTTCGATTTCATCCTTTAACATTTTTTTTTGCTATTTACTTGGGTATGAGTTTTAATAAAAATTTTAATTAAATGCCTGAATATTTTGAAATAAAAGAATTTAATGATTGCTCATATAAAAATTGGGATGAATTCTGTATAGATTCAAAAGATACTTGGTTATGGCATACTTCTCATGGTATTTTGTCTAAATCATTTTGGACTAATCATTTTAATTATAGTTTTTGTGTTATTGATAAATCTAACAAAATGGAAATTGTGGCTGTTTTTCCCTTATTTTTAATTAAGCGAAGAAAGATAATAGATTATTCAAGTTTTGACTCATTAGGAGGACCTGCATTCTGTTCTTCTGTAAATAAAAAAAAGACAGAAAAAATAATTAAGTTTATAGATCAATATATAGACTCTTTATTAAAAAAAATGAAAGTCAATAAATGTGAAATTCTTTTTTCTTCTTTATCTGATTTAATAATTGATAATAAAAAACTTATTCCTAATCCACTAGGTCCATTTATAAATAATGATAAATCATCTTTTACATGGATAAAAAGTCTCAAAAATATATCTAGGGAAGAAATTTTTAATTCATTTAGTTACAATGTAAAAAGTATTTTAAAAAAAAATCAAAAATCTTTAATTTTTGATGAAATAAAACAAAATCAGTCTAAGAAATTTCTTAAAACTTACTTTATCCTTCACAAAGAAACATCTTTAAGAAAAAAAATAAACTCTCATAATTTTAAATACTTTGAATATATTTTTAATACTTTTCCTAAGAATAATAAAAAAATGTTTTATGTAAAAAAAAATAATAAAATATTGTCTATTTCAATTTTTGGTATTTATAAGAAAAATGTAATCTATTGGACTAATGTATCTGATAAAGAAGGCTTAGATTATGGATCAAATTCTTTTTTAATGTGGAAAGCACTTGAATATTTTCATAAGTATAAATATGAAAATTTTGAATTTGGAGAAGGTTTTTTTCAAAATACTAATAAAGACAAAATTTTTCTTAATCATTTCAAAAAGAGCTTTGGAGGAGAAAAAGTACCTTTATATAGAGGTGAAAAAGTCGTTTCCAAATATAAAGATATTTTTATCAACATCTTAAGAGATATAAGACTTAAAAAAAATGAAATCGATTAATTTTTTACCCTTTGAAACAAAAATTAGGTTTGTCTCTGAATTTATCTTAAAACTAGTCAACTTTCTAATAATTCCAGTTATAACTTATGGGATTGGAATCAAAGAATATGGAAATTTTATTGTTGTAACATGTTTAATAAATGGTTTGTTACCAATATTTTTACTAGGTTTTAATTTTTCAATTATTAAGAAATTAGCAGTTAGTGATGGCATTAGATATGATAGTAAAAAGTTATTTAATTGTTTGTTCTTAATTACGCTAATTTCTATATTTTTCTTAATGATTTCCTCATTAATAACGGAAATTTATTTTAATTATTTTCTTTACTTCAATATATTTGTAGTTTTGATTTCCTACTCTACTGCAATTCAGCATCTTTTTTTTGAGTTTTTAAGAAGTAAAAATAAATCAAACTTTTTTAGTTACTTTCAAATATTTGATTCATTTTCATTATTTTTAATAATTCTTTTATTTTTTTTATTTAATGAGTTAGATTTTTTCAGATTATTATTTTTGATTTGCATAGTAAAAATTTTATGCTTTTCTTTGATTTTTCTATATTTATTAAAACAAGGTTTAATAAAAATAAAATATTTTAGATTTGAAAAAAATATTTTCAAAAATTATATTTTTCCGGGATTTATATTTATTGCATTGGGTGTTTCAGAGTGGTTTATAAATTTTAGTGATAAATTGATTTTAAATAATTTTCTTTCATCACTTAGTCTTGGAATCTATTTTACAGCAGCAATGTTTTCGGGAATATTGAACTCCATTGGATCTGTTTTTTGGTGGGACTTATTTCCTAAACTCATGAAATTTAAAAAGATCAATGATTATGATAGTATCTATAACTTGATTAAAAAAAAAAATTCACTTTTTATAAATTTTTCTTTAGTTTTAAGTTTGGTATTGATAATTATCTCACCTAGTATCCAATATCTTATTCTTAACTCTACATTTAAAATAAATCACTTTTTATATTTATTTTTTTTTATTAGTGTTTTTACTCATCAAATTTCTACCGGATGGGAATTCTTTTGTTACATAAAAAATAAAGAAAAATTTATTTTGGCAAACTCAATTTTTTGGGGGATCATAAGTTTTATCTTATATTCTATATTAATCCCTGAATTTCAAATAAGAGGAGCTATTTTTTCTCTAGTGATCGTAAAATTTGGTTATTCTTTATCTTTAAGAAAATATTCTATGGTTATTGGTTATAAAGAAGAATTAATAGAAAAAACCTTATATTTAAAATTTATTTATTTTTTTATCTCATTTGCAATATTTTTGGGAATTTTTAATCTAGATATTTTAGACTTTGGTTTACCCTTTAATGATTTAATATATTGTTTTATAACACTCTTATTATTTTATTCTTTTTCTAAGATTGGTAAATATTTATTTAAAACCTCATAAACCTTTTTTGAAGACTTGCCTAGTCCCTGGTTATATCGCCACTTATGGGTATTTGTTATACTAATTTTATTTTTTGTGAAATAGTTAATTTTTTGTTCTAATTTAGAACCGTCTCCATTTATTATTTTTCCTATTTTAAGTTTAATTATATCAATTCTTTCAGTTTTATCACGTGCGATCAGTAATGGTTTACCTAAATATGCCGCCTCTTCTTGAACTCCACCTGAATCGGTTATGATAAATTCTGATGAAATTAATAACTTTAAAAACTCTAAATAACTTAATGGATTTAAAAATGTAATTTGATCTCCCTTAAATGATTTAAAACTCAAGTTAATTTGATCTAGAATATTTGGATTTGAATGTAATGGCCAATTAACTGAATATTCAGGATTCTTATTTAAAAATAATTTAAGATTATTTGAAAAAACTTCTAGGTTTGAATTTAATGATTCTCTTCTATGCATAGTTATTAAAATGCTCTTTCTTATTGTTTTTTTATTCTTAATTTTTTTTAAATTATTTATAAAATGGTCAATACCTGGATTTCCAATTACAAAAATATTCTTTCTTATACCTTCATTCTCTAAATTCTTTTTTGAAGACATATTTTGAGCTAGGTGAATTTTTGCCATTTTACTTATACTCTGTCTGAAAAACTCCTCTGGAAAAGGATTGTAAACATCAAAAGTTCTAAGTCCTGCTTCTAAATGAATTACAGGTATTTTTTTAAAATATCCAAATAAACTGGTAGCGTATGCTGTATTTGTATCACCTTGAATAAAAAGATAATCTATTGAATCTTTTTTATATATGGAATTTAGTTTATGTAATAATTTTGAAATAAATATTGAATCATTTTTAAAGTTATTCAATTTTAGGTTTTTATCTATGAAATAATTATTTGAATATTTATCAATTAATTTTCTTTGTTGATTAGATGATAAAACTGTTATGTTGAATTTTTTGTTATTCTTAAACTTGTTAACAATTTCATTAATTTTAATAAATTCTGGTCTGGTTCCAAAAACAAAGCTTATTTTAATCATAATAATTTATATTAGTATCTAATAAACTCTTTATTACATAATAATTATTTTTTGATATTGACTTATTATCATAGTTATTATTTATAAATTTTTGAATTTCTTTTTTGTAGGAATTAACTGTTCCGTCTGTCCAGATAATATTTAGTTTTTTAAATTCATATAAGTCTGCTGAAGGTTTTTTATTTAAAATAATTGGTAATCCTGATTTAATTGCCTCTAATATTGTTTTAGGAAATTCATAAAATTTATGATCTGCAATAAAGGCATCGAAGTTATTTAACCTTTTTAAAATTACAGAATTATTGCAAAAACCTTCTAATTTTATTTTATTTTGAAGATTCTTATATAAAATTAGTCTTTCTATTTTCTTTTTTTCTGGTCCATCTCCAATAATTGTAAGACTTATATTATTTATTTGACTCACTGCATAGATAATATTTAGAACGGACTTACCTTTTATTAGTCTTCCAACAAAAATTAATTCTTTTTGTTTTTTGTCAGAATGTTTAGATAAATTTATTTTCTTAAA
>CACACI010000024.1 GCA_902530985.1 uncultured Alphaproteobacteria bacterium
CACTTAGCCACAAAATAATTTTTAACCTTCAAGAGGATGATGTTTATTGGTGTACAGCAGATGTCGGTTGGGTTACAGGCCATTCATATATTGTTTATGGTCCACTTTGCAATGGCGGAACAACCCTGATGTTTGAAGGTGTGCCAACCTATCCAACTGCATCAAGATTTTGGCAGGTTGTTGATAAATTCAAAGTTAATATCTTTTATACAGCACCAACAGCAATAAGAGCCTTAATGGGGTTAGGTGAAGATTTTGTAAATCAAACTGACAGGTCATCATTAAGGATTTTGGGAACTGTTGGTGAACCAATAAATCCTGAGGCTTGGAAATGGTATTATGAGATAGTTGGGAAAAAAAAATGTCCGGTAATAGACACGTGGTGGCAAACAGAAACTGGAGCTGCTCTGATTTCACCAATCTCTGGAACAACACCTCTAAAACCAGGTTCAGCAACTCTTCCTTTTTATGGAGTTGAGCCTGAAATTTTAAATAATGAAGGAAAAATATTACAAGGAGCATGTGAGGGAAATTTATGCATAAAATCTTCATGGCCAGGAATGATGAGAACCGTTTACAATGATCACGGTAGATTTGTAAAAACCTACTTCTCTTCATTTAAAGGAAAATATTTTACCGGCGATGGATGTAAACGCGATGAAGATGGTTACTATTGGATTACAGGTCGAGTTGATGATGTGATTAATGTTTCTGGCCATAGACTAGGTACAGCAGAGGTAGAGAGTGCATTAGTATTACACAAAAAAGTTGCCGAAGCAGCAGTTGTAGGTTACCCACATGAAATCAAGGGTCAAGGAATATATGCTTACATTACACTTATGAAAGGTGAAGAATACACCTCAGACCTTAAAAAAGATCTAATAAACTGGGTCAGAACCATCATCGGTCCTATTGCAGCACCCGATGTGATACAATGGTCACCTAATCTACCTAAAACAAGATCCGGAAAGATAATGAGAAGAATTCTTAGAAAGGTTGCATGCAATGAGGAAGATACTATTGGGGATACATCAACTTTGAACGAGCCTCAAGTTTTAGATGAGCTAATTAAAAATAGATCTAAAATAATTCAAAAATCGTAACATATTCCCTTCTTTTCCCAATCTCCATATCTAGTTGGTTCTGGACCAGAAGGGCCACCAATTTCTTTAGTGTTTTTAGTCTTCATGTTTTTGATTTTTTTTTGTTTAATTAATTTATTCATGTTAATAATCTAATTATTATTTTATTTTTTTTCCAGAATTAATTGTCTAATACAAGAGAAATAGCAACTCAAATCTTAACGGACATATATAGTAAATTTGAGTTCTTTGAAACAGCTGTAGGTCTTAATAAAGACTATCACAGATTAGATTCTAGAGATAAAGCATTCATTAAATTAATAATCTTTAATACACTTCGAAGAAACGGACAAATTCAAAGAGTTATTAATAATTTAGTTAAGAAGCCTCTCAAAAGAAAAGACCTATTCATTCACAACCTATTGAGAATTTCAATTTGTCAAATTTTATTTTTAGATATTAAAGAATACTCTATAGTAAATACTGCCGTTGAAATTTCAAAAGTTTACAAAAAAGAAAAGTTTGTTAATGGTTTATTGAGAAATGTATGTAGAAATAAATTTGATATTAGGAAATCGATTATAAATGAACCCAATATCCCAAATTGGATAAGGAATGATTTATTAAGTTTTTCCGGAAAAAAAACACTCATGAATATTGCTGAAACAGTTTTAAAAGAACCATTTTTGGATATAAAGATTAAGAGAGACCACTGTAAAAAAAAGGATTGGGTAAAAATATTAAAAGGTAAATTTATTTCTCATGATGTCATAAGAGTTAAAAATGAAGGGCCTATTGAAAAAAAACCCTATTTCAACAAAGGAATTTGGTGGATACAAAGTATCTCATCAACTTTACCTGTACGTTTTATCGAATCAATTTTCAATGAAACTAAGAGTTCAGAAGTATCGATTCTTGATGTTGGAGCTGCCCCCGGGGGTAAAACATTCCAGCTTTTAGAAAAGGGATTTAAAGTTACTTCTTTAGAAATTTCAGATAGAAGAATAAGAAGACTTAAAGAAAATCTAAATCGACTTAATTACAATACAAAAATCATAAGTGGAGATTTCTTAAGTTTTAGATCAAATGAATTATTTGATTGTATTCTTCTTGATGCACCATGCACAGCTTCAGGTTTAATTCAAAAAAAACCAGAGATATTAATTAAAGATAAAAGTCAAAGTTTAAAAAAATTAATCCAAAAACAAAAAAAAATGCTACACAAGTCTGTTGGTCTAATTAAGCAAGGAGGATATATTTTATATTGTGTTTGTTCCATTCATTCAAACGAAGGAATTAAAATTATTGAAAATTTTTTGAAAAAAAATAAAAATTTTGAATTAATTGAACTTGATAAAAAAATTAGTACGTTAGGAAAAACACTAAAGAAAGGTATGCTCTTAATTACACCTGATGATAGAAAAATTCAAGGTGGGCTTGATGGATTTTTTATTGCAGTTATCAGAAAAATAAAATCATATGATTAAACTTTTAAGGCAACTTAAATTAATACTTTTTTTTAAAAGCCGCTTCTATAATATAATTTCAAACAATGTCATTGATAGTAAAATTCTATCAAATCCAGAAAGCTTTTGGAGAGGTAATAAATTAAATGGAATAAAGATCTTAGATGGGTTTTTAAACTATCAAAAAGAAACTGTTTTTCTAGACAATGATATTTGGGAGGCTAATCATGGAAGTCAAACATGGAATGATTATCTTAATAGTTTTATGTGGGTTTCCGACATACGTGAGGTAGGGACTAATCAGGCCAGATTATATTTAAGAAAAAAGATTATTAGTTGGATAGATGATTCCAACTACTCAAATAAATCTATATGGAAAACTAACGTTCTTTCAAAAAGAATTTTCTACCTCTTAACAAATCTCTCCTTTTTCTTTGAAACTGCAAATGAAAGTTTTCAAAAAAAATTTTCTGAAAATATTAATAAACAATGTCTTTTTTTATTAAGAATAATTAGAAAAAACAAAAAACATAGAAATCAAATTTTTACTATCAAATCTTTGATCTTAGCAAGTTTGTGTTTTGATAATTTAAAAAATCAATACGAATTTGCAATAAAATTACTCGAAATTCACATAAAAGATTCAATAGAAGATGGTATGCATTATCTAAGGTCACCAAGTGAGCATTTCTTTTTCTTATGCTCTTTGATTGATATTAAAAACTTTCTAGGAAATTCAAATAAAGAAATTCCTCTCGAAGTAAATAAAACAATTGATGAGATGGCTACAACTTTAAAGTTTTTCATAATTGGTGATGGTCATCTTTCTATATTCAATAAGTATGACTTCGTAAACAAAAGCAAAATTGATAATGCAATGAAAAAAGTTGGCCACAAAGTTATGCTTCCAAAAGCCTCTAATTGTTCAGGGTTTCAGCGTGTATCTAAAAATAAATTAATATTTATTATGGATTGTGGAAAACCGACAATAGAAAAAACACATGCAGGCTCTTTATCATTCGAGCTTTCCCATTTATCTGAAAAAATTGTAGTTAATTGTGGTTCGCCTTTTATCAGCAATAGAAATTGGAATGATGCAATGAGATCAACAGCAGCACATAGTACACTTAATATTAATGAAATAAATTCTTCTGATATTTTTTTTGATAAAGATACAACAACTAGAATTGCAGATGTATTCTCAGAAAAATTTGAAGAAAATGATAATATTTGGATAAACTCATCGCATACAGGTTATGAAAAATTATTTGGTATTATTCATAAAAGATTGATCCATATTGATCTAAAAAATTTAATTGTAAGGGGAGAAGAGTCATTTAAAAAAAACACAAAAAAAAATTCTATAAATAAACATAAATATTTTCTACGTTTTCATATTCATCCAAGTATTGAGTTAAATGCAACTACAAGTAAAAAAAAAGTTGTTTTAAAACTTAAAAATAATGTTGGCTGGGAATTTATTTGCTCTGAGCCAAAAATAACAATTGAAGATGGGATATATCTTGGGGAAAACAAAATAGTTCAGCCAAATCAACATATCTTAATAAATGACGCTATTAATAACAGAAAAAATATTAAGTGGTTATTTAGATTAATAAAGTGATCTTTACAGTGACCAATATTCTATTTTTTTGTCAATCTTTGATCTAAATTTACCCCTTATATCAAATAAAATACCCATTGGTTTTAAAAATAGTTTTATTTTAGATATTTGCTTATGATAAAATTTATGAGGAACTGCTATAACTACGGCATCAAAAATTTTATTTCCAATTTTTTCAAATTCAGTAATTCCATATTTTTTTTCAAATACAAAAGGATCATGAAGTACTAAATTATGTTTTTTCTTTTTTAAAGTTTCAATAACATCAAATGATTTTGAGTTCCTCAAATCTGGAACATCTTCTTTGAAGGTCATACCAAGGAATAAAATTTTTGATTTTTTCTTAAGTTTTTTATTAATTATATTGGCCACAAAAAAAGGCATTTCATCATTTGTTTTTCTACCAGATAGGATTACTTTTGGATCAATATTAAGTTCTATTGACTTGTGAGATAAATAATATGGATCTACACCTATACAATGTCCTCCAACCAATCCTGGTTGAAAGGGAAGAAAGTTCCATTTAGTGGAAGATGCTTTTAAAACATCATAAACACTAATATTAAGCTTATTGCAAATTTTTGCAATTTCATTAATAAATGCAATATTTATATCTCGCTGCGAATTTTCAATTACTTTTGATGCTTCAGCAACTTTAATATTTTTAGCCATGAAAATTTTTCCTCTAGTAAGTTTGGAATATATCTCTTTTAAAACTTTTTCAACCTTACTATTTTGACCTGACACAACCTTATCAATTTTATCAATCGTATGAAACTTATCACCAGGATTTACCCTTTCTGGAGAATATCCTAGGAAAAAATCTTTACCTGACTTCAAATAATTTTTGTTTTTTTCTAATTCTGGAGCACAAATATCTTCTGTAGCTCCAGGAAAAACAGTGCTTTCAAAAACAACAATATCGCCAGTTTTTAAAACTTTAGAAATAATACGACAAACTTCTTTGAGAGGATTAAAGTTTGGTTTTTTATTACCAGTTATTGGTGTTGGAACCGTAGCAATAAATATATTGCAATTTGAAATATCGTTATAATTATTTGTCAGACTCAAGTTCTTTTTTAAAGCACTTTGTAATTTTTTTTTTTTTATCTCAAGTGTTTCATCTATTCCTTTGAGAAGTTGACTAATCCTACCCAAACTGATATCAAAGCCTATAATCTTATAAGATGAAGATAATTCAACAGCAAGAGGTAGTCCAACATACCCTAAACCTAAGACTGCAATTTTTTTTTCTTTTGTCACTTTTTTGGATGTAGTAAATTTTAATTAAATATGAGTTTTATAATTATTATAATTTTATATCTATTAACTTCTTTGATTTTAAAAAGCTCACTCAGTTATTTTAATAGGTCAGCATTACTTGATTTTCCATCGGAAAGGAGTAATCACAATGTTCCCAAGCCAAAGGGAGCTGGGTTAATATTAATACCACTCCTTATATTTGCAACTTTATTAGTTTTTTTTTTAGAAAAAATAATTAGTTCTCAGTGGCTTATAATTTTTGGATTTACTCTAATTCTAACAATTGTTTCTTTTTTAGATGATTTAAAAAACATCAATTCAAAGATTAGACTAGCATTTCAATTTTTTTGTGTTTTTTCGTCATTATTACTTTTTAAAGATGATTTGAACATCCTTATGCCGTTTGTCGAATTTGATCTTATTGCAAACAATTTTTTTGAACTTAATACAATAATAATTTTATTCTTTATAATGGTATTTTGGGTTTGGATAATAAATTTATTTAATTTCATGGACGGCATGGATGGTATAACCGTAGTACAAGCCAGTTCTTTAGCAATTTGCACAAACTTTTTTGCTATTTTAGGCCTAATAGAACTTGATTTTCTATATTTTAGCTTGGTCCTATTAACCATTTTGTTAGCCTTCTTTAATGTCAATAAACCACCTGCTAAAATTTTCTTAGGTGATGTAGGTTCTATACCAATTGGTTTTTTGGTTGGATACATTATAATCTACAATATGATCAAATCAGATTTACTTGTTCCTTTTTTAATTATAATTATGTACTACCTCATGGATTCAACAATTACATTGCTTGTAAGACTGTTTAATAGAGAAAATATATTTCAGGCACATAGCAGCCATTTTTATCAAAAAATAATTAGAAAAGGATATAGTCATGAATTCGTTCTAAATAGAATCATTGGTTTAAATATTCTTTTGTTGATCTTATCTATTACGTCTATTAGATGGCCATATATATCAATCAATTTGGCTACAATCCTTACACTTTTTTTACTTTTTTTCTTTCAATCAAGGAGAATAAAGTGAACTCGCGAATTGTTTTTACAATACTCCACGATCTTGTAATTTTTGGATTATCTTTCTTTACAGCGCTATGGATAAGATTAGAGTTTGAAAATGCTTTTACTATAACAAAAGAATTATTTGGGTTTCTAATTCTCTTTTCCTTTTCGAATATTTTTCTCCTAAAATATATGGGTCTTTATCATGGCATCTGGAGATATGCTTCTTTACATGAAATAATATCAATTATAAAAAGCGTATCTATTTCGATTCTATTATTAATTGGAATTCTTTTTCTTATTTTTAGATTAGAGAATATTCCTAGATCTTTTCCGATTCTTCTTTTTCTTGTTTCAATTTTTGGCGTTACTGGCCCAAGAGTTTTTTATCGTATTCTAAAAGATAATCTTAATAAAAATAACATCAAAAAAATTCCTATCTTAGTTGCAGGAGATAGTTCATCTGCGGAAAATTTCATAAGATTTACAAAACAAAGTAATGATTCTCCATATAAAGTTGTAGGATTAATCAGCGCAAAAGATTCAAATGTAGGTAGGAGAATTCATAATATTCCAATTATATGCTCTATCAGTAAAATTAATTTGCTGCCTGAAAAGTTAAAGAAAGAAAATAATTTTCCTCAACGAATAATTATATCTGATCCAAGAATCTCGTCAGAATTTTTAGAATCCCTATATATTTTTTCAAAGCAAAATGGTTTGGCAATAGGTATGCTCCCAAAAATATCTGAAATATCTAATCAGAATTCCAATCAATTTGTAGCAAGCCCCATTGTTATAGAAGATGTTTTAGGAAGAAAACAAAAGGTTAATAATATTGAAATCCTGAAAGATATATTTGGTAAAACTATACTTGTCACTGGTGCTGGTGGAACTATAGGTAGTGAATTAAGCAAACAAATCTATAGACTAAAACCAAAATTATTAATATTGTTAGATCAGAATGAGTTTAATCTTTTCAAAGTCTCTTCTGATTTGCAAGAGAATACAATCTTTACTCTAGCAGACATCAGAGATTATAAAAGAATGAAAGATATAATCTCATCTTATAAACCTGATTATGTTTTTCATGCAGCTGCTTTAAAACACATAACTTTCGTTGAGAATGAACCAATGGAAGCATTAAAAACAAATTTTCACTCAACAGTAAAACTTTGCGAACTTTGTAAACTTTTAAAAGTTAAAAAAATGATTTTTATTTCGACAGATAAAGCTGTAGACCCAACCAACATTATGGGAGCATCAAAGAGGTTATGTGAAAAATACATCCAAAAAATTTCAAAAGAATCCAATGAGACTATTTATACAATTGTAAGGTTTGGAAATGTTCTAGGTTCCACTGGTTCCGTAGTTCCATTATTTGAAAAACAAATTAACAATGGCGGCCCTATCACTGTTACTCATCCAAAAGTAAAAAGATTTTTCATGACAATAAGAGAGGCCGTGGAGCTAGTGTTAATTTCCTCTCAATTAAAAATTAATGAAAATGGTGAAATATTTATTCTCGAGATGGGAGATTCGATTTTTATAAAAGATTTAGCAAAAAGAATGATTATTTTATCTGGAAAAAAGGAGAGTGATATAGAAATAAAATTCACAGGATTGAGAAAGGGTGAAAAACTTAATGAACAACTTTTCTTTGACAATGAAGTTATCAATAAAACTAGTGTCAATGGCATTTTGTCGACTAATAGCACACTATATGTCCCAGAAATTATTGATTTCAACAAACTTATTTCAGAGGTCGAAAATAAGAATCAACTAAATACAATTAAATATTTTGAAAAATTATTACCTGAATATGTAAATTATGACAAAAATAAGAATTAAAAGAGCTATCGTATCTGTTCATAATAAAAGGGATTTAAGTTTATTAGCTGAATACTTTTTAAATTACGATGTTGAGGTTCTTAGCACAGGTGGAACTGCAAAATTTTTAAAAAAATATAACCAAAAAATTAAGATTACTGATATTGCTGATTTTACAAACTATAATGAAATTTTGAATGGGAGAGTTAAATCACTCCACCCTATGATTCATTCAGGTATACTTGCAAGAAAAAACAACAAAAAACATGAAAACGACTTAAAAAAAATTAATGTTCCTTATGTTGATTTAGTGGTTGTAAACCTCTATCCATTTGAAAAAGTATCACAAAATTTGAAATATTCACAAGAAGATTGCATTGAAAACATTGATATTGGTGGGCCTACTTTAATAAGAGGAGCAGCGAAAAACTATGATAGTGTTACTGTACTAACATCGCCTAATCAATACCAAGATTTTTTGAAAGAAGTTAATAAAAATAAGAATCTTGTTACTAAAAATTTTAGAAGACAATGTGCAAAAATTGCATTTGAAACTACGGCTTATTATGAATCCCTTATTTCACAGTGGTTTAATAAAGACAATGATTCTATTAGTCAAGATGTCACTGCTATCCCAATTAAGAAAATTTCTGTATTACGATATGGGGAAAATCCTCATCAAAAAGCCTCTGTTTATAGGTTTGGTAAAAACAATTTTTTAAAAGTTTCTGGAAAAGATCTTTCTTATAATAATATCTGTGATGCTGAAATTGCTGCTGAATTGGCAAATCATTTTACAAAGTCATCTTGCGTTATCTTAAAACATGGTAATCCATGTGGAGTAGCGTTAGATGACAAACAAGAAAAAGCTTATATGAAGGCCTTAAAATGTGATAGAATCAGTGCTTTTGGAGGAGTTGTAGCATTTAACAAGACACTTTCATTGAAAACAGCAACTCAAATAGACAAAATATTTACAGAAATAGTTGTAGCTCCACAATTTACAACTGAATCCCTAGAACTTCTAAAATTAAAAAAAAATCTGATACTTATTCGGTATCGCCCATCAAAAATAAAAACTCTAATGCAGATAAAATCTACTAATAATTTTTTGTTGATTCAGGATAAAGATAATAAAATTATCTCAAGAAAAGAATTGGTTGTAAAAACAAATATAAAACCAAAAAAAAACTCTATAGATGATATGATTTTTGGTTTCATAATTTCAAAATATATTAATTCTAACGCCATTGTGCTAGCCAATGAATTATCGACTGTTGGAATAGGTGTTGGGCAGACAAGTAGATTGGACTCTGCATATCAAGCTATAAAAAAGATGAACGATAATTTCAAAAAAATAAACCCTATAATGGCGTCAGATGGTTTTTTCCCTTTTCCGGACATAGTAGATTTATGTTCTACGAATAATATCATTGGAATAATTCAACCTGGTGGTTCGAAAAATGATAAAGAAGTAATAATATCTGCTAATCACCACAAAATTCCTCTCGTTTTCACAGGAGTCAGACATTTCAAACATTGATTTTTGTTCTTGAAAAATAATAAGGAATTAGTGCAAAAGCAAAAAAAATCGGTATTACAAGCAATCCAAACCTTATAGAGTCACTTAAATCAATTGTTAAACCAACTAAAAATGGCCCTAAAATAGAACATAAATTCCCAAACATTGAATATATGCTAAAAGCTACCAATTGATTCTGAGCTTTTATTTTTTTTACTATCACACTTCTGCTTGATGCCTGTATTGGGCCTACAAAAAAACCTATCAATAAAGCTAAGATCCAGAAAATTAAAACACTATCAATAAAAAAAAGTATTGCCGTAGAAATTAAAAGCCCAATAATACACATTTGAACTGTTTTTAGAGAGCCAAATTTGTCCTCATTTTTTCCTAAAATTAAGCACCCAAAAATACCAAAAAGATTTATAAATATTCCAAGAAATAAAATTTGAGCTTCTGACATTTCAAATAAAAATGCTGCAAACATACTTGCAAATGCGAATATTGATATGACTGCATTATTAAAAAAGAAATAACTTATTAAAAAGGTTATCAAGCCCTTAGCCTGCAAATCGCCAACTAATTCAACTACATTTGGTAATTGAAAACTTTTTAATTTAAAGTTTTTAAGATGGAAAAAACCAAAAAAACTTGCCCACAATGCAACAAATGGTCCTATTAAGATAAATATAGATAAATTTAATATTCTATATCCATTCGAACTTGTTGTTTCTATTAGGAGATAAATTAATAAAAGAGAAATTAGGCCACCTAAATAACCAAAGGCCCAACCTAGATTTTAAAGACTAGGCGTTCGGGAAAAAGTTTAATTTTTCTTCCAACTAAAACATCTCACAGAAATGTCCCAGCAGTAGCAGAGAAGATAAGTATTTCAACACCTGATCAATCAATAACAGTGGCGCCATGTGTAATACAGAATGGT
>CACACI010000025.1 GCA_902530985.1 uncultured Alphaproteobacteria bacterium
AATTATTGATATTCTATTTTTTTGTTTGAAACTTTTTCTTACAGAATAGATGTTATTATTGTAATTGACACCAATAAAAACTGTTCCAACTTTTTCTTTATTATTTATTAATTCTGGTCCTGCTTGGCCTGTACATGATAAGGCTAGAATTTTTGGACCATTAGAAAATTTAATAATTTTTTTTGCCATTAATTCTGCTACTTGTTTGCTAACTACTCCATACTTATCTATTTCCTCTTTAATATCGAGAAATTTAAATTTTGATTTATTATTGTAGCATACTAATGAATATTCTAAGATTTTTGATGCTCCTCTATACTTTACAATATTGTATGAAAATTGTCCTCCAGTAACAGATTCAGCAACACATATTTTAATTCTCTTTTCAAGAAGGGCTTTGATAAATTTTTCAAGTTTATTTTTATTTTGCATAATAAAGTAGAAAGATTAATGCTACAAATATTCCTGCAATAACATCATCAATCAGTACTCCTGAAATCGTTTTAGAATTGTCAAAGTAGCTTATCGGAAATGGTTTTAAGATATCTAGAATTCTAAATAATAAGAACGCAATTATATAGTCTAATATTTTTTCATCACAAAAAAGAAGTGCTATTGATTGACCGATATATTCATCACAAACAACGTATTTGGGGTCCATATTATTTTTATCGATTAAAATAATTTTTAATAATACATATGAAACTAAATAGTAAATAAATATGGAAATAATAATGAATATTAATGAAATTTGAACTTTGAAGTACCACATAATTGGTAAGATAACAAATGATGCTAATGTTCCAGGAAAGTAGGGAAAAAAACCAATTCCAAATCCTGAGCAAAAAAAAGTTGAAAATCTTTTAATATTCATCCTTTGATATTGTAACAGAAACTTGACATGCTACGCCTTCTTCTCTTCCAAGAAAACCTAGTTTTTCAGTAGTCGTTCCTTTTATATTTATTAATTCTTTTTTTAAATTAAGAGCTTGTGAAACGCTATTTATAAAATCATTTTTATATTTTGACACCTTAGGATTTTCACATATTAAAGTAATATCTAAATTATTAATCTTAAAGTTTTCCTTTATAAGTAAGTCTTTAGCATATTTCATAAAAAAGACTGATGACTTATTTTTCCATTTATTATCACTTGGAGGGAAGTGATTGCCAATATCTCCAAGACAAAGAGCACCCAATATTGCATCAACGATAGAGTGAAAGGCAACATCCGCATCAGAGTGTCCCTCTAGACTTTTATCAAATGGAATTTTTACTCCAAAAATCTTTATGAATTTCCCTTTTTTAAACTTGTGAACATCAAAACCTGTTCCTACTCTTATATTGTTCATACTATTTTGTCCTTTATATAATGATTTACCTAATTTTAAGTCTTCTTTTGTTGTTATTTTAAAGTTTGAAAACTCTCCATTAATAAGTTTAATTTTTTTTTTTGATTTATAGAAAATCATAGAATCATCTGTAAATTTTTGGTTTTTGAATTTATTATGGGCCTCTAATATCGAATTAAATTCATATCCTTGAGGTGTTTGAATAAGTTTTAAATTCTTTCTAGGTAAATCTCTATAATCAATTTTATTAGAATATCTTATTGAATCATATACATTTATTGAAGGAATAACTGCATCAAAACTGTTTAATTTTTCTAAGATTATATTTATAATATTTTCTGAGAAAAATGGTCTAACTGAGTCATGAATTAAAACATAACTTGGTTTAAATTTCTTTGCTTCTTTTAAACCATTAAAAACAGACTCTTGTCTTGTTTGTCCACCCTCTATAATTTTAATGCTTCTATCATTGAATAACTCTTTAGTTTGATTAATAAATTTATAATGACTTACAATTATTATTTTTACAAAAAGTTTGGAATTAACAAATTTATCTACACTATTTTCAATTATTGTTTTTTGATTAATTTTGAAGAATTGTTTAGGTTTGTTTGAATCGAACCTTTCTCCTTTACCACCACTAAGTATTATTGCTAAGTTATTTTTTTGCATCAAGTAATATAGTATAAATAGTTTATGAATTTATATATTGTCATTGAGTTAGTCTCATTACTTAATTTCATTTTATTTTCTCTATTATGTTTTACAAGAATAGAAAATAATACAGATATTAATAAGATTGTTTATTTATTCAATTTATTATTTTTAGTAATTATAGGATTGATCCATTATATTTTTGTTTTAAATTTTATTTTTAATAAATTAACATTAGTTACATCTCTTTTATTAGTAATTATTTTTATTATTTTCTTTGTTTTATCTTTAGTTTCGTATCAATTTCTGAGATTTCGAATTTTATTCATTCCGTTTTTTTTTATTGTATTAATATTTCGTTTCTTAATTGGGTTATCTTCAATTGATGATACTTCTGATACAGAACTTTTTGATAATCGTTTTCTTATTTTACATATTATAACTTCATTGTTATCTTATTCATTAATTACAATTAGCCTTGCTACTTCGTTTTGCACATTTATTCAAGATTCATATATTAAAAAGATGAAATATAATAGAATAATTAATGATTTCTTTCCCTCAATGTATGAAAGTGAATTACTTTCTATTAGGTTCTTATATCTGACAATAATTTTTTTAATTGTATCCCTGATATCTGGACTTTATTATTTTATTGAAAGTGGTGAAGAATTGATTTATTTTTTCACTGAAAAAGTTATTTTTAGCATATTAACACTTTTTCTAACATTATTTATAATACTGATAAGAATAATCAGAGGGTTATCTAGTCAAATGATTTTTAAAATGATTCTTTTATCATATTTATTAATTAGTTTTTCTTATTTTGGCCTTAAGTTGTTAGCATGATGTTAAATATTGGAAACTTAAAAATTCAAAGTAGTTATTTACTTGCTCCAATGTCTGGAGTAACTGATTACCCATACAGAGAAATAGTAAAAACCTTTAAACCTGGCTTAGTTTTTTCTGAAATGATTGCTAGTAGAGCTTTAATATCACAAAACCTAAAAACAATTAGAATGATGAAGAAAACTGAAAATTGTATTTCAGCTATTCAAATAGCTGGTTGTGATCCAGAAATTATGAAAGAAGCAGCGATAATTTGTGAAGATAATGGTGCAGATCTTATTGATATAAATATGGGTTGCCCAGTTAAGAAAGTTGTAAATGGTTATGCAGGTTCTGCATTAATGAAAGATGAGTTATTAGCAAAAAAGATTTTAGAATCAGTTGCTAATTCTGTTAAAATTCCAGTTACTCTAAAGATGAGAAAAGGTTGGGATGATAACTCATTAAATGCTCCAAGAATTGCTAAGATTGCTGAAGAATCTGGAATTAAAATGATAACCATCCATGGTAGAACAAGGTGTCAGATGTATAAGGGGAAATCAGACTGGAAATTTGTAAAGAATGTAAAGGAAGTTGTAGATATTCCCGTACTAGTAAATGGAGACATAACAAGTATTGTAGATTTAAATCAGGCAATTAAAGAGTCTGGGGCGAATGGTGTAATGATAGGGAGAGGGTCGTATGGTAGACCATGGATTTTTCAAGAGTTTAGAAATGGATTAGAAAATGCATTTAAATTAAAAAAAAATAAAAAAAAAGAAATAATCCTTAATCATTTTGAATTAAATTTACAACATTATGGAAAAGAAGTTGGGCTTAAATCATTCAGAAAGCATTTAGGTTGGTACTCAAAGTCTCTAAACAACTCTAATGAATTTAGACGTAAGATCAATCAATGCGAAGATGAATCAAAAATAAGATCCTTTATTAATGATTTCTTTGAAGTTTAATGGCTGATAAGTTATCCATTTCTTTTTTTAGAACTATTTTTGATATATTACCAGACCCAATTTTAATTATAGATAAAAGTAATTTTGAAATTACGCTTTGTAATCTAGAAGCACAAAATTTATTAAAAAAAAGTAATGATTATCTTTGTGGGAAAAAGTTGGATCAAATTTTTAGCAAGGAATTAATTATTCTTTCTAGTCTTAATGAAATTAAAGGCAAAACTGGAATTTTTAATATTAAAGATAAATTAAAAATTGAAAGTAATTATTTTGAAATTCAATGTCTTCTGTCAGAAGAGGTAGACCAAAAGTTAATTTTAATTTTGAGGAAAATAGAAAAAAAAAATAGTGTTGATTACAATAGAAATTTAGATTATTTAAATGAAATTTTTTCAATTCTATCTCATGAAGTAAATAACCCCATATCATCAATTAGACTTGCATCAGATTTGATAAAAAAACGCTACACAAATGTAGATCAGGAGCTTCTCCAAATTATTAAATCCGAAGCATTACGTATTACAAGATTATTTGCCAACTTTAATTTATCAGAATTTAATTCTATAAAAATGAAAACTAATGAAAATATACATGAATTAATTAGATTATCTTTATTTAAAATCAAACAAATGCCAAACAACATTACTTTTATTGAAGAATTTGACCCATCTTTACCACTTATAAAAATTAATAAAGATTTAATAATTCAAGCTTTTGATAATATTTTGAATAACGCCTATGAATCCTCAAACTTTTTAGATAATTCTTTTATTAAAATTCAAACAAGGTTTATCTCAGGAGAAACAATAAAAATTCCTAATATTAGGAATTTTATTAAAAAAAATTCTATTAGGATTATTGTTTCTGAAAATGGTATTGGAATTCCTGAAACCATGTTAAAAAAAATCTTTTTACCTTTTTTTTCCACAAAAAAAAGAGGTTCAGGTATAGGTTTGTTTTTGGTAAAAAAAATAATAGATGATCATGAGGGCACGATTAATATAGAATCAAAAGATGGAGTTACGTCGGTAATAATTACTTTGCCGTTTTAATTTTTTATTATGCAAAAAAAAATACTTATAATTGACGATGATCATTCACTGAGGCTACTTATGGTCAAGGCACTTAGAACTTCAAAAATTAATATAAAAACTGTTTCAACTATTTCTGAAGGTTGGTTGGCAATGGAAAAAGAACATTTTGATTTGCTCATTTGCGATGTTGTTCTTCCTGATGGTGATGGTTTGGAGTTAGTTAAAAAGTCAAAAGTAAAGCACACTCATTTAGAATTTATCATAATAAGTGCTAAGAATAATATTCTTACTGCTATAAAAGCTGATCAACTTGATGTTTTTGAATATATTCCAAAACCAATAGATTTAAATGATTTAATAATTTCTGTTGATAGATCTTTAAAGAAAAAAACTGAAATCAATCAAGAATTTAAAATTGAAGAAAATCTTCCAATGATTGGAACTTCGAATGCTATGCAGAACGTATACAAGAATATAGCTAAAATTACAAAAACTAATTTTTCAGTTCTTATAAATGGCGAATCAGGGACTGGTAAAGAATTAGTTGCAAAAACTATTCATAATTTTAGTGATAGATCTAATAAGCCTTTTATAGCCATAAATATGGCATCTTTACCAAAAAATTTAATTGAAAGTGAGCTTTTTGGTTATGAAAAAGGTGCATTTACAGGTGCAAATGAGAGAAAATCTGGATTTTTTGAGAAGTCTTCTAGTGGCACTCTTTTTTTGGATGAAATTGGTGATATGCCACTTGAAATCCAATCCAGATTATTAAGAGTTTTGCAATTTGGAGAATTTAATAGAGTTGGAGGTAGAGAATTAATAAAAACTGATGTGCGAATTATATCAGCAACCAATAAGAACCTTCATTCTGCAATAGAAAATGGAACTTTTAGAGAAGATTTATTTTACAGATTAAATGTTATAAATATATTTTTACCTCCTTTGAGAGATAGAGAGGATGATATTATTTCATTATCTAGACATTTTTTAACTTTATTTTCAGGTGGTAAAAAACAATTTGACAGTTCAGCTATAAATTTTTTAAGAAATTACAAATGGCCAGGTAATGTAAGAGAATTAGAAAATCTCTTTAAAAGAGTGTCCGTATTAACAACTGATTCAATTATTAGTTCCCTAACTATAGAGAATTTTATTGATTATGATAATTCAAATCTTACTAATAATGAAGAATTACATAATAAATCAGAAAAAGAAAACTTTCGTTCTTTCTTAGATAATTTTTTTAGAAATTTCTTTAAAACGCTTGATGGTAATGATGATAAACTTGATTTATATGAAAAATTTCTAGATGAATTTGAGAAACCATTAATATTAAAAACATTAGACTATTGTAAAGGAAATCAAATTAAAACATCAAAAATCCTTGGAATAAATAGAAATACATTAAGAAGTAAACTAAAAAAGTTTAAGATCTCATCAAAGTATGGAAAAAAATGATTGATTCAAAATCATTCGACTTTATTGATATCAAAGGTTCTTTTAATATTTTATTCTTAATAATTTTTTTTATTTCGTTTGTATTAAGTTTATTAATTTTTCTAACCCTTTCAGGCAATCTGTCAAATTTAGAAGAAATTGAGAATGTTTCAAATTTAATATCAATTAATTTTATTTTAATTGTAATTCTTATATTAATTTCAGCAGCTAAAATTAAAGAAAATTTTAATCAAAAGGAATTTAAATCAAAATTTAAAATTCAATTTACATTATTATTTATTTTTATAACTTTAATACCTTCAACATTAATTACTATTTTTTCTTTAATTTTTTTTGATCAGGGAATAAAAATTTGGTTTAATGATAAGATTGAGAAAGTAATTAATGGATCTAAAAATATTTCTGAATCATACTTCAGCGAACACATAAGTAATATAAAGAATGATATACTATTTATTAGGAGTGAAATTAATAATGAAAAAATTGTTTTTTTTACTGATAAGGATAGGCTAAGTGAATTTTTAAGTTATTTTGTTGAAATTAAAGATTTAGATGAAGCAATAATATTTGAAAGCTCTGGTCAATTACTTGCAAAAGTTGGAAGCTTTTTAATTGAATCTGAAACAGCACCTCCTTTGTGGTCTCTATTAATAGCCGATGATGGTGAAATTGCAGTATTTCCTAATACAGAGAAGACAAAGGTTAGAGCTCTGTTAAGAATTCAAAGAGCAATACCAACGTATCTATATATTGGCAAAGATGTTGATGCAAATGTATTAAATAGAGTTGAATCTGTAGATATTGCTGCAACTGAGTATTTAGATATTACGAACAAGTTAGATTATTTTCAATTTCAATTTAATCAATTATTTATTGCTATAAATTTTTTAATGATTCTCCTATCTGTATGGTTTGGATTAAAATTTTCTAATAGAATTATTGAACCAATTATGCAAATAATTTTAGATTCAGAAAAAATTATTAAAGATGATTTTTCAACAAGGATAAGAGTATTTTCTAGTAATAATGAATTTAATATTTTATCAAATGTTCTTAATAAGATGTTAGATATTTTAAATGATCAGAAAAATAAACTCTTAAAAGCCAAAGAAATAATAAATTTGAGAAGAAAATTTACTGAAAAGATTATTGATAATGTTAGTACTGGTATCATTTATGTAGATTTGAATTATAAAGTTCTTTTGTTCAATAAAAATATCCAAAAAATATTTGATAACAAAATAAAAAAAGATTTTTTGATGTACAACAATGATTTAACAAACATCATAAAACAATTTAAGCAAAAAGAATTAAAGAATAATGAAACTCAAATAAAGTTTATTTCTAATGATAAACTAAGAATTCTAAATATAAAGATTTCTGAAATTTCTGAGAAAAGAATTATTAAAGGATTTGTATTGAGTGTTGATGATGTTTCTGAACTAGTATCAGCTCAAAAGCATGCTGCATGGTCAAATGTAGCAAGATATATGGCGCATGAGATTAAAAATCCACTAACTCCTATAAAACTATCAGCACAAAGAATTGAAAAAGCATTAATGAAAGATAAAAAAGATAAAGAGACATTTTTAGGGTGTGCAAATACTATAAAAAGACAAGTAAATAATATACAAACACTTGTTACTGAATTTTCAAATTTTGCTAGAATGCCAGAAAGCGCATTAAAGACAGTAAAATTACATCCTATTATTGATGTTCAGATTAATACAATAAAGATTTTAGATAATAAAACAAAAATAATTTATGATAATAAATATAAAGATATTAGGGTTAGTTGTGATAGACAACAACTAGAAAGAGTTTTTTTAAATATTCTTAAAAATTCTTATGAATCTTCAAGTAAAAAAAATAAAGTTATATCTGTAAAGGTAAAAAATGAAAGAAAATTTGTTACTATTGAATTTGAAGATAATGGTAAAGGTTTTCCAGAGAATAGAGATAAATTGTTTGAGCCTTATATAACCAATAAAACAAGTGGTACGGGTTTAGGACTTGCTATATGTAAAAAAATTATTGAAGATCATGACGGAGAAATAAATTTATTAGATAGTAAAAATATTGGCGGAGCGTGCGTAAAAATAAAATTGTTTAAAATGTAAACTTAATAAATATAAATAACTTGATGATATGATTGATAAAGAAACTAGAATTCTTATTATTGATGACGAACCAGATATTTGTGATCAATTATCTGGTCTTTTAAATGATGTTGGTTATGTATGTGATAACTCTACGACATCTGAGAAAGGTTTGGAGCTTTTTAGAAAAAAAAAATACTCATTAGTATTATTGGATATCTGGCTTAATAATTCTAAATTTGATGGATTTCAAGCACTGGAAAAAATACTTGGGCTTGATCAAAATATGCCAGTTATAATGATTAGTGGTCATGGGAATATTGAAACAGCTGTAAACTCGATAAAAAAAGGAGCTTATGACTTTATTGAAAAACCATTTGATAGTGATTTATTAATTTTTAAAATCAAAAAAGCACTTGAAAATTTAATTTTAAAACGAAGAATTGAAAATTTTGATAAAAAAGATTTAGACTCTAAATTAGTTGCACGATCAAAGTCATCAAAAAATTTAGAAAAACAAATTAACCAAGTGAGTAAAACTGACGGAAATATTTTATTAATTGGAGATAATGGTTCTGGTAAAGAATATTTTGCAACAAAGATACATAGTTATTCTCATAGATCAAATAAAAATATAAAGTTTATAGATTGCAAGATTGATCAAGACAAGTTTGAAAAAAATTTATTTGGTTTAGAAGAAAATCAAATAATAAAAGTGTTAGGTATTTTAGATGAAATAAATAATGGGACTTTGTATCTAAAGAATATAAACTCTATTTCAAAAAAACTACAAGGAAAAATTTTAAGAATTTTAGAAGAAAAGAAATTTTACAGAATTGGGGCTCTTAATTCTACTACACTGAATATAAGAGTAATTGCTTCGTCGAATGAAAATTTAAAAAAAAATAAAACTTTAAGAGATGACTTATTAAATAAGTTTAATTTTACTGAAATTGAAATTCCAAATTTAGATAGGCGTCAGGAAGATATAGAGGAACTTATTTCAATATTTTCAAAAAAAATATTTCTTGAGAACGACTTTTCTATTAAACATTTTTCGGAAGAAGCTATTAAATATCTAATAAATTTAAATTGTTTTAAAAGTGTCTCACAACTTAAAAAATTTATTGAATGGATTTATTTTATGCTAAATGAGAAAAATATTAAAGAGATTACAAAGCATGATTTAGCAGAGCTATGTATCAATCTGATGGAATCTAAAGATATTTATACAAATGATCATTTAAATCTAAAAATTAAAGAAGCAAGAGAAGAGTTTGAAAAAAAATATTTAATGTACAATCTTGAAAAATTTAAATATAACGTATCAAGAATGTCATCTGAAATTGGAATGGAAAGAACTGCTTTATATAGAAAAATTAAGTTACTGAATATTAATATGGACCTTTAATTATGAAAATAATTGTTTGTGGTGCTGGTGAGATTGGCTCAAATATAGCAAAACAGTTAGTTTATGAAGATAACGATGTTACAATAATTGATGAATCGGAATCTCTCTTAAGATCACTCAATAAAAGCCTCGATTTAAAAAGTATTTGTGGTAAAATATCTCACCCTGAAATACTTGTGAAAGCTGGTGCAGATGAAGCAGATATGATAATAGCTGTTTCTGATAGCGATGAGCTAAATATAATATCATGCGAGATGGCAAATCATCTTTTTAAAATACCAGTAAAAGTTGCAAGAATAAAAGAAATTGAATATTTAAAACCTGATTATGTAAATAAAATTTTTTCACCAGGAAAAATTGATGTAGATGCAATAATTTCTCCTGAACTTGAAGTTGCAAAGGATATAATAAGAAAACTGAATACACCTGGTGCTTTTGATTCATTTTATTTGGGAGATAAGAAAGCCAGAATCATAGGAATATCAATTAATGATTCATGTCCAATTATAAACACTCCATTAAGAATGTTGCCAGGTATTTTTTCAGGTTTGGAAGTTAAATTACTCTCGATATTTAGAAAAAATGAAATAATTATTCCATCAGGAAAAGTTGAGCTTTATCCTGGTGATGATATTTACATGTGCATTAGAAATGATGAT
>CACACI010000026.1 GCA_902530985.1 uncultured Alphaproteobacteria bacterium
TAGTTTTGAAATCAAATCTGCTTGATCAACGCTCATTAATAAAATCCTTTTAAATCAAATTCATCGCTTTTGCTATCATTCTTTTTGTTTAATTCAAAATTAAAGTTATTCTTAAATGCTTCTGTAATATAATTATAATTGCTTGGTTCTCCAGAATTCAAGTCGATATTTGTAAATTTAATGTTTTCAGGAATAACAAATGGTTTTGGATTTCGTTCTTTATAAAGTTTTTTCATTAGATCATGAAATATCGGTGCGGCAACCTTTGAGCCAGTTTCATACCTACCCAATGATTTTGGGACATCATAACCTACAAAAACGCCTACTGTAATTTCAGAATTGTAACCTATAAACCATGCATCTTGGTTATCATTTGTAGTACCAGTTTTTCCAGCTACCTGAAATTCAAAATCATTAATATTTTTTGCAGTACCTCTTTCAATCACTCCCATTAGAAAAGAAGTCATCTGATATGCTGATTCATATGAAAAAATACTTTTTTTGTTATTTTTAATTTCTGGAATTGTTAGATTATTTATAAAAGTCGTATCTATTTCAATAGATGAATCTATTTTACAGTTAACACATTTTCTTAAATCCCCTTTATATAATAAAAGTCCATCATTATCATATATTGCATCAATAATTACTGGGCTTACTTTTTTTCCTCCATTAGCAATCGAGGCATAAGCTGAAGTAATTTTGACTAGTGAACTCTCTAGTGAACCTAAAGAACTAGAAATTAAAAATGGAAATTTTTCATAAATTCCAAGATCAGTTGATATTTTTGCAATTTTTTCTAAACCTAATTGATCAGAAAGTCTTACAGTCATTAGATTTCTAGATTTCTCAATTCCTAATCTCAATGTACTTAGCCCATAAAATTTGTCCCCGTAATTTGTAGGGCGCCATATACCATCTTTGGAAAGGTCATCCATTACAAATGGAGCGTCGAGAATTTTACTCACAGGTGAATAACCGTTTTCCAAGGCTGTTAGATAAACTATAGGTTTAAAAGAAGAACCTAACTGCCTTTTTGCTTGTGTTGATCTATTAAAAGAGGAACTTGAATCATATCCCCCAACCATTGCTAGAATTCTCCCTGTATCATTTTCTAAAACTATAAGCCCACCATTTACTTTAGGTATTTGACTTAAATTAAATGTCTCGTAATTTTTATCAGATTCAAGAACTAGAACATCACCAATTTTAAATTTTTCTTTCAATTTATAGTTGTTACTTTTTATTAGTTTCATATTTTCAGATTTGAGAGATACTTTTTTGTTATTTCTCAACAAAACTTCAACACTAACTTTCTTTATTTTAGTTACAATACCAAGATGTCTGTCAAATAGGCCCTCTGGTTTTTTAAAATTTTGAATTGTTTTTAAGAAGCTCTTTTTTTTTTCTAAATTGGTAAGAGGCCCTTGCCACCCTTTTCTTTTTGAAAATTCATTTATACCCTTTTTAAAAGATTCTTCTCCTTGTAGTTGGATATCTTCATCAAGACTTGTCATGATTGTCATTCCACTATCGTATAATTTACTCTCATTAAACATTGAGATTATTTCTCTTCTTACTTCTTCTTTAAAAAAAGATGCTTTATTATTTAAAATCTTTTTACTTTTTGAGAGCTTTAAAGGTTTACTTATTAGTAATGTATAATCATCTACTTCAATGAAGTTTTCATCTAGAAGCCTTTTCATAACCCAATTCCTTCTCTTTAAAGCTCTTATTGGGTTCTTGTATGGGTTATAAGTTGATGGTGCCTTTGGAAGAGCAGCTAGCATAGCCATCTCATCTAAATCCAAATCTGCGAGTGCTTTATTAAAATAGTTCAGAGATGCAGACCTCACACCATAAGAACCTCCTCCAAGATATATTTCATTAAGGTACAACTCCATAATTCTCTCTTTTTCTAATACTTTCTCCATTCTCAAAGCTAGAATTATTTCCTTTATCTTTCTTCGGTATGAAATTTCATTTGTTAGTAAAAAATTCTTAGCCACCTGCTGAGTTATAGTTGAAGCACCCTCCAATCTTTTATTCGTAAATGTTTTTAATATATTTTTTATAAAAGCTCTAAAAATACCTTTAGCATCAATCCCAATGTGACTATAAAAATTAACATCTTCTGAAACAAGAAAACAGTTTATCAATTCCGTAGGGATTTCCTCATAATTGGCAAAAATTCTGTTTTCATTAGAGTAATCTTCTAGAAAATTTCCATTTGAAGTATAAATTTTTGATACTAGTCTTGGTTGATAATATGATAATTTGTCAAAATTTGGAAGATCCCTACCGAATATATAAATTACTAATATCAATAAAAGTAATATTGATATAATTCCAGTTAAGGATAATAAAAAGAAATTAATAAAAAATCTTAACATTACAAAATTCTAACTATTATTTTGATCTTTCCAATTAAAATAATTAATAACAGCTTTCACAATTTTTTCAGCTAGTTTCTTTTGGTAATCATCAGTCATTAATAATTTTGAATCATATTTATTTGAAAGATAACCCATTTCAATTAAAACTGAAGGGATATCCAATGACTTTAAAACTGCAAAACCAGCATAACGATGAGTTCTTTGTAATAAATTCATTTCATTTTTAAATGCTTTAATCAAAAAATTAACTAATAGGCTTGATTGATTTAGAGTATCTCTTTTTGTTAAATCCAACAAAATAGAAGTTACTTCTGAAGTTTGATTTGATAAATCAACTCCATCTATTAAATCTGACCTATTTTCTCTTCTAGCTAGAGCTGCGGCTTCCTTATCTGATGCTTTTTCCGAAAGAGTATATAGTGAAATACCTCTAGTTTTAGAAATTTTGTTATAATCTGCATGCAGAGAAATAAAAATATCCGCATTATTTTTTTTTGCAATTTTTGTTCTATTTCTTAATGTCAGAAAATAATCTTTATCTCTAGTTAATATAACTTTATAATTGGTATTTTTTTTAAATTTCTCTTTAAGCAATAAGCCTACCTTGAGAGTGATATTTTTTTCTAAATTTTTGTAAAGACCAACAGCTCCAGAATCTTTGCCACCATGACCAGGATCAATTATAATAGTTTTCTTTTTTTTATCTTTTAAAGAATAATCAATTACTATTCTGGAATGAAGATTTTTTTTCTTCTTAAGTAAGTAGACATTAGTAGAAAAAATACTTTGTTTGAAATTTAAAATCAATCTATTTGATTTATCATTGTAATCGATTGAATCTAAATAATTTTTAATTTGGAAGCTTTTGGTAATTTTTATTTTTTCTTTGAAATCAATTTCAATTTTTTTACCGTGAATTTTATGATTAAAGGTTACGTCTTCCAACAAGTCCAGAACAATTCTCTTTTTTTCTTCATTTGAGCCAAATCTTAAATTTACTAATTCGTTAGAATATGCTTGATTACAATAAACAATAAAAATAAAAATGAATTTAAAAAAATTGATCAATTTAAAAAATTAGTTAATTATACTAAATATAGTGTTATTTTTTCTAAAAAAATCAATATCTTCGATATTTTTTTTATATTTTAGGATATTATAACATTAAACATATGAAAGTTTTATAAGGATTTAATAAAAATGAAGAAGAAAATGTTAATAGATGCATCTCACAAAGATTTAATAAGAGTTGCGATAGTTAAGGATAAAAGTCTAATTGATTATGAGTCAGAGAAAATAAAGAATGAAAGAATTAAAGGTAATATCTACCTTGCAAAAATTATAAGAGTTGAACCTTCTTTACAAGCTGCATTTGTTGATTATGGGGGTAATAAGCATGGGTTTCTTGCTTATAATGAAATTCATCCAGATTATTTCAAAATACCAACTGCAGATAAGAAAAAGTTACTAGAACAAGAGTTAGAGGCATCCAAAACTATACCTTTGGATGAGGAAGAGGAAGAAGAGGAGGAATTCATTCAAGATCAATCTAATATTTCTGAAAAAAACTCAAAAGATTTCCTAGAACAAAAAGGATTTTTGAATAAAGTCTTTGATTTTTTTAATTATAAACCTATTGATGAATTCCCAAATCAAAAAATAAGAAGAAAAAAAAGGTTTAAACCTACTCAAAAAAAACAGCAAATTATCTATCACCGTAAATATAGTATTCAAGAAGTAATAAAAAGTAATCAAGTAATTTTAATTCAAGTTGTAAAAGAGGAAAGAGGTAATAAGGGAGCTGCTGTAACTACAAGACTTTCACTAGCAGGAAAGTACTGTGTTTTGATGCCAAACACAAATAAAGGAGGAGGAATCTCTAGAAAAATTGAAGATATTAAATTACGCAAAAAACTTAAAGATTTATTAAGCAAACTCAATATAAAAAAAGGTATGGGTGTTATTATAAGAACTGCAGGTCAAGTAATGGGTATTAAAGAAATTAAAAGAGACTACAGCTCATTAATAAAATTATGGAATGAAATAACTTCTAAAACAATAAAATCAAATGCTCCCTGTCTTATTCATGAAGAGGACAACATAATAAAACGGTGTTTGAGAGATTATTTTGATTCATCCTTTAATGAAATTTTAATTAATGAAAAAAATACTCTCAAGAAATCTAGAGAGATTGTAAAACAGTTTATGCCAAACTCTCTAAAATCTCTTAATTTTTATGATGATAAGAAACCACTATTTTCAACTTTTGGATTAGAAAAAAAAATAATTGGAATTAATAATCCAACAGTTAATTTAAAATCTGGGGGTTATTTAGTAATAAATCAGACAGAAGCACTTGTAGCTATTGACATAAATTCAGGGAAATATACCAAGCAAAGAAATATTGAAGACACTGCTTTCAAAACAAACTTAGAGGCAGCAGAAGAAATTAGTAAACAATTAAAAATCAGAGATTTAGCAGGATTAATTGTGATTGACTTTATTGATATGCTTGACAGGGGACATAATATTAAAGTTGAAAGAAAACTTAAAGAATTTGTAAAAGATGATAGAGCAAGAGTTCAAATAGGGAGAATAAGTAATTTTGGATTATTAGAACTCTCTAGACAAAGACTAAAAGTTACAACTGATACTGTGATGTCATCTAGATGTCATACATGTAATGGCTATGGAAGCATTACATCAACTGACTTTCTATTTGAACAATTAATAAAAGTATGTAATGAATTTGCGCTTAACCCAATCTACAAAAATGTTTTCCTTTTAACAGGACAGAAATTTTACGATCTAATATTAAGTAGGATAAAAAGTCCAAAATTTAATCTTTTTTCTAAAAAAGTAGAATTTGTTAGCTATCCAAACTTAAGAGAAAATGAATATTTAATTTGTTCTGCTACTGAAATTTTATACAAGAATTGTCATGAACAAAGTGATATTGACAACTTTACAAATTACTTAACTATAAAGAAAACCAATCATTCAAATAAAGAAGAAGTAAAAAGTGATTCCAATATTCAGTCAAGTAAGAAAAGAATTAGTTATAGGGAAAAATTTAATGCAAAGCATTCTGATAAAACTCCAAAACCAAAATCAGAAGAAGATAATTCAAATAATAAAAAAAGAGTTAGTTATAGAGCAAAGGCTAAAGACTTTAATAAAGATGATTTAAATAAATCCAAAAGATCAGAATCAAAAATCAAAAGAAAAACAAAGATTGAAGCTATAAAAGTTATGCCAAAAGGTGAGGAAAAAGAAGAAGAAAAAAGACAAGGTTGGTGGAGTCAATAGTTTTTTTTAAACCATTCATAAAGTCTATCCATTGCTTCAAATACAACTTCAGAATTAGAAGAGAAAGAAAGTCGAACAGTCTTTTTGCCAAATCTTTTATCAAAGTCTACGCCGGGCGTAAGAACAACACCGGTTTCATGCATTAATTTGTTGACAAAATCAAATGAATCTAACTTTGTTTTAGTTATGTCTAAATAAAAATAAAAAGCACCATTTGGTTTTGTATAATTTATTATAGGTATTTTATCTAGTATTAAAGAAACTCTATTCCTTGTAATATTATATTCTTTGACCAAACCCTTTAACTCAGTCAGACAATCAAAAACTTTTATAGCGGAATATTGAGCAACATTACCAGAGGAAATAAAAAGGTTCTGAGATAATTTTAAAAAATTTTTTGATAAACTTTTTGGAATAATTACCCAACCTAATCTCCAACCTGGCATACAAAAGAATTTTGAAAAACTATTAATAACTATAGCATTTTTGCCAAAATTAAGCATAGAAGCTACTTTATTTTTAAATTCTATTCCATGATATATTTCATCTGAAATTAAGACTTTCTTGTTTTTTTCACAAAAGTCATAAATAAAAGTTAATTCCTCTTTTGAAAAAGTTTGACCATTTGGATTATTGGGATTAGATATAATAACACCATCAACATTTTTTTTTGAAATTGTGAAAATATCAATTTTATCGATATTTTTTCTATCAGGATAGATTTCAACAACTTTAATGTTCAGGCATTTCAAAATATTTCTATATGCTGGATAAACTGGATTGAAAATTGCTACTTTGTCGCCTGGATCAAAGCAAGATAAAAAAGTTAACAAGAATGCACCAGATGATCCTGTTGTAATAAAAATTTGATCTTTATTAATTTTTAATCTGTATTCATTAAAATAATAATCAGCAATTCTCTGCCTTAAATTTTCAATTCCATTTGATGGTGTGTATCCAGCCATTGGAAGTTTTGTCAACCTTTTTACTTCATCTAATACTTTCTTTGGAGTTTTAGGTTGTGGTTCACCCAATTCAAGATGAAAAACTTTTTTACCAGTCGCTTCTAATTTGTTAGCATTGTATAGTAGATCCATTACATAAAAAGATTCTATGTTTGATCTATGTGATGGGGAGTAAGATTTTTGTTTCATTAAAAAATTATAAAGGTAAGTTAAACTAATTCTCATGAGAATACTAATAACTTTTGTAATAATAAGTTTTTTTTCTTTTATCGTTAAAGCTAATTCTATAAACGTAATAAGAGATGCAGAAATCGAGAACCTACTGAGTGATATAAGTGAAATATTAGTAAAAAACACCGCTCTGGATAACAAAAATTTAAAATTCTACCTTGATCACAAAAATTATATAAATGCTTTAGTAACTCCTGATAAAAAGTTTTTTTTTACAACAGAACTATTATTAAAAAGTAGAGGAATAGATGATCTAGCAGGTGTAATTTCGCATGAAATTGGTCACATTATTGGTGGACACTTTCAAAAAAGACAAATGGCAATGGAAAAAAATTCAGTTATCAGTATTTTATCATCAATTCTTGCGGTTGGTGCGATTGCAAGTGGAGCTTATGAAGCCGGATCTGCAATTCTTATGGGTGGGCAACATATAAGTAGAGCAAAACAACTGGCTTTTTCAAGGTCACAAGAATCTTTAGCAGATCAAACTGCTATAAGGTTACTTAAGGAAAATGGTTTTTCACTTCAAGGACTTATAAATATCTTTGAGCAACTTCAAAGAAATGAGAAAATAAAAAAAATAAACCCATATTTTCTAACTCATCCACTATCAACAAAAAGAATTAGAAATATTAAAATGAATATCGAAAACAAATTAACCAAAAAATATGAAAAATTAGAATACAGATTCAAACTGGTTAAAGCAAAACTTAACGGATTTTTTCTAAAATCAGAACAAATAGAATTTCTTTACTCAGATAAAACTAAACTTGAAAGTTTGTATGCTTATGCATTACATAATTATAAAATTGGGAAGATTAATGATGCAATATCATTGGTAAACCATTGCATTAAAATAGATTCAAAAAATCCTTACTTTTATGAATTGAAAGGTCAAATGTATTATGAGAGCGGACAGTTTAATAAAGCAATTAAATCATTCTCAAATTCCCAATCTTTATTACCAGTGGAGAAAGGTTTCAAATTATTCCTAGCAAAATCTTTTTATCATAGTAAAAAAAAAGAAAATTATAAAAAATCAATTGACCTTCTATGGTCATATATCAAAAAAGATGAATTTCCCGTTGATGCTTGGCATTATTTAGGGTTAAACTATGGTAAATTAAGAAAGTTAGATTATTCGTCATATTCCTTTGCAGAAAAATATGTGTTAATAAATAAGTTTGATAATGCTAAAATTCATATTGATAAAGCAAAAAAAATAACTAAGGACCCAATTTTATTAAAGAAATTAGCCGACCTAGAATATGAAATAAATAAAAAGCAATAAAATGAAAAAAATACTAATTATTAATGGACCAAATTTAAATCAATTAGGTATTAGAGAAACTGATATTTATGGTAGCAAAACATTAAAAGAAATTGAAGATGAGTGTACTAAAAGTTTTAAAGACGAAATATATTTAGAATTTTTTCAAAGTAATTCTGAAAGTTCAATAATAGACAAAATTCATAACTCAAAAGATTTTGATGGAATGATTATAAATGCTGGAGCCCTAACACATACATCAATAGCGATTCATGATGCACTAAAAATTATAGAAATACCAATAATAGAAGTCCATATTTCTAATATTTATAAAAGAGAAGAGTTTAGAAAAAACTCTTTTATTAGCCCTGTTGTTAATGGTATTATAGCTGGATTTGGAACTGAAGTTTATCAGGTTGCAATAAATTCAATGAGATATTTTTACAATGAGTAAATTAGACAAGAGGGTTATAGACGATGTCACTGCACTTTCTAAATTAATGGAAAAAAATGACCTAAAAGAACTAGATATATCAGATGGTAAATTTTCTTATAGACTAAAAAGAAATTTAAATGAATATAAAAGTAAATTGAAAGTTGAAAAACAATCAGCAGAAAATCAAAAAGAACTTAAAGAACAGAAAAAAGAATCATCACTTAAATCTCCTTTAGTAGGAACAGCTTACTTAAGTCCAGAACCAGGATCAAAACAATTCATTGAAGTTGGACAAAATGTTAAAATTGGTCAAGTCTTATTAATTATCGAGGCAATGAAAACAATGAATGAAATCGTTGCAGATAGAAATGGTACAGTAAAAAAAATATATATAGACAATGAAACTCCAGTTGAGTTTGGAGAACCTCTAGTATTAATTGAATAATGCTTAAAAAAGTTTTAGTTGCGAATAGAGGTGAAATTGCATTACGAATTCTTAGAGCATGTAAAGAGCTTGGAATAAAAACTGTTGTTGTACACTCGACTGCTGATGAAAAAGAAATGTTTGTTAGATTAGCTGATGAAAGTGTATGTATTGGTCCCCCTCAAATTAAAAGTTCTTATTTAAATATTCCTTCAATAATTTCAGCTGCTACTATTGCAAATGTTGATGCAATTCATCCTGGCATTGGAATGTTATCCGAAAATTCAAGCTTTGCAAGAATTGTTAATGATCATGGCTTCAAGTTTATTGGACCTGATCATAGTGATATTGAAAAGATGTCTGATAAAGTTAAAGCAAAAAAATTTGCAAAAGAAATTGGTCTACCAATAATCCCAGGAAGT
>CACACI010000027.1 GCA_902530985.1 uncultured Alphaproteobacteria bacterium
CGAACATCTTTTTGCTGCTGATTTCCCAAATACAACCAAATCAAGAAGGGAGTTGGACCCTAATCTATTTGCTCCATGAACAGATACACATGCTGCTTCTCCTACTGACATCAGTCCAGGAACAACCTTATCTTTTCCTCTTGAATCTAAATTTAAAACTTCACCATGAATATTTGTAGGAATTCCTCCCATATTATAGTGAACAGTAGGTTGAACTGGAATTGGTTTTTTTCTAACATCTACACCAGCAAATATTTTTGCAGATTCAGTTATACCAGGAAGTTTTTCCTCAAGAACTTTTGCATCGAGATGATGCAAATTTAAATGAATATGATCTTTTCTATTACCACAACCTCTTCCTTCCATAATTTCAGTTGTCATAGAGCGAGAAACAACGTCTCTACTAGCAAGGTCTTTTGCATTCGGAGCATATCTTTCCATAAATCGTTCTCCTTCCGAGTTAGTTAAATAGCCCCCTTCACCTCTTGCCCCTTCAGTAATCAATACCCCAACTCCATATATTCCAGTTGGATGAAACTGTGTAAATTCCATATCTTGCAAAGGTAAACCAGCTCTAAGAACCATTCCACCTCCATCGCCTGTACATGTATGAGCAGAGGTGCACGAAAAATATGCCCTACCATATCCACCAGTAGCTAAAATCACCATTTTAGAAGAAAATATATAGAATTTCCCATCGTGTAAATTAAAAGTAAGAACACCACAACATTCATTATTTTTATTCATTATTAAATCAACTGCAAAAAATTCAACAAAAAATTCAGCATTATTTGAAAGAGATTGTTGATATAATGTATGAAGCATAGCATGACCGGTTCTATCTGCAGCAGCGCATGTCCTTTGTGCAACTCCTTCACCAAAGTGTGTGGTCATTCCTCCAAAAGGTCTTTGGTAGATTTCCCCCTTTTCAGTTCTAGAAAATGGTACACCAAAGTGTTCCAATTCAATTACAGCTTTTGGAGCTTCTTTACACATAAAGGCTATTGCGTCTTGATCACCAAGCCAATCTGACCCTTTGACAGTATCATACATATGCCATTTCCAGTCATCTTCTCCCATATTTCCAAGAGCTGCACTTATTCCACCTTGAGCAGCAACTGTATGACTGCGGGTTGGAAATACTTTTGAAACGCAAGCAGTTTTAAGACCTGCAGAAGCACACCCCATTACAGCTCTTAACCCTGATCCACCAGCGCCAACTACAACTACATCAAAATTAATTGTTTCTATTTCACTCATTTAAAAAACTAACCTTATAAGACTAAATATTGTTATAAAGAATAGAAGTGCAAAGAAAAAGTTTTTAATTAGCAATATTTTTTCCTTTAATATTTCATCATGAAAGTAATCATCAATTATTGAAGTAAGTCCAATATTTGAATGAAGAAAAATTGATGTAAAAAGTATGAATACAGAAAAAGAATTTAAGTAATTTTTAAACCATGAGGCTACAACTTCATAATTATTCAATTCTAAATCATGAATAGAAAAAATCATATAAATTGAAGCTAGCAAAAATAAGATGGCTAATATTTTTTGAAGCAACCATTTAGAGGTGTAGTCGACCTTCATTTAAATAAACCTATTAAGGTTGAAATTAATATACTTGAGAGTACTGAAAAAAAAATTACTAGATATCCAAGAATAGTTGAGGATTTGTTTTCTAAAAAAAGACCAAAGTCCCACAAAATATGTCTCAATCCATTAAGTAAATGATATGTGAAGCCAAGGATTGTTATAAATAAAATAATTTTTAATGGAATTGTATTTAATATACCGATGAAATAAATGAAGTAAGTTTCTCCAAGCGCTATACAAAAAAGACCTATAACTAAAATGGTTAAAGAAAAATTTAGTGCAAAACCTGTTATCCTGTGAGAAATTGACAATAATGAAGTAATTTGAGGTTTATAAATTTGAAGATGAGGGGAGAGAGGGAGGTCTTGTTTTTTCATTATTTAATAATTGGGATTAAAACAGAATATTCTAAATCTAATACAATATTATCTGAGAGATTATTACTTTCAGGGAACCTCATTTCTGAATTATTCTTTGAAGCCAAAGTTCTAATAATCATAGTTCCAATAGTATCGTTAATTTTTTCTTTTTTTAATATTTTTGACCAAGCGTAGATAGTATCACCTGAAAAAGTTGGAGCAGAATGCTTTCCTGAATGTATCGCTGAGATTTTAAAAGTGTTAGCTAAACCATTGCAACTGATTGCTCTAGCAAGTGAAATTATATAACCACCATATATTATTCTTTTTCCGAACCTTCCAGTTTTCTCAATGTGCTGATTAAAATGCACTCTTGCATTATTCTGATATAAGCGTGTTGCAATTTGATGTTCAGCTTCCTCAATTGTTTGTCCGTCGAGATGATCAATTTCTTCACCTTCTTTGTAATCATCAAAATAGAAATCACTTCCAGAAATCGATGCTGACCAATTCTTAATGTTAAAATTTTTAGGAAGAATAAAATCTGATGTTAATACTTGTTTAGGTAATTCAGGTACAGTGTTTTTAAAAGACGGAATCATACCTTCTTTTTTTTTTCTCATCATAAGCCATCTATAATAAGTTAATATGGTTTCCCCTCTTTGGTTTTTACCGACAGACTTTACATAGACGGTCCCTGTTTTACCATTTGAATTTTCTTTTAAACCAATAATTTTTGAACTTGCATCAACAGTATCACCTACATATGAGGGTTGATGAAAAATTACACCAGCATAGCCAAGGTTTGCAATTGCATTTAAAGATAAATCAGGGACTGTTCTTCCAAAAACTAAATGAAATAACAAAATATCATCAATTGGTGTTTTTTTAAAGCCAAGACTTTTTGAGAATTCAATTGAATAATTTAGAGGAAACCTACTTCCAGTTGTTGAAAGGTAGATAGAGACATCACCATCACTAATTGTTCTGGGAACACTGTGATTGATTTCTTCATTAATTTGATAATCTTCGAAATACCTACTCTTAAAATTTTTAATCATCTAATTTTTTTTTTTATAATTAGTTCTGCAATCTGAACTGTATTAAGTGCTGCCCCTTTTCGAATATTATCTGCAACAATCCATAATCCAAGTGATTTTTTATTAACACCCAATCTCATTCTACTTATAAATACGTCATCCTCACCAGCTGATTCGTCTGGAGTGACATATCCTCCGTTAATTCTCCTATCAATTAAAGATAAACCCGGAAACTTTTTAATTTTAGATATAAGTTTTTTTAGATCAACTATTTTTTCTGTTTCTACATATACTGCTTCTCCATGACCAACAAAAACTGGAACCCTAACACATGTTGAAAAGATATCAATTTTAGATCCAAAGATTTTTTGTGTTTCTTCTACCATTTTATTTTCTTCCTTGGTATTGCCATTTTCAATAAATTCATCGATATGAGGTATTAGATTGAAGGCTATCCTTTTTGTAAATTTTTTTGCAACGAGTGGCTTATTTTTATAAACATCTAAAGTTTGATGAAACAGTTCATCCATAGCAGCTTTTCCTGCACCTGAAACTGATTGATAAGTTGAGACAATAATTTTTTTTAAATTAAAGAGATCATGTATTGGTTTTAGAGCTAGAACCATTTGAATTGTTGAACAATTTGGGTTAGCAATAATTTTTTTTTTTAAATTTGAAACTTCCTCTGGATTTACCTCAGGTACAATTAAAGGTATATCTTTCTTCATCCTAAAAAAAGATGTATTATCAATTACGATTGCCCCTTCTTTTATTGCCTTTGGCACAAATTTTTCAGATACTTTAGATCCAGGGGAAGAGAGTACAAAGTCAATATCATTAAATTTGAATTTATCTAGTGACATAATCTCCAATTCTTTGTCATTGCCGTAAGAAATTTTTGCCCCTTCAGATTTTGATGAAGCTAAACCAAATATTTGATCGATTGGAAAGTTTCTGAATTCTAATATATTGAGAATTTCTCTACCAACATTACCAGTTGCGCCAACAACTGCAACTTTATACTTTTTCATTAATTTAATTCCTCTAAAATTTTATCGCCCATATGGCTTGTGGACACTATAGTTTTTCCGTTACTAAAAATATCCTTTGTTCTAAAACCTTTTTTTAAAACAGTCTCTACAGCTTTATTTATAATTTCAAAAATGGCTTCATTTGCAAATGAATATTTGAACATCATGCCTATACTAAGAATCATAGCTAAAGGATTTGCCAAACCTTTTCCTGCAATATCTGGAGCAGAACCATGGACTGGCTCATACATTGCCTTTGTATCACCAGTATTTGTTATTCCAATAGATGCTGACGGAAGCATTCCAAGAGATCCAGTTAACATAGAGGCGCAATCAGACAAAATGTCTCCAAACATATTGGTTGTAACAATAACATCAAATTGTTTTGGGTCCCTAACAAGTTGCATAGCAGCATTATCTACATACATATGAGAAAGTTCAACATCAGGGTATTCTCTAGAAGTTTCTATCATTACATTCCTCCATAATTCAGTGGATTCTAAGACATTAGCTTTATCAACGGAACATAACTTTCTTGATCTAGTCATTGCTGTGTCAAAAGCAACCTTAGCAATTCTTTTTATTTCTTTGGTTGTGTAAACAAGTGTATTGAACCCTCTGTGATTGTCTTCTTCAATTTTTTCAATACCACGGGGTTGACCAAAATATATACCACCTGTTAATTCTCTGATTATAAGGATATCTAAATCTTTTATAATCTCAGGTTTTAAACTAGAAGAATTAATAAGAGGCTCAAAAACAATTGCGGGTCTGAAATTTGCAAATAAATCTAGTTCTTTTCTTATTTTAAGAAGACCTCTTTCTGGTCTTTTTTCAAAATCCAAGCTTTCCCATTTAGGACCTCCAACAGCACCAAGTATTATGGCGTCAGATTTACTTATTCTATCTAACGTTTCATTTGAAAGAGGTGTTCCTAATGTATCTATTGATGCACCTCCTACAAGCTCTTCATTCAATTCTATATCGAGATCAATTTTTTTGACCAGCCAGGTTAGAACTTTCTTAGCTTCGATAGAAATTTCCTGTCCAATTCCATCACCAGGTAACAGAGAGATTTTTAATTTTTTTTTCATTTTTAGTTTAAAAAAAGTAATATTTTTTTATTACAAAGTTAACCATGATTTCGTTTGATTAAGTTGTAACTCATAGGTGTCAATTTTTTTTGATTTATTTAATGTAAGTGCGATGTCGTCTAATCCTTCTAAAAGACATCTTTTTCTGAATGGATCAACTTCAAATTTAATAACTCTTTCATTTTCACTGGATATTTCTTGATTTTTAAGATCAACTGTAATTAATTTTTTATTTTCTGCTTCTTTGTGCAAAAAATTTATTTCGTCATTACTCAATTTTACAGGAAGGATACCATTTTTAAAACAATTATTAAAAAAAATATCAGCAAAACTAGGAGCTATTATGCATCTAAAGCCAAAATCAAGTAATGACCATGGAGCGTGCTCTCTACTACTTCCACATCCAAAATTTTCACCTGTGACAAGTATAATAGCTTTTTTATAAAAATCCCAATTGAGCATAAAATCATTTTTAATATTTCCATTTAAATCATATCTAAGTTCGTAGAATAAATTTTTCCCCAATCCTGTCCTTTTGATTGTTTTTAAGAATTGTTTTGGAATGATCATATCAGTGTCAATATTTATCATTGGTAAGGATGCAGCAATACCTTTTATTTTATTAAACTTTTTCATTTAATATCTTCTACTAAACTTAGTTTGCCATTTATTGCAGTGGCTGCAGCTACAGCAGGGCTTACAAGATGAGTTCTTCCCTCTCTTCCTTGTCTTCCCTCAAAGTTTCTATTTGATGTAGATGCACATCTTTCTTTTGGCTTTAGTTGATCAGGGTTCATTGCTAAACACATTGAACAACCTGGCTCTCTCCAATCAAAACCCGCCTTAATTAAAATTTTATCTATACCCTCTTTTTCTGCTTGCTGTTTTACTAAACCAGAACCTGGAACTATCATTGAGTCAACCACAACTTTTTTTCCTTCTACTACTTTAGCAACTTCTCTGAGGTCTTCAATTCTTCCATTTGTACAGGAACCAATGAAGACTCTATCAATTTTGATATCCTTTATTTTCTGCTTTGGTTTTAAGCCCATATACTCTAATGATCTTTCGATGGCATTTCTCCTATTGATATCTTCCACTTCTTTTGGATCAGGTGTTTGACCGTTTATAGAAGCAACATCTTGTGGACTGGTGCCCCAAGTCACTTGGGGTTCGATATCAGCAGCATTAATTTTTACCTCTTTTTCATATTCTGCTCCATCTTCTGATGGCAAAGTTTTCCAATATTCCAGGGCTTTATTCCAATCTTCGCGATTTGGAGCATAAGGTCTTCCTTGCATATAGTTGAACGTTTTTTCATCTGGTGCAATTAGCCCTGCTCTTGCTCCGCCCTCAATACTCATATTACAAATAGTCATTCTACCTTCCATAGAGAGAGTGGTGATAGCTTCACCAGAATATTCAATTACATATCCAGTTCCACCAGCTGTACCAATTTTACCTATTATTTTTAATATAATATCTTTTGAAGTTACACTAGGGCTAAGTGTCCCATCCACACTAATGCGCATGTTTTTCGCTGGTTTTTGGATTAAAGTTTGTGTTGCCAAAACATGCTCCACTTCACTGGTCCCAATCCCAAAAGCAAGGGCTCCAAATGCTCCATGCGTTGCAGTGTGGCTATCTCCACAAACTATAGTCATGCCAGGTTGAGTTATTCCTTGTTCTGGTCCAACTATATGAACAATACCTTGTCTTTTATCTAGGAGTGGGAAAAAGTTAACATCAAATTCTTTGCAATTTTTCTCTAAAGTTTCAACCTGAATTCTGCTTTCAAGGTTTTCTATTCCATTTGATCGGTCTGTAGTTGGGACATTATGATCTGCAACTGCAAAAGTTTGCCGGGGTTTTCTAACTTTTCTTTTTGTATTTCGAAGTCCTTCAAAAGCTTGAGGACTAGTAACCTCATGGACCAGATGTCTATCGATATATATTAAACATGTTCCGTCATCTTGTTTGTCTACCAAGTGACTATCCCATATCTTATCAAATAATGTTTTAGGTTTCATATAATTAAATATATAACCCAACAATGATCTAAAAAGTATTATTTTTTTTCATCAAGCGATTCTGTTAGGCTCTTATTTTTATCAACTGGTTCTGACGCGGTCTTTTTTTCATCAACCGATTCTGTCTCACTCTTTTTTTCATCCACTGATTCTGTTTGGCTTTTTTTATCGTCAACCAAAGTTTTATTAGTCGATTGAGTAAAAACATTTTTTTCAGCAATTCTAGCTGATTTTCCACTTCTTTCTCTGAGGTAATAAAGTTTTGACCTTCTAACACTTCCTGATTTAACAACTTCAATCTTGCTAACCTGAGGAGAAAAAAGAGGGATAACTCTCTCTATGCCTTCTCCATAGGAAATCTTTCTAACAGTAAATGATGAATTTATGCCAGCATTTTTTTTGGCAATACATACTCCCTCAAAGACCTGAATTCTTTCCTTCTCACCTTCTTTGACCCTTAGGTGAACTTTTATTGTATCTCCGGAACTAAAACTAGGCAATTTTTTATCTAATTGTAATTCTTTAAGATGTTTTTTTTCAAATTTTTCAAGTGTATTCATTTAATCTCCCTATTTTTCCTAGCAAACGTTTTAAATAAATCTGGTCTAACATTTTTAGTTTTTTCTATTGATTTTTTCAATCTCCAATCTGAAATTTCCTTATGATTTCCATTCATTAGAACCTCTGGGACCTTTATACCTTTCCAATTACTTGGTTTTGTATATTGAGGATATTCTAATAGATGGTTCTGAAAACTCTCAGATTTTAAACTATTTTTATTACCTAATACTTCAGGAATTAATCTTACGCAAGCATCAATTAAAATAATTGATGCAATTTCCCCACCAGAAAGAACATAATCTCCTAGTGAAACCTCTTCAATTTTATTATACTCTAGGAATCTACAGTCAACGCCTTCATATCTTCCGCAAATTAAAATTAATTCATCAAATTTTATTAATTGATTTATTTTTTCTGAGTTAACTTGCTTACCTCCTGGAGAGAGGTAAATTAGTTTTTTTTTTTTAACAGAATTTTTCATCGCACAATCTAATGCTTTTTGCATAACATCTGGTTTGAGAATCATGCCTGGGCCACCTCCGTATGGATTATCATCAACTATTTTAGATTTTTTTTCAGAAAAATTTCTTATGTTAATTGTTTCGATCGTGAATAATTTTCTTGATAGAGCCTTTCCGCAAATAGAGTATGCAAGAGGTCCAGGAAAAATCTCAGGGAATAATGTAAGTATTTTAAATTTCATAATAGTTAGGGTTTAAAAAAATCTTTTTATTTTTTAGATCAATTTTTAAAATATGATCATTATGTAATGGTACTAGTATATAATTTTGATTTTTTTTTATTTCTATATAATCACCAGCCCCATGGTTCTTCACATCGTTTACAATACCAAGTTTTTCTTTTTCAAGATATACCTGAAGTTTAATAAGATCATGAAAATAAAATTGATTATTTTTAAGTTTTGGAAGATTTTTAAAGGATATAAATATTAATTTACCAACATATTTTTTTGCAGCCTCAACATTATTTATTTTGTTAATAATTCCGTAGATTCTTTCTGATTTAAAATTAAATTCAATATCTATTTTTTTATCTTGATCTACAAAAAACTCTGTATACTTTTTAATATCCTTTTGTTTAGTCAAGAAACTGTGCACGGAGATTTTTCCATTAATACCATTAGTTTTCCCAAACTTTCCTACAACAATTTTTTTTTCTTTCTGTGATATCTCAATTTCCTCAAGATTATTATTTATATATTCATATGCCTTAGTTTTTTTTGTTCTTTCTATTGTTTTTTTGGATCTGTGGTTTCAGGTTTAGGTTGTGCTGGAGCAGTTTGCGCAGAAGCTTCGGGTTTTTGTGATGTTTCTTCAGCTTGAGGTTGTGCTGGAGC
>CACACI010000028.1 GCA_902530985.1 uncultured Alphaproteobacteria bacterium
CTTTTGCAATAAATAAAGTTAAGCAAAATGGGGGTAGAATTATTGCTGTAGGAACCACAGTTTTAAGACTTCTCGAATCTTCAAAAGATGAAAAAGGTTTAATAAAGCCTTTTGATGGAAAAACAAATATTTTTATTAAACCTGGTTGGAATATAAATTCTGTTGATGGGATAATTACTAATTTTCACACACCCAAATCAACTCTCCTTCTTCTTGTTTATACTCTATTAGGAATTAAGAAAACTCGCCAACTTTATAAATTTGCAATTAAAAATAAACTTCGTTTTTTCTCATATGGGGATGCATGTTTAATATGGAAAAAGAATGACAAAATTTAACTTTTCACTTGAAGGTCAAGATCAAGGAGCTAGGGCTGGTTTAATTCAAACAAAACATGGTCTAGTTAAAACTCCAGTTTTTATGCCTGTAGGAACTCTTGGATCAGTTAAAGCTATTTTTCAGAAAGATCTTGAAAAACTTGGTATTGACATAATTCTTGCAAATACATACCATCTAATGCTCAGACCCGGTGAGAATCTTATTAAAAAAGTAGGGGGTCTACATGATTTTATTAGCTGGAAGAAACCAATACTAACAGATTCTGGTGGTTATCAAGCTTGGTCTCTCTCTAAATTAAGAAAAATTTCGGAGGAAGGAATCGATTTTGTTTCTCACATTGATGGTAAAAAAAAACAATTAACTCCTGAGAAAGCAATAAAAATTCAAGAAAAACTTAATTCTGATATTTCTATGGTATTAGATGAATGTACTGAATATCCAGTTTCTCACAATAAAGCTGAAGAATCTATGAAGTTATCAATTAGATGGGCTCAAAGATGTAAAAATATTTTTAAAAAAAGAGATGGGTTTGGTTTATTTGGAATTATCCAAGGTGGAATGTTTGAAGACTTAAGAAAAAAATGTTCTGAAAAACTAAGTGAAATTGATTTTGATGGTTACGCATTAGGAGGATTATCAGTTGGAGAAAATCACGATACAATGATAAAAGTAATTAATTATTCATTAAACAATATCACACCTCTCAAACCAAGATACTTAATGGGTGTAGGACGACCTGTTGATATTTTTTGTGCTGTTGAAAGGGGAATAGATATGTTTGATTGTGTCTTACCAACAAGGTTTGGAAGAAATGGTAGAGCTTTTACAAAACTTGGAGAAATAAATCTTAGAAATGCGTGTTTTGCTGAAGATGAACAACCCCTCGATGAAAGTTCAAGCTGTTATGTTTCTAGAGAATTCTCTAAATCATACATACATCATTTGACAAAAACTAATGAAATTTTATCTTCTATGATTTTAAGTTTACATAATATTGCATTTTATAAAAAAATGATGTCTGATATACGAGAATCAGTACTAAATAATAATTTTGAAAAAGTAAAAAAAAAATACCTCAAGCACCATGCCAAATATAAAAAAACCTAGATATCTTGGGTCTAAATCAAAGGTTCAAACTTCACCAGATAGTTTTATTTTGGATTGTGTTGAAAATCCAAATCCCGATTATAATTATTCAATTAGATTCTCTTCACCAGAGTTTACAAGTATCTGTCCTATTACATCACAACCAGATTTTGGGAATATAATTGTTGATTACATCCCCAAAAAAAAAATTATGGAAAGTAAATCATTCAAACTTTTTTTGTTTAGCTTTAGAAATTATGGAGGGTTTCATGAGGAATGTACAATTAAAATTGCAAAAAAAATTATAAAATATGTATCTCCAAAATGGTTGAGAGTTGCAAGTTTTTGGAATCCAAGAGGTGGTATTCCAATAGATGTTTTTTTTCAAACCGGAAAAAAACCTTCAAATGTTTTCATAAATGATCTAAATTTTCCAAACTATAAAGGTAGGTAATCATTTTCCGTTAAAAATACACCCTCCGATTCTTGGTCTATTAATCTCAATGCTCTCAAGATTAGGTATTTTTTTTTTTAACTTAAACCATAGCCATTTTGCTATATTTTCACTAGTAGGTTTTTCAAGCCCATTTACTTCATTTAAAACAGAATGATCTAATAAAGAGATTTCAGGTAAAACGTGAGTATCCAATTCTTCTAAATCCATCACCCAATTTTTTTTTTTTTCCACTGAACCAGTTAATTTAATCGTAACTTCATAGCTATGACCATGCATCTTAGTATATTTGTGATTTTCACTAAAATCAGGCATATAATGTGCTGCATCAAAATAGTATTTTTTAAAGATTAACATTATTGCACTCCAATAGTTTTATGTATTTGTATACTAGGAAACCATTGTCTATGAATTTTACAATAATCTATTGTTTTATTAAAATTTAATTGTTTTAATTTATCATATTTGGGTTGTAAAAAAAAATATTTGAAATCTAAAGTTAATAATGATTGAAGATTAAATTTGTTCTGGGGATAGATAACTTTCAGTTCGTCACCTTTTTTTAATAACCAATTTTCAGGATCCTTTGGACTTACACATACCCAATCAAAATCTGCTCTTAATTGGATCGTTCCATTAGTCTCTAAGGCTACTTTGTATTTCTTGCATTTTAGATAATCTACTAAATTAGCATCAACTTGGAGAAGAGGTTCACCTCCCGTAAGAATAACATATCTATGTTCCAGTGAGAAAGATGAATTCCAAACTTGCTCAATTTTATCGACTAAACTCTCTAATGAATAAATTCCTCCATTATTACCATCAGTTCCTACAAAGTCTGTATCACAAAAATTACAGATTGCTTTATTTTTAGATTCTTTCTTCCCATTCCATAAATTACATCCTGTGAATCTCACAAAAACTGATTCTTTACCTATATTATATCCTTCACCCTGAATCGATTTAAATATTTCTTTTACAGTGTACATTTTTCTCAAACTTTCTAATCCAAAGGGTCTGTTATAGCTGCTTCTTCAAATCCACGTTTTCTTAATAAACAAGAATCACAAAAACCACATCTTTTTTTTTGTACAGGATTATAACAACTAGAAGTCTTTGAAAAATTCACCCCATTCTTTTTACCTAAATTTATTATTTCCTTTTTGGTAAGATTGAGTAGAGGGGTTATAATTTTAAATTTTTTGCCTTCAATACCTTTTTTAGTAGATTGGTTAATCAATCTTTCAAATCCGTTTATGAATTCTTGACGACAATCCGGATAACCAGAATAGTCAATTGCATTTACACCAATATAAATATCATCTATGCTATTTGCCTCAGCATACCCAGCTGCGAAAGCAAGAAACACTATATTTCTGCTAGGAACATATGTCACGGGAATATTTTGTGGAATAGATTCAACAGTATTATTTTTTGGTACTTCAATATTGTCAGTCAAAGCAGAACCTCCGTAAAATTCAATTTTAAAAATTTTATGAGAAAAACAATTAAAATAATTAGCTTGCCATTTAGCATGTTCTAACTCAAACCTATGTCTTTGACCATAATCAAAGGAAATTGCATGAATATTATACCCTTCTTTTCTACAAAGTGATAAAACAACAGAAGAGTCTAACCCACCACTTAAAAGAACTAAAGCTTTATTTGATTTATCAACCATTTAAGAATTATAATATTTAACTAAGTAATGAAAATGAAAGATTTAAAAAAAATAATAAAAAGTAAAATTTTAGATTACGGGTTTGATATCATAGGTTTCTCTAAACCAAAAGTTGAAAAAAAAACACAAGAAAGATACTTAGAATTTTTGCATAAAAATTTTCACGGTGATATGAGATGGTTAGAAAGACATTTTGAAAAAAAAGTAAATCCAAAAAAAATTTGGGGTAAAGTAGAAACTATTGTTGTTATTGGTCTAAACTATACACCAAGGAAAAATCCAATTAACATTAATAATTTTAAGAGCAAGGCTAATATTAGCGTTTATGCTCAAAACGAGGATTATCATACAATAATAAAGGAAAAATTAAAAAAAATACAATTTTGGTTAGCAAATGATATGAACATCGATTCTAAAATATTTGTTGATACCTCTCCAATATTAGAGAAGTATTTCGCTGAAAAAGCAAATATTGGTTGGCAAGGAAAGCATACTAATCTAGTTTCTAAAGACTTTGGTTCTTGGTTGTTTTTAGCAGAAATTTTTTTACCAATTAAAATTTACGACTATAAGAAAGAGCTCAATAGTTGTGGTTCATGCGTGAAATGTATAGATATATGTCCAACCCAAGCTTTGTTAGGTGATAATATAATCGATGCTAGAAAATGTATTTCTTATCTAACAATCGAACACAAGGGACCAATTCCATTCAGTTTAAGGAGAAAAATTGGTAATAAAGTATATGGATGTGATGATTGTTTATCTATTTGTCCATGGAATAAATTTTCAAAAGTAACAAAAGAACAAAAACTTCTCCCCAAAGAGAATAGCAAAAGTTTGTTGTTTTTTTTAAAATTTAACGAAGAAAAGTTTAAAAAATATTTTTATAATTCTCCTATAAAACGAATTGGTTGGGTCAGATTTTTAAGAAATATAATTATTGCATCAGGAAATAGTAAAAATAAAAATTTAATAAAATATTTGAATATTCATTTGAAAAGTAACAATTCATTAATACGAGGAGCGAGCATATGGTCACTTTTCCAACTTGTCGATGACACAAAAAAAGAGGAAATAAAAAACAATATTTTAATGAAAGAAAAAAATCAATATGTACTATTTGAGCTAAAAATGCTTAGTCAATTTTTTTAGTCCTATCAATAAGTTTTCAATGATTCCCTCATCAGATGATGAATGACCGGCAGTATTAACAAACACAATTTCAGAACATTTCCATTTCTTGTGAAGATTATAAGCATTGACTGGAGGACAAATCAAATCATATCTACCTTGAACAATAAAACATGGAATATTAGAAACTTGTTTAATTTTTTTTAGAATTTCATCGTGTTTCATAAAAAAATAATTCTTAATATAATATAATTCCATAAAAGGTGAGTTTGGATTCCCATTTCTTTTTAGTATTTCAGTATCAGACTCAATATTATAATCTCTAGGATTTAGTTGTGATAAGATCCGCTCATAATCATGCCAGATCCATGAATGAATTTTAGAGTTTTTCTCAAAAATCTGTTTATAATAAGAGTTTATAATGTCACTCCCTTTAGAAAATTTCTTGAAAGTTTCAAAAAGATTAGGTGCAAAAATTTTTGGACCTTCAATAAAAGCCCAATTTATTTCATTAATTGTTCCTAGAAAAACAGAGCGCAAAAGTACTCCAATTAATTTGTCTGGGTAATTAATTGCATATTTTATAGCTAATGTTGCTCCCCAAGAACCACCAACAATTATAAATTTTTTTATTTTAAAAAATTCTCTTAACTTTTCAATATCATTGACTAAATTATCCGTATCATTACCGTTTAATGATCTATAAGGTATACTTTTGCCGCAACCTCTTTGATCGAAAATAATAGATCTGTACTTATTGGGGTCAAAAAGAGAGTGATGTTCACTCCTACATTGACCGCCAGGTCCTCCATGAACAAAGATTACAGGAATACCATCTTTCTTTCCACTTGCTTCAACATAAATTTTATTGTTATCTCCAACATCTATGTTATACATTTCTGGAAGAGAACGATGAATAAATAATTTTTTAATCATAGGTGTTTATATAGTATGGAAAAGTTTGACACTTTAAATGAACTTATAGTAGCACTACTTTTGTGGATCACAACCCATACCGAGTACAAAAATCCAAAAAGTTTGCCTAAAATTCAATTTATTGAGCAAAACCAATTAGCTGAAATAGCATGCGGTAGAGACTGTGAAATATTAGCTTTAACTCCAGAGAACCCAAAAAACACTATTTATCTCTCAAAAGATTTAAATCCAATGGATGATATTTGCCACAGAGGAATACTTCTTCATGAACTAATCCATATTGTGCAAGATGATCAAGATATTTTTATTAGTTATGATAGAAAAACTAGAAAACACCTAAAAGAGATGGATGCGTTGGTTAATCATAATATATATTTGAGCCAGTTTGGAAAAAAAATTTTGTATAGTAATGGCTTTGCAGCAAAATTTAAGACTGAATCAAAAAATAATTTATACTGTTAATTAAGTTTTGATAATATTTCTTCATAATTTATGTAACCAAAGATAATTTCATTATTAATAATAAAAGCTGGTGTGCCTCTTAAACCTAATTTATTAGCTAAATCTACATCTTTTTCAATATTTTTTTGAATTTCTGGATCATCCAATTTTTTATCAATTGAACTTCTAACTATGTTTAATTCTAAGAAAATCTTATCAAGATCATCATCATTG
>CACACI010000029.1 GCA_902530985.1 uncultured Alphaproteobacteria bacterium
AGAAGAGTTTGAGCACTTCTGAATTCTTTTGACAAAAATTTATCCTTATTTTCATTAAAATACTTTTCAATTGATGCTTTATTTGGATTTTTAAACTTTTGATCTTTAACTTTAATGGATACAAAATCAACCGTTCGTTCTTCTAGATTATATTTAGTAAGACTTTCCTTCATTATTTCTGGAATGATTAAACTTGAACTTATTGTTTCTACCATTTGCTCTCTAGCAAGATCTTGACGAGTGCCTTCTACATATGAATCTTCGTTGTAGCCCGACTCTGATATTAATTGTCTAAAAACTAATTCACTAAATTGACCAAGGTCATCTTTAAAAGCATCATCTTTTAATATTTTATCTCTTACATTAATATCACTCACTGATAAACCTAATTCTGATGCTTCGTTATTGAATAATGCACGGTTTATTAAAGAACTTAATGCTCTGTCAACATATCCAAATTCTCTTGATTTTTTTATGTCAAGTGATGTTCCAAGTAATTTTCTAATCTCTTCTGTTTGTCTTGAGTAGAGTGAGTAAAATTCTCTTGATGAAATATCTATTTTACCAACACTAGCTACACTAGATTGTTTTTGAGTAACTCCAACTAAATCTTCAGTGCCCCACATACCGAAACTAAGAATTAAAACTGTAAGTAAAGTACCAAATATAATTTTTAGTATTGAGTTTTTTGAACTGTTTCTTAAAGTTGTAAGCATAATATTTATTTTTTTTTAATTCTATATCATAAATTATGAGTCAAGTTAAATTAATTGTTTCAAATTGGAAGATGAATCTAAATTTTATCCAGACCAGAAAGTTAATAAATGGTCTTAAAAAAATTAAGTTTAATTCATCAACTACTAAGAATATTATTTGTCCTCAATTTTTATTAATACCGTTAGTATCTGAATTAATAAAAAAAACTAATATTTTAGTTGGTGCTCAAGATTGTCATCAAAATACAGCAGGAGCTTTTACAGGTGATACAAGTGTTGAATTATTAAAAAAAATGAATTGTAAATATGTTATAGTTGGACATTCAGAAAGAAGACAATATCACAATGAAACTGATGATATAATTAAACAAAAGGTTGATTTAATTTTATCATTTGGAATCAAACCAATAATCTGTGTAGGTGAATCACTTAAAGATAGGAAAAACAAAAAATACACCAAGGTTATAAAAGAACAACTTAGTAATTGTATACCATTTGGACTTAACAATGTTATTATTGCATATGAACCTATTTGGTCAATTGGTACAGGCTTAGTTCCAACTATAGAAGAAATAGTTGAAATACATGATTTAACAACGAATTTCCTTAAAAAGTCAAAAAAAATCAATCAGTTAAACTTCCTTTATGGTGGGTCTGTTAATGCAGATAATTTTATGGATATAATGCAAAATACAAATATTAATGGTGCTTTAATTGGAGGGTCAAGTTTGAAAATCAATGAAATGAATAAAATTCTTACATTTTGTTGATTTTTTATAAATTTTAACTATTGTATGTATATGCTAGCTGTTGTTCTTTCAATACATATATTGATATGTATTTTTCTTGTTTTCTTTGTATTACTCCAAAAATCTGAAGGAGGAGGCCTTGGTATAGGTCAATCTAATTCAGGTGGATTAGGAGACTTTCTATCTGCTAGAAGCACATCAAATATTTTGACTAAAACAACATCTTTTTTAGCTCTTTGCTTTTTTCTAACTAGTTTTTCCTTGGTTTTAATAGCTAATAAAAGCTACAAAAAAGAATCAATTATTGATTCTAGTGAAGATTCGATAATCGATAGATTAGATTTGATTCCAGAAGAATTTGATGTTGAAAACAACGATAATGAGGGTGTGAGTGTACCTATTGAATAGCATAGGTATTGATTTTAACAATTTTTTTCTAAACAATGACTAAATTTATCTTTATCACCGGTGGTGTTGTTTCATCATTAGGTAAAGGAATTGTTTCTTCTTCAATTGCCTCATTATTAGCATTATGTAAATACAAAGTCCGTATTAGGAAACTCGACCCATATTTAAATATTGATCCAGGAACTATGAACCCATCTCAACATGGAGAAGTCTTTGTTACTGATGATGGTGCTGAAACAGACATGGATTTAGGTCATTACGAGAGATTTACAGGGATTATTTCAAAAAAAAGCGATAATATTACAACTGGAAAAATTTATTCTGAAGTTTTAAAGAAAGAGAGGAAAGGAGATTATCTTGGTTCTACCGTTCAAGTTATACCTCATGTTACAGATGAGATAAAAAAATTTATTAAAAGAGATTTAAATAAAGAGGATTTTGTTATATGTGAGATTGGAGGAACAGTAGGTGATATCGAAAGCCTGCCTTTTTTAGAGGCGATTCGTCAGTTAAGAAATGAACTAGGAAAAAGCAAAACCCTATTTATCCATCTAACTTTAGTTCCTTTTTTATCTTCCGCACATGAATTTAAAACAAAACCCACACAACATTCTGTAAAAGAACTTTTAGGTTTGGGTATTCAACCAGATTTACTACTATGCAGAACTGAGAGAAAATTTGATAAAGAAGCAAAAAGTAAGATTTCTTTGTTCTGTAATATTTCATTAGACTCAGTAATTTTAGTTGAAAATGCTTTAACAATATATGAGGTTCCCTTAATGCTCAATAAACAGGGGTTGCTAAAAGAATTATTTAATCATTTTAATCTTCCAAGTAAAAAAAAAATAAATCTAAAACTATGGGAAGATTTCTTAAAAAAATATTATCAACTAAAGAGAACTGTTTCTGTTGCAATTGTTGGTAAATATACCAATTTATCAGAATCTTATAAATCTCTTAATGAGGCTTTATTTCATAGTGGAATTTACAACAATACCAAAGTAGAAATAAAATGGGTTGACTCTAAAAAAATAGAGAACCTTAAAGATTGTGAAGTTATCTTAAAAGAATGTAATGGGATTTTGGTTCCAGGTGGTTTTGGAAAGGATGGTACTTTAGGAAAAATAAATGCAATAAAAATCTCAAAGAAATTAAAAATTCCTTTCTTAGGTATTTGCTTTGGAATGCAACTAGCTATTTTAGAATCTATAAGTAATTTAAAAGGTTATAAAAATGCATCTTCTACTGAGTTTGGAAAAACTTCTTTTCCAGTTATATCTATGATTCATGAATGGAAAAAAAATAAAAAGACTTTTATACATGATACATCAAATCTTGGAGGTAGTATGAGATTGGGCTCATACACTGCACTTTTAAAGAAAGGTTCTATGGTTAATTCTATTTATAAAAAAAACAAAATCAATGAAAGACATAGACATCGTTATGAGGTAAATTATGGCTATAAAAATGAAATAGAAATGAGTGGAGTGGTTTTATCTGGAATTTCTCCTGATGGTAATCTGGTAGAAATAATTGAAAGGAATGATCATCCTTGGTTCTTAGGTGTTCAATTTCATCCTGAACTTAAATCAACACCTTTTAAACCTCATCCAATTTTCAACTCGTTTATTAAAGCTTTATTAAATAAAGAAACAAAATGAAAAAAGTCAAAGTATTTGAAAATTTTTTTTTGTCAAATAATTCTGAAATAAAATTTATTCTTGGCCCTTGCCAAATTGAAAGTAGACAGCATGCTTTTGATATTTGTGACGAGATTGATAAATTATCAAAGAAATTAAATTTTAAATATATTTTTAAAAGTTCATATGATAAAGCAAACAGATCAAGTCATAAGAGTAAAAGGGGAATTGGAATAAAAAAAGGTTTAGATATTTTGTCCCAGATAAGAGAAAAATTTAACTGTCCTGTTACTTCTGATATTCATGATGCAACTCAATGTATGGTGGTTAAAGAATTTCTTGATATAATTCAAATTCCTGCATTTTTATGTCGGCAAACAGATATACTTATTGAAGCAGGAAGAACAAATTTACCTATAAATATTAAAAAAGGACAATTCTTATCACCCTGGGAAATTTCAAATGTTTTAAAAAAGGTTTTATCAACAGGTAATAAAAGTTTATTAATCACTGAAAGAGGAACTATGTTTGGTTACAATAATTTAATTTCAGATATGAGATCTTTGCCAATTATGAAAAATACAGGATTTCCAATTATATTTGATGCAACACATTCTGCTCAATTACCTGGTGCGAAAGGTGATTCATCTGATGGTCAATACGAATTTGTTCCAGTTCTAGCTAAAGCGGCAGTTACTACAGGGATTTCTGGTTTGTTTATTGAAACACATGATAACCCGAAAGTAGCGCCTTCTGATGGGCCAAACATGGTCCCTTTGAAAGAATTAGGAAAATTAATTCATTGCATTATGCTCTATGATAATTTATCTAAAAATGAGAGTTTGAACTAATGCCTAATATAAAATCAATTTATGCCAGAGAAATAATCGATAGCCGAGGTTTGCCAACAATTGAAGTTGAAATAAAATTAGCTTCAAATCATTTAGGTAGCGCATCAGTTCCATCTGGAGCCTCTACTGGCTCATTTGAAGCACATGAATTAAGAGATGGTGATAAAAATAGATTTTTTTCAAAAGGTGTCAAAAAAGCAGTGGAACTAATAAATACAGAGATTAAAGAAACAATCTTAGGTTTTGATGTTACAAATCAAAATGAAATCGACAATACCCTGATAGAACTTGACGGAACAACAAATAAAAAGAGATTAGGCGCGAACTCAATATTAGCTGTATCCCTAGCCTGCGCTAAAGTTGCATCAAAATTTTTAAATACACCACTATATAAATATATTGGAGGAATGCAAAATTCACTTCCGACACCAATGATGAATATTATTAATGGTGGGTGTCATTCTAATAATAAACTTGATTTCCAAGAATTTATGATTGTACCTTGTGGATTTAATTCTTTTAGTAATTCGCTAAGGGCTGGGTGTGAAATATTCCACTCTTTAAAAAATGTTTTATTAGAAAATAATTATTCTACTTCAGTTGGAGATGAAGGTGGTTTTTCACCTGATATTTCATCAAATAGAGAGTGTTTGGATTTGATTCTTAAAGCTATAGAGGATTCAAACTATAAACCTGGAAAAGATATATTTATTGGGTTGGATGTTGCAGCATCTGAATTCTTCTCAGATAATAATTATACCCTATCTGGAGAATCGTTAAAATTAGATTACAAAGGTTTAATAAAATATTATAGTAATTTAATTGAAAATTATCCAATTATTTCAATTGAAGATGGTTTGGATGAGAATGACTGGAAAGGTTGGGTTCAACTTACGTCTACTATTGGTGAAAGATGTCAGTTAGTTGGTGATGATTTATTTGTTACCTCATCTGATAGGTTGAATGAGGGAATAAATAAGAAAGCTGGTAATTCTATTTTAGTTAAATTAAATCAGATTGGCACTTTAACAGAAACAATTGAGACTATTGAATTAGCAAAAAAGAATAATTTTAACACAATTATTTCACACAGATCAGGAGAAACTGAAGAAACTTTTATTGCAGACTTTTCAGTTGGTATGTCTTCTGGTCAAATAAAGACTGGTTCATTGTGCCGGTCAGAAAGAATTGCAAAATATAATCAATTACTTAGGATAGAAGATAGGGATGACACAATAAAATTTTCAGGAATAACTCCTTTTAAGAAGTTTTTTTAATGATAATTAAAAATAATATTAAACTTTTAGTTAGTTTTTTAATCCTTTTTTTCCTTTTGTTTGAAATTTTATTTAGTGAAAAAAATA
>CACACI010000030.1 GCA_902530985.1 uncultured Alphaproteobacteria bacterium
TCTAGAGGTTTATCGTTTTTGGTCCACTCATCCAGGGATTTTTCATACAAATTAAAATCAATTCCTGGATGTGAAGTATAGGTAACATATTGATTATTTCTCTTAATTCCTAATATTTTTTCCACAGCTTCTATATAAACTTTTACCAATTTTCTTTTTTGTTTTATTGATCTTCCATCTCTTATATCAAGGTTCATAAAACAAATAAATTCATTCATTTCTGCTCGACCAAGCTCCAGGGCATTTTTTGGCAATTCCCTTATGCTAATTGCGATATGCCCTTCTCCAGTTTTCATTATTTCTGCAAATTTTTTTTTTACAAATTCTGTAAAAGTTTTGCGTTGTTCACTTTTGAGTTTTTTATTTATATCAAATTGTAAATGTGGCATTATATTAGTTTAGTATTTTTTTTTACTAAAATAAAAAATAATCTTAAATAATTATCATTACAAAGAAATTTTAAACCATCTAGTAAAAATAAAAAAACAAAAATTACCCCCACATTTATTTTGTGGGAAAAAACAATTGCTTCTCGTTGACTTTGAAATCGTCTATAAGTTTTTTAGTATTTTTTGATACCAACCATTTAACAAAAATATTTGCAAGTTCTATTTTTGCGTTCGGACACATTTTTGGATTTATAGGTATAACACCATAATGGTTTAAAAGAAGAGGTTCATTTGCAACTATAATACCATGATTTTTTTTATTCTGAAAACTCTCCCATGTTGCACGATCAGAAATAATGTATGCATTTTTATTTACAGCAATGTTTAGAGCTCCACCCATCCCCTGTCCAACTGATAAATACCATTTATCAGTTTTTGGATTTGGAACTTTTCCAATTATTTTCCAAAGTTCAATCTCTTTTTTAAAGGTTCCACTTTCATCTCCTCTCGAAATAAAAAAAGATCTAGATTTTGTAATCTTCTCTAACGCACTTTCTATGGACTTATTCTCTTTAGTTTTGGCAGGATCACCTTGAGGGCCAATTAGAACATAATCATTGAACATGAATTCTTTTCTGTAAATGCCGTAACCATCATTTACAAATTTTTCTTCAGATCTTTTATGATGTACTATCAGGACATCACCATCACATTTTCTTGCATTTTTTATTGCTTGACCAGTTCCAACTGCTACAACTCTTACTTCAAAACCAGCTTTTTTTGTAAATTCAGGTAAAAGGTGGTCATAAAATCCAGAATCTCTAGTAGATGTTGTCGATTGTAAAACAATATATTCTTTAGATTTAAGACTGTTATCTATCAAGAAAAGAACTAAAAAGAAAATTGTACAATATCTCATTATTACTATTTACATAACAGTATTAAATTTGTTCAGTTTATCAATCTTTTTTAAGGGATAATTGGGATTTTTTTGAACTAATTTAGTTAACAATTAGCTTAAAAGTAAATTTTTAATGTAATTTTTTTGAAAAATTTTCTTGATTAAAAAAGTTTTTCTTACATATAGGACAAAGTCGTTTTGCCATGCTTTGTCCATCATTATAAGCTCGGTCAGATTCTCTAATAACTCTATATAAAATATATTTTGATAAAATTGTTTTTCTTCTAATCGATTTTGTTGAAACCAAAACTTTTTTAACTAACTTTTGATATTTAAGGTGAATATCTCTCTTCCTTTTCATCACATCATTAATTATCTCTAAAATAATAAGTTCGAAATTATCTTCCTTAATTATCTCATCGGTTATATTTGATGTATATATATTTTTTTTCATATTTTAATTAAGCAAAGATATGTTATGTATACGGAATGGAAGAGATCACATAGTATGATTAATTATATGTGGAGAATCATGATCTCTTCCACCCATATTCTTGGTTAAAAATTGACTACACCTTTAACATAAGCAGTTAGTGGTGCTCCGCGTCTAGCTCCATTTGGATGCCTTGATGCGATATACTCTAAATCTGTAGCATTATTTACACCAGCTGTTATTCTATAATTATTCATGAAGTCATAGCCCGCGTAAAAATTAAGTAGAAAGGCATCATCAATTTTTCCATTTCTAGCATCAGCGTCACCATTAAATACTTCAGTTTCACTTTCATCTGCAGTTCCATGAGATTCAGAGTGGTAAGTCATATTTACTCCAAAATCAAAATCATTATATTCATAGTCTGCACCAAATGATAATCGATGATCCGGAATGTATGGCACATTAGAGCCGTCCCTACCACCAGCAAAAGCTGTCTCAGAATCAGTTGAATTAGCTGCACCATCTAAATTAGCATTTGTAAATGTATAATTGGCGTAGAATGAAATATCCCCGGCGAATGGAAGAAAATCTTCAGGAGCATAGGTCGTTGAAAGTTCAAAACCCTTTGAAACAACGTTACCTGCATTATCAGGTGCGCTGTCAGCATTACTATTATCAATAACGATTAAATCTTTAAAGTCTGTATGGAAACCTGTCCAAGACACAAAGAATGTTGGAGAAGAGTATCTTACACCGATCTCTTTCGCGATACTTGTTTCTTTTTCTACAGGTGAACCATCATCTCTAGCTGCTGAAGGTCCTGGAAGGTTAAATCCTTTATAAACTCCACCAAACCACTGCCAATTATCGTCATGATTATAAACTAATCCACCACCAGGTGCGAAAGCAAACAGATCTTCATGCATGTTACTGGTTGAGTTTTGAGCACCAATTTTATCCCTATAGTGATAGTCAACATATTCAAACCTACCGCCAAGTGAAACAACAAAATTATTAATAGTTGCTGATTCTTCTATATAACCAGTATGACCTTTGGCCTTTTCATTTCTGTCATCTTTGGGAGTCACAGTAGTAGCAGTTAAACCTCCTCCAACAGCTTGAGTAAATGCGTGGCGTTGTTGGTCTCTATTTATGTAATCATAATGATATCCATATCCAACTTTTAAATTATGCTTTATATTCTTTCCAAAATAATCAGTGTTAAAATTAAATTCTGTTTCATTGTTGAGACCATAAGAAGTGTATTGTCTATCATTATTGACATATCTAATAGTACATGATGCTGTTCCTTTTGCACAGTTCAGTGAAGCAGCAGTTCCAGCTTTAGATGTAAATGCAGTAAGAGAATCTCCATTTACATCTGCCAGTTTAAACCAGTCTCTTGTAAAACGATTAGCAAAAACAGTTAAATTATTTGTTATATTTGAATTTAATTCTGCTCTTAATTTTGCATAAAAAGTTTGTTGCTCAGAATTCATTTCGTCAAGTTGATATGCAACGTAAGTTTGATCAGGGTCTGAATTAAAATCTGCAGTAGTTAAACCACTGTAACCCTCATTGTAATTCATGTCATTGTGGGATCCCTTGAGTTCAAGTGTTATGTTTTTTGTTGTCGGGAGTTGCCACAACAACTTAACCATTGGAGCTATATGATTTATGCCGCCTAATTCATCACTACTATAACCCTTCCTGTGCTGTGAACTTGATGGAGGCTCAATGTTAAAATCCTTGCTGTTACCATCACTGTTTCGATAATACATTTCACCTAAAATTGCTAATGCTCCGTATCTGCCTGTAATACCATAATTGAAGTAGTCTTGGGTTATAATGTCATTACCTGAACCATAGGATACACTTCCGTGGTATCTCTGACCAAAATCAATTGGTGTTGTTACAAAATTCATTGCACCACCGGTAGAATGTGGTCCATATCTATACTGACTTGTTCCTTTCAAAACTTCTATAGAATGCATTTTTCCAGGAATAGGAAAGTAATAGGCATCTGGAGCTGAGTATGGTGCAGGCATTATATTAATTTCATCTTCCATTATATTCACTTGAGCAGATCTCAGGGTGTTAACACCTCTTAAACTTATATTCGGGAAAATACCCATACCATCTTCTTCTCTTGAATAAACACCAGTTGTGTTTCTTAAAATCTCATTGATATTATTGAAATTATATTTTCTTATTTCCTCTGGACCTATGTAATCACCAGAACCAGGTAGTTCGAAAACCTGCTCTGGTGATTCAAATATATTCACATCAGGGGCAGTGTAAGTTTTATCCTGAGCGATAGAATTACCGGCTATTAAAAGTCCGGCGAAGAATGTTAACCTTGACATTAATCGGGCTGATTTAGGGGCCATCCTTGATTT
>CACACI010000031.1 GCA_902530985.1 uncultured Alphaproteobacteria bacterium
CTATTTTTATTGCTGTATTCATAATTAGTGCTCTTGCATTCACAATTGCTATGAAAGATTTTCTGCAAAAAAAAAGATCTATATTATCAAATTTTCCATTATTAGGAAGATTTAGATTTTTTTTGGAAAGTATTAGACCTGAATTAAGACAATATTATTGGGAATCGGATGATGATGAAGTTCCATACTCCAGAAATCAAAGAACTATGGTATATCAAAGATCAAAAAATATTGGAGGCGTAAGACCTTTTGGCTCTTTAGAAAAAATGTACAATGATGATTTTGTTTGGTTGAATCATTCAATCACACCAACAAATATTAAAAATGGTGACTTTAGAACTAAAGTTGGTATCGGAAATAAATCATATAATATGTCAGTCCTAAATATTTCGGGCACATCTTTTGGCGCGATATCTCCACCAGCCATTACATCTCTTAATAAAGCTGCAAAGCTTGGCAAATTTGCTCATAATACTGGAGAAGGTTCCATGTCACCATATCATGAGCGGGGTGGGGGTGATACAATATGGCAAGTTTCATCTGGTTATTTTGGTTGTAGAGATAAAAAAGGTGATTTCTGTTCTAAAACTTTCAACAGTAAAGCAACAAAAAATCAAATTAAAATGATTGAAATAAAAATAAGTCAAGGTGCAAAACCAGGGCATGGAGGCATGCTTCTAGCTCCAAAAGTAACAGAAGAAATAGCTAATACAAGGGGAATTGAGGCGGGAAAAGATTGCATTTCTCCATCAAAACATAAAGAATTTTCAAACCCAGAACAGTTATTAAATTTTGTTGGAAAGTTAAGAAAACTATCTGGTAATAAACCTGTAGGAATTAAGATGTGTATAGGTCACCCTTGGGAACTAATATCAATTGTTAAGACAATGGTATTAAAAAAAAAATACATAGATTTTATAACTATTGACGGTGCTGAAGGAGGAACAGGTGCAGCACCGGCAGAATTTACTGATCATCTTGGTTCACCATTAAAAGATGCGATAATTTTTGTAGATAATACTTTGATTGGTTCAAATTTAAGACAAAGAGTGAAAATTGGTGTGTCAGGAAAAATAGTATCAGCATTTGACATGGCCCATATGTGTTCTTTAGGGGCAGACTGGATAAATATGGCTAGACCATTTATGTTCTCTATTGGCTGCATACAATGTAGATCATGCCATACTGGAGAGTGCCCAAGTGGTATTGCAACAATGGACCCTATGCGTTATAGAGCAATTGATATTTCAGATAGATCAGAAAGAGCTTTTAATTTTCATAAAAATACTTTGAATGTATTTAAAGAATTACTTGAATCAGTTGGTGTTAATCATCCTGCAGAACTTAATCGCAGACATATTGTTAGGAGACTTTCAGAGAGTGAAATAAGATTAGCTGACCAAATATATCCAAAGGTAGGAGTTGGAGAGTTAATAAAAAAAGGTAAACACAAAATTGCTGATCCCAGATTAGATGCTTACTGGAATAAAGTTACATCAAAAAGTTTTAATTATATTTCATAAAAAATTCTTATCTATTTTTATACATATTTTAGAAACACATATTTAAGTTGATAGTAATTTTGTTTATTATGTCATAATGATATATTCTTTAATTAATTACGTTCTCAAAGGTTTACAAAGCCCTCTTAGTTTAATAGTAAAACAGGGTCTTGGTAAGACTCAGCCACTGGAGCGTAACCAGTAGAGGGCACCAGAATGAAAAATAATTTAACAAAAAATATTTTTATTGGTTTTACTATTGGAGTAATATTTGGAATTTTTTTAAGTTTATATTCTCTTCCACTCAATATTAATGAGAGACTTATTAGTTTTATTTCTTTCGGTGGTGAAGTTTTTTTAAAAACTATAAAAATGCTTGTTGTGCCAATAGTTTTTTTTTCATTAATAAATGGTGTTGCCAATTTAAAGGATATCAGTTCATTAGGAAGAATTGGAATTAAATCTATTTCTCTTTATATGACAACCACATTCTTTGCAATCACGCTTTCATTATTTTTTGCAAATTTGATTAAACCAGGAGAAGGATTAGATTCAAACTTTCAAGCAGAAACTATAAAAATATCTGAACCACCATCATTCCTGGAAATAATATTGGATATTATACCATCAAATCCTTTTAAAGCATTAGTTGAAGGGCATATGTTACAAGTAATTTTTTTTTCAATTCTTATTGGTAGTGCTTTATCAATATTGAAAAATGCAAGTGTACTAAAAAAATTCTTTTTTGATTTTAATGATGTAGTAATGAAAATTCTATCTTTTGTAATGATAATTGCACCATTTGGAATTTTTTGTTTGATAAGTAAGACTTTTGCTACCCAAGGGATATCATCTATATATGAGTTGATAAAATATTTTATTTTAGTTATTTTTGTATTAATTGTTCATGTCTTGATTGTATATTTGCCGATCATAAAGTTCTATGGAAAAATAAGTTCTAAAAAATTCTTTACTGGTATAAAAGAAGCCTTATTATTTTCTTTTTCAACATCAAGTAGTAGTGCCACTATTCCAATAACATTAGAATGTCTTAAGAAAAACTTCTCAATTAAAGAAAATGTTTCTTCGTTCACTGTACCCCTTGGAGCAACAATTAATATGGATGGCACAGCTATTATGCAAGGTGTAGCTACGGTTTTTATTGCAAATTTGTATGGTATTGATCTGCTCCTAACTGATTATCTTTCAATAATTTTAACAGCTACATTAGCATCTGTTGGTACTGCTGGTGTTCCTGGAGTAGGAATAATTATGTTAGGAATGGTCCTGACTCAGGTAGGTTTGCCATTAGAAGGAATTGCTATAGTTATGGGCGTAGATAGATTTCTTGACATGTTAAGAACATCAGTTAACATTTCTGGTGATGCTATGGTTTCCATTGTAGTAAATAAGAATGAAAAAAAATGAAGTGGTATGAAGTAGAATTAGAGATACCAATTCTTGGAAAAAATTTTGAAACTGTCCAGTCTACTGATCTTGAAACAGCAAAAATGATTGCTTTAATAAAAACTGAATCTCAGTATAATGTAAGCAGGGATAAAATTTTTATTACAAAAATTAAAGAGGTTAATTTATAAAATTTATTGACTGTCCAGATGGCTTTGTAATAATTTCATTATTACGCATACCTATATTTCCGTTGATTATAGTCATGATTGGCATTCCTTTAACAGTCAAATTATCATAAGGAGTCCATTTTGACTTGCTTTGAATCCAATTGTTAGAAATTTTGTATACCTTATTCATATCAACTACAGTCAAATCTGCATCATAACCAACTTTAATACAACCCTTGTTTGCTACTTTAAATATTTTACAAGGATTGGTACACAATAATCTAACAAGATCAAATATTGAGAGTTTTTCCTGATTAACAAAATTTAGCATTATGGGTAATAGCGTTTGAACACCTGTCATACCTGATGGTGATTCAGGGTAATCCTTGTTCTTTTCTTCAATTGTATGAGGAGCATGATCAGACCCAATCACATCAATAATACCTCTAGAAATTCCCTCCCAAAGGGCTTCAGTATGAAATTTCTCTCTAATTGGTGGATTCATTTGAGCAAAGGTTCCCAACTTTTCATAGCATCCTGGTGAACTAAAAAATAAATGCTGGGGGGTGGCTTCACATGTAGCTATATTTTTATTTGATTCCAACAAAATTACCTCATCGCGTGTTGATAAATGAAGAATATGAATTTTTTTTTTTGCTAAATGCGCTGAATTTAATAATCTTTTTGTACATTGTACAGCAGAAGAAACATCTCTTATTATCGGATGATCTAATACCTTGATAGATTTTTTTGAAAAAAGTTTTTTCCTTTCCCTGAGTCTAAATTCATCTTCGCTATGAACAGATATCATCTTTTTTACCTTTTTTAAGATATTTAAAACGTTTTTATCGTCTTCTACTAAAAGATCTCCAGTTGAGGAACCCATAAAAATTTTTACTCCGCAGCAACCTGGATAATTTTCTAATTTATTTAGGTCTTTAATATTTTCTTTTGTTGCCCCAACAAAAAAACTATAAT
>CACACI010000032.1 GCA_902530985.1 uncultured Alphaproteobacteria bacterium
TCAGAATTTCTTCTAGAAAGTGTAGGTAAAATTGATAAATCAAAAAAAGATAGTTTTAAAAATTATAATTTTCCAAAAGAAATTCAAGAAAAAATAAACTATTTTATAGATCAAGTTACATTGATCAAGGATAAGTTTCAAAATTATAAGATAATTATTGATCCTTTAGAGATTGATGAATCAAATTACCATTCGGGTTTTTGTTTTAAAGTATATTCAGAAAACTTTAAAGAGCTCTTTAATGGTGGGGGTTATAAAGTTAAAGATGAATATTGTGTTGGGTTTTCAGGTTTTTTAGAAAACTTTATATTAGAATCATCTGTAAGAAAGAAACTAATAAAAAGAATTCTTGTTCCTTATGATTTAGAAATTAAAAGTAAAAAACTACTTCAAAAAAACAAAAAGTTTGTCGTAATAAAGGCAACTAAAGATTACAGTAAAAATCAAATTGAAATAGAAGCAAAGAAACAGAATTGCCAATTTTATTATTATAATAATTCAGTAAATAAGGTTAATTAAATAATGTCAAACGTAACAGTTGTTGGTGCTCAATGGGGCGATGAAGGAAAGGGTAAAATAGTTGATTGGCTTGCAAATGAGGCTGACATTGTGGTGAGATTTCAAGGAGGAAATAACGCTGGACATACAATAGTTGTAAATAAAAAAAAAATAGCCTTAAGTTTGATACCATCTGGAATTATAAGAAAAAATAAATTATCGATTATTGGTAATGGAGTTGTGGTTAACCCATTAGCACTTTTAGATGAAATAAGTAGACTTAATAAAGTAGGGGTTAAAATTACTAGAAAAAACCTAAGAATTTCTGAAAACTCTTCTATCATCTTTAGTTTTCATAAAAAAATTGATGAAATTAGAGAGAAGAGAAAAGGTCCTAATAAAATAGGTACAACTGGCAGAGGTATAGGCCCAGCATACGAAGATAGAGTAGGGAGGAGAGCAATTCGATTTGCTGATTTAGCGAATGATAATTTTTTAAAAGAAAAAATTAAAAACACTCTAGATTATCATAATATAATCCTTGCTGGGCTTAAATCACAACTTATAACAGAAAAAGAAATTTTTGACGAGGTTTCTTCATATAAGAAATCAATTTTAAGATATGTGGATAGAATTTTCCCAATTTTGAAAAAAGCTAAAAATGAAGGAAAGAAAATTTTATTTGAAGGAGCACAAGGAATTCTATTGGATGTAGATCATGGAACTTATCCTTTTGTAACTTCTTCAAATACTTTGCCAAGTGCTGCAGCTAGCGGAACTGGAATGCCACTAAAAAATTTAGGATACATTCTTGGTATTGTAAAAGCTTATACAACCAGAGTTGGAAGTGGGCCTTTCCCAAGTGAATTAAAAAATAAAATAGGAGAAAAACTTGGTAGAATTGGAAATGAATTTGGAACAGTTACTGGGAGACAAAGAAGGTGTGGTTGGTTTGATGCTATTATTACTAAGCACTCGATAGACATTTCTGGTATAGATGGAATAGCTTTAACTAAGCTAGATGTATTAGATAGTTTTGAGGAAATAAAAATATGCGTAGGTTATAGGGTTAATGGAAAAGTTATTAATTATTTCCCTTTATCTGAGATCGATCAAAAAAAAATTAAACCTATTTATGAGATTCATCAAGGTTGGAGGGAAAATACTCAAGGAGCGAAAACCTGGAGTGATTTACCGGCTTTAGCGATAAAGTATGTTCGAAGAATTGAAGAGCTGCTTCAAACTCAAGTTTCTTTACTATCAACAAGTCCAAAGCGAGAAGATACTATATTAGTTAAGAATCCATTTCTGGGGTGATATTCTTTTTATTAAAATTGATGTTTTTTAAAACTTTTCTTATTTTCTCAAATGCTCTTGCTTCAACTTGTCTTACTCTTTCTCTTGATATTCCGAAAGATTTACTTAGTTGATCTAAAGTCAGAGGGTCATCAACAAGTCTTCTTTGGGTTAAAATTCTTCTTTCTCTTTCATCTAAGCTCTTTAACGCTAATTTTAGCATTTCTTTTCTTTTAAAAAGCTCATCATTTCGAATAAAGGTGTCTTCATGACTCTCACTATTGTCCGGAAGCCCATTAATCCATTCATCATCTGTATCAAAAAAGTATGAGTTATTTAGAGAGTAATCATTTCCAGCCAGTCTCCTGTTCATATCAACAACTTCATTTTCATTTACATTAAGTCTTTCAGCAATTTCAGTTACAAGTTCTGGAGCTAAATCACCTTCATCTAGAGCCTTAAGTTTTCCTTTAAGGGCCCTAAGGTTAAAGAATAGTTTCTTTTGTGCTGCTGTTGTTCCAATCTTTACTAATGACCATGAACGCAAAATATATTCTTGTATGGATGCTCTAATCCACCACATAGAATATGTAGAGAGTCTAAAACCCTTTTTATGATCAAATCTATCCAAAGAATGTATCAACCCTAAATTGCCTTCAGAAATTAATTCACTGATTTGCAAGCCATATCCTCTGTATTTCATAGCAATTTTAACTACCAGCCTTAAGTGAGCGTTTACTAATCGATGAGCAGCAGCAGTGTTTTTATTTTCTAACCAATCTTTGGCCAATTTAATTTCTTCCTCGTGAGAGAGTATAGGATATTTTTGTATTTCTCTTAGATATCTTGAAATATCATTTTGACCAAATTTAAATTGGTAATTATTTGCTATTTTACTAGTCATAAAATATATAATAATAAAAAAAAAACTAAGGTCAAGAACAAAATGAACATAAGATGAACAATTTATTAACTTTTGTTCATAATTTGTTATAAATCAAGTATTTTTGAGTTTAAAGAATTTAAAAGTGAGGAAAAGTCAGATGGTAATTTTGATTCAAATAATAAGTTCTTTTTAGTATAAGGATGAAAGAAACCAAGTTTTCTGGCATGGAGGGCATGTCTTTCAATCTTAACAAATTTATTAAATACTATTTCTTTTAAATGTTCTGGAAGCCCTAGAAAGTTGTTATTACGACTATACTTTTTGTCACCAATTAATGGATTTCCAAATGCACTCATGTGGACTCTAATTTGATGTGTTCTTCCCGTTAATAAGGTACAAAGAAAGTAACTAATCTTTGTTTGTTCATTAATATCAAAACTTTTTATAAGTTTATATTTTGTTATTGCAGTTTTACCTTTATCAGAATTTGTTACGGCCATTTTTTTTCTATTAAATTTTGACCTCAATAACTTAGTTTTTATTTCACCCTCATCATTCTTTGCTGAGTTCCATGCTAACAATGCATATTCTCTTTTAGTAACCTTTTTTTTAAATTGTTGAGATAAACTATTATGTGTGAAATCGTCTTTAGCAAAAACAATTAATCCACTTGTCATTTTATCTATCCTATGAACAACACCTGGTCTCATAATACCACCGATTCCTGATAAATTATTTTTACAATGAAAAAGTAATGCATTAACTAGAGTATTTTCCATGTTTCCTGATCCTGGGTGAACAACTAGTCCTGGTTCTTTATCCACAACAATAAGGTTTTTATCTTCATAAATAATATTTAAATTAAGATTTTGTGGTACTAATTTATATTCCTTTGGCTTTGGGATTTTTAGTAATAATTCTCCACATTCCTTTAATTTAAATGATGGCTGATTAAGTACTTTTTTATTAAAACATAAATGTCCTTCAGAGATTAGAGATTTAAGACGATTCCTGGAGATATTCTTTAATTTACCTGAGATTAGTGAATCAATTCTTTTTCCTAGGTCATTGCTAGTTATCGAAATAGTTATATAATCTTTCATCAATGAAAAAGTTCCTTAAGTTTATAGTTGTTTTTCTAGGTGTTATGATTATTCTTCTTTTATCAATTACAATACTAGCGA
>CACACI010000033.1 GCA_902530985.1 uncultured Alphaproteobacteria bacterium
TGAAAATTCAGGTGCTGGTGGTTCTAGCGACGATTACCTTAGAGGTTTTCAAGAAAAACTTAAAGATATGTTTCCAAAAAACAATCCTGCTAGCTTCAGCCTTGTCCTTTTAATTGTTATTGCTATATGGACATTAAGTGGTTTTTACAGAGTTGGAACTGACGAACAAGGTGTTGTTACTCGTTTCGGTGAGTATGTGAGAACTACGGAACCGGGACTTCATTATCACTTACCTTACCCAATTGAATCAGTTTTTAAACCAAAAGTAACAAAAGTTAATAGAATTGAGGTAGGTTTCAGAACTTCTCAATCTCAGTTCTCTCAAACACCCCAAACAAGACAAACCCCAGAAGAAGCTCTAATGCTTACTGGTGATGAAAATATTGTAGATCTTAATTTCACCATTTTTTGGATAATAAATGATGCAAAAGACTTCTTGTTTAATGTTAGAAATCCAGAAATAACTATAAAAAGTATAGGAGAGAGTGTTATGAGAGAGAAAATAGGGCAAACACCTATTGATCCTATCTTATCAGAAGGTAAATCAATAGTCGAAGAAGATGTTAAAAATGATGTTCAAACAGTTTTAGATTACTACAACGCTGGTGTATTGATAACTCAAGTTCAACTGCAAAAAGCTGATCCTCCAGAGCTCGTAATTGAATCTTTTCGAGATGTTCAAAGAGCTAAGACTGATGAGCAAAGGCTGAGAAATGAAGCAGAAGCATACAGGAATGATATTATACCTAAAGCAAGAGGTGAGGCTGAGAAAACAATTCAACAAGCAGAGGCATATAAAAAAGAGGTTGTTGCAAGGGCAGAAGGTGAAGCTCAAAGGTTTTTATCTGTCTATAACGCATACAAAACATCAAAAGATGTAACACGAGAAAGAATTTACCTTGAGACTCTTGAAAAAACTCTAGGCAAGATCGATAAAGTTATTGTTGATAGTAAAGCTGGAAGTGGGGTTGTTCCTTATCTACCCCTTCCTGAGCTGAAAAAGAAACTTCGTGATACCAACATTCAAAATCAAATAAATGAGTAAAACTACGGCATATTCTTTAATACTTGTAATACTTGCTTTTGCTGGCCTAAATGCACTTTTCGTAATGAGCGAAAAAGAACAAGGTTTAGTATTACAATTTGGTGAGCCTAAAAGAGTTGTGAAGTCCTCTGGGCTACATTTTAAATTGCCTCTGATACAAAATGTAATTAGATATGATAGAAGAATTCTAGAATACGATTTACCTGTAGAGGAAGTTATTGCAGTTGATAAGAAAAGAATGTTAATTGACTCATTTACTCGATTCAAGATAACTGATCCTCTAGAGTTTTATAAAACTGTTGGTAATGAAATTAATGTCAGAAACAGATTAAACTCCAATGTTATATCGTCACTCAGAAGGGTTGTTGGACGAGTTACTTTAGACGAATTACTTTCAAAGGAAAGAATTAATATCATGGAAAACATTAAAATGGAGGTAAATAATGAGGCATTTAGATTTGGTATTGAAATAGTTGATGTTAGGATTAGACGGGCTGATTTACCGGAAGCAAACAGTCAGGCAATTTACGAGAGAATGATAAGTGAGAGAGTAAGAGAAGCAAAGGAATTTAGGGCAAAAGGGTCCGAAATCGCTCAAAAAATCACAGCTGAGGCTGATAAAGAAAGGACAGTTATACTTGCAGAGGCAACAAGAAAATCAGAAATTTTAAGAGGTGAAGGTGAATCTATTGCAATTGATATCTACGCAAATGCGTTTGAAAGAGATGCTGATTTCTATTCTTTTTACAGATCGATGCAAGCCTATGGCAAGGTTTTAGGTGAAGATGGTACAACCATGATTTTATCTCCAGATAGTGAGTTCTTAGAATTTTTCAATAATTCTAAAGGTAAAAGGTAGTTTTAATGATGTTAAAAAATATTTTATTTTTTTCCACTCTTATCTTGGTTTTTGTTTTTAAAAACCTTGAAAGCCATCCTCTTTCTGATGATTTTGCTAATCTTGTTCAAGAAAAATCTCCTAGTGTTGTGAATGTTTTTACAGTACAAAAACCAAAGCAAGTTCAAAATAATCAAAACCCACTTGAGGGAATTCCTCCTCAATTCAGAGATTTTTTTAAGAACTTTCCTCCTGGATTTCCTTTTGGTCCTCAACAGCAACCAAATCAACAAGACACTGAAAGACCTCAAGCTTTAGGTTCAGGTTTTGTAATAGACCCAACTGGTTACATAGTTACTAATAATCATGTAATTGAACAAGCGAATGAAATAAAAGTAAAGTTTCAAGATGATTCTGAGCTTGAAGCTAAATTAGTTGGTACTGATAAGTTAACGGATATAGCATTACTTAAAGTTGAATCAAAAAAACCACTACCATATCTTAAATTTGCAGATTCCGATAAAGCAAGGGTTGGTCATTCAGTTTTTGCAATTGGAAATCCATTTGGATTAGGTGGAACAGTTACATCAGGTATTATCTCTGCATTTAATAGAGATATAAATGCTGGACCATACGATAGTTTCATTCAAACTGATGCATCTATAAATAGAGGAAATTCTGGAGGCCCTTTATTTAATCTTGAAGGCGAAGTATTAGGAATAAATACAGCTATATTTTCACCAACAGGTGGAAGCGTTGGTATTGGTTTTTCAATACCAGCTAATTTGGCAAAACCCATAATAGAACAATTAAGAAAATTTGGTAAAACTCAAAGAGGTTGGCTAGGCGTTAGAATTCAAGAGTTAACCCCTGAAATCGCAAAAAGTTTAGGTTTGAAAAACGAAGAAGGAGTTTTAATTTCTATGGTAAACCCAGGGGAACCTGCTGAAAAAGGTGGACTAAAATCTGGAGATGTTATTTTAGAGTTTAACGGAAAAAAAATTAAAGATGTTAAATCTCTTCAAAGAACTGTTGCTGAATCAATGGTAGAGAGTAAGGCTAAAGTAAAAGTATGGAGAGATAATAAAGAAAGATCCTTTAATGTTAAACTTGGAGAATTAGAAAAATTTAATATGACAGCTGATGATAAATCTGAAACAAACAAAGAGGTTGTTACTGATGAAATTGAGATAGATAAAGTAGGGTTAAGACTTTTAGGTCTAAATAAAGAAACAAGAACTAGGTACAATATTCCTAAGAATATCAAAGGAGTTGTGATTACTGCAGTTAAAAGAGATTCATTTGCCTCAAAAGCTGGACTAAATGTTGGTAATGTTATTTCACAAATTGCTCAAAAAGATATTGAACGCCCCAATGATGCAAAAAAAATATTGGATGATTTTTTGAAAAATAATGCAGACTCAGCACTTTTACAGGTTTTTGAAGGTGAGTTTTCCAAATTCTTAATCTTAAAACTAAAATAAAACTTTGTATCCGTATGCTATATTAATAGGCGGTCCTACAGCATCAAGAAAAACAAAACTTGCATTTGAAATTCAAAACAAATTGCCTAGCTTTATAGTTAATGCCGATAGTATGCAGGTATATAATCAATTAAGAATTTTAACCAACGTTCCAACAGAAAAGGAGTTAGAGCAACATTCATGTAATCTATTTGAATTTATAAATTACCCAAAAAAATGTAATGTAGGTTTTTGGTTGAAAAATGTTGAAAATGTTCTTTTAAATTCAAACAATAGAATA
>CACACI010000034.1 GCA_902530985.1 uncultured Alphaproteobacteria bacterium
ACATATATCCTTTACCTCTTATAGTTCTTAGAGATGAACTATACTTTTCAGATGTTATTTTTTTTCTTAATCTAGTGATTGTAACGTCTACCGACCTTAAGTTCATTCCCTCGCCAAGTACATCAGCTATTTCTTCTCTTGAAATTTCTTTATTTAAATTTTTAGATAAAAATTCTATGATTGATAATTCAGAGGAGGTTAGTTTTACATTAATTTTATTTTTAGATAGAAGCCTAGTACTAAAATCAAATTCAAAATCACCAAAATATATCTTCTTAGATAACAAATTCTTATTAAATCTTGGGTTTAGTAATTTATTAATTCTTAAAAGTAATTCAGTTGGTTCAAATGGTTTAACCAAATAATCATCACATCCACTTATGTATGAAGATTCTTTTTTATCTAGTTGACTATCAGCTGTTAGCATAATTACTGGGGTATTTAAGTCTAATTTTCTGAATGAATTTAAAAATTCAATTCCATCTTTTTTTGGCATCATGATATCTAGAATTATGAGATCAAATAGAAAAAAATTTGTTAATTTTTCAGCCTCAAAAGAATCTTTTGCTATACTTACTCTGAAATTTTTACCTTGGAGGTATATTTTTAACAGTTCTCTAATTTTATTATCATCATCAACACATAAAAGGTGCGGTAAAGTTTGCATAAAATAAATAAAGATCAGACTATGTATAAATTAATTTTCAGTGTTATATTAATGAATCTTAACTTTAATGAATGAATTATGCAAATGATCCCTTTTGATAGAAGACAAGGCCATATTTGGGTGGATGGGGTATTTAAAAATTGGAATGAGTCAACTGTCCATATTCTTAATCATGGATTGCATTATGGAAGTTGTGTTTTTGAAGGTATAAGAATTTATAATGGAAAAATATTTAAATTAGATGAGCATATTGAAAGATTATTCAAGTCTGCTGAATTATTAGATTTAAAAATTCCATATGAAAAAAATGAAATAAAAAAAAAAACTATCGAAATCACAAAAAAACAAAAAGTTACAAATGGATATATTAGGCCAGTGGTTTGGAGAGGTAGTGAAAAAATGGCCATTTCAGCTATAGATGCTACTACACATATAGCAATTGCTGCATGGTCATGGCCATCTTATTTTTCACCTGATAAAATACTTGATGGTATTCGTCTTACAACATCTAATTGGGTTAGGCCTTCACCAAACTCTGCTCCAACAGATAGTAAGGCAGCAGGACTTTACATGATTTGTTCGTTAAGTAAACATGAAGCTGAAAGAAAAGGATTTGATGATGCACTCATGCTTGATTATAGAGGTTTTATTGCTGAAGCTACTGGTGCAAATATTTTTTTTATAAAACAGAAAAAATTATATACGCCCTATCCTGATTGTTTCTTAAATGGAATCACTAGGCAAAGTGTAATTGAAATTGCAGAAAAATTAAATATTGATGTAGAGGAAGATCATTATAAACCTGATTTTCTAAAGGATTGTGAAGAAGTTTTTTTGACTGGAACAGCAGTTGAAATAACGCCAGTTAATTCAATAGATAATTTCACCTTTAATGTTGGAGAGACAACAAAACGCCTAATTGAAGAATTTAATAGAAAAGTTAATTACTAGTAATCAAGATTTTCTTATCTGATTCTTTTTGTTCAATCCATTCAGAATCATTTAAGTAATTTTCTTTCTTCCAAAATGTTATTTTTACTTTTAACCAGTCTACTAAATCTTCTATAAATCTAAAACCCTCTTTTCTATGTTCTGATGCTACAATAACCAACAAAATGTTTTCTTGAGGTTTTACTTTTCCAAAACGATGTACAATCAAAAAATCTAAGATTTTATATTTCTTTTTAAGTTTAAATATAATTTTTTTCATTTGGAGTAATGCCATCTTTTCGTATATCTCAATCTCTATATTAGTAATACTTTTTTTGTTATTAGTTGGTCTTACTTTTCCAACAAATGATATGATTGAACCAGCAGTTGAATTAGTCTTGGAAAACTTTTTAAATTTCTCTTCAACTAAGAAGCTTTCTTTTTGAAAAAATATCTTCATTAACCACCAGTTACTGGCGGGAAAATAGCGAGTTCATCCTTATCTTTGACAGTCTCTTCAATGTTAACATATTCGCAATTTACTGCATATTGTAAGTTCGTAACTTCATTAAAGGCTTTTCTATAGTTTTTATTTCTTTTTTTAAGTTCATCAATTACTTCGTAAATTCTTTTATTATCTTTTATTTCAATAAAGTCTGAGTTTTTTCCAATATATTGTTTTAATTTTGCAAAATATAATATTTTCAATTTAATATATCCTCGTATCTAAAAAATTTAAGTATACTACCTTTTTTAATATATTCCTTTTTTTTTTCTAACTCTATAATGCCTTCACTTTTACTAATTGACGATATAATTCCTGAACCAGTTGATGGAAATCTCTTTAAAAAATAAGAACCATTTTTCTTAATAATACTCCCTCTTAACCATTCAGTTCTTCCTTTCTTTTTTTTTAAATTAAAATCGCATGGTAAATATCTACTTATAATTTCTTTTTCAGTAGATCCGGATTGTTTTTTTATATATTCAACAACTAACATAAAAAAAGTAATTATAGCTGCAACTGGATTTCCAGGTAGTCCTATAAATGGAACCTTTTCCACCTCCCCGAAAGCAAAAGGTCTGCCGGGCTTAATAGATAATCTCCAAAAATAAATTTTTCCATTTTCTTTAAAAAACTTACCAATATTATCTGTTCTACTTTTAGAAACACCACCACTTGTAACTAATAGATCTATTTGATTTAATTTATTTGTTATTTTTCTTTTGGTTTCAGACAGACTGTCCTTTATAATTCCTAAATCAACAACTTCACAACCAATCTTTTTAAATAAAGACATGAGTGCCAATTTATTTGAGTCATATATTTGATATTTATTCCTTTTATTTGAAATAGAGCAAAGCTCGTCTCCTGTTGAAAAAACTCCAATTTTTAACTTTTTATAAACTTTTAATTTTTTTACACCTATAGAACAGAGTTGAGCTAAATCGACAGACCGAATTTTTCTTCCAATTCTAAAAATTTTTGTATTTCTTTTTACATCTTCTCCCTTCACTCTTATATTAGCACCTGTTTTTATACTTTTAATTTTTCTTAGAGTTTTTCCAATTAATTCAGAGTTTTCCTCCATGCAAACAGTATCAATACCTGTAATTTCTTTAATAACATAGGCACCAGTATAAACTCTTACAGCTTCGCCATCATTTAATTTTTTAAGAAATGGACTTCCAGGCTTAGATTCACCAACTACCTTGTATTCTTCAAACTTTTTCTTGCTATTGTTAAACCCAAAACCATCAACTGCAGAATTATTAAAATAAGGGATATCTATCTTTGAAAAAATGTTCTGAGCCAAAATTCTATCCTCAGCTTCTTTTAAATCAATAATTTCAGTTTTATTTTTCTTAACATTCTTTAGCATTATTTGTTTTGCATAATCAAATGATGCTAATTTTTCTATTAATTCAGTCATTTTTAAAATAATTTAAAATAAAATT
>CACACI010000035.1 GCA_902530985.1 uncultured Alphaproteobacteria bacterium
AATCAACTGTTTTGGAATTCTATTGGACTTTGTAAAAAGCATGCCTTGTAAAAATATTGATCTGGCATGTATTTCCACTAATTTACCCTTTAGTTCCTCTAGCAAACCATTACTAAGCATTCTCTGATCTAAAATATTAATTGGCAATTGAACAAGGTCAACTGGAAGTAAACTATTTAATTCGTCGTATTGTCTCTTATTGTATATTGACATACCGATTCTATTTACCAATTTTTTCACTTTAAATTCTTCAAGTAACTTAATTATTTTATCAGAAAGTATAAGACAAAAATCATCTACATCATGAATCATAAGTGTATCAATTTTTTTTACAGACAAATTATTAAGAGATTCCTCTAACATTTTTTCAATTGAATCTTCAGGTGAAATTGACGACGAAAGGTTTTTTGGAATTTTTGTTATTATTTTAAATCTATCAGCTATGTTTTTATTAGATTTTAAAAAACTGCCAATTATTTTTTCGGCATTGCCATATATTGGAGATGTATCAATTTTAAAAATATTATTATTGGCGGCAAATAATAATATTTTATTAATTTTATCGATTGATAAAATATTATTTTTTAAAATACCATATTGTTGTCCAAAGTTAGCAGAACCTATAATCAATTCTTTCATTTTAGAATTTCTTCTAATTCTTCAATTTCCATCCATTCATTATTACCATTACTTGTATATTCAAAATTGTCCTTTACTGCTATACCAGTTTTACCACTGTAGTTTATATATTTTGGATTTTCCTTTAAATTTACATCAGGACAAATAATAAAACTTTTTTCAAGTTCTATAGTTTTGTTTGCATCATCCGAAGATATCATGATTTCATGAAGTTTTTCTCCTTGCCTAACTCCAATAAATCTATGCTTGCAACCTGGACATATCGCATTTGCAAGATCCGTTATTTTCATCGAAGAAATCTTTGGGACAAATATTTCTCCTCCTTTCATAATTTTTAGAGAATTATGCACAAATTCAACACCTTTATTTATAGATATCCAAAACCTAGTCATTCGTTTATCTGTAATTGGTAATACTCCATTGACCTTTTCTTTCATAAACAATGGAATAACACTGCCTCTTGAACCTATGACATTCCCATATCTTACAACTGAAAAAATTGTACCATCTGCACCAGATAAATTATTAGCAGAAATAAATAATTTATCGGAACAAAGTTTTGTAGCTCCATAGAGGTTTACTGGGTTTACTGCTTTGTCAGTGGATAATGCTATCACCCTCTTAATCTTACAATCAATTGCTGCGTTAATAACATTTTCCGCACCATTTACATTAGTTTTTATACATTCAATTGGATTATATTCGGCCGCAACTACTTGCTTAAGAGCAGCGGCATGAACAACAATGTCAACTTTTGAAAATGCTCTTTTTAACCTATCATAATCTCTTACATCACCTAAAAAGAATCTCAAGTTGGATATATCAATACCCTTAACATGAAACTCTTCCCTCATTTCATTTTGTTTAAGTTCATCGCGTGAAAAAATAATTATTCTTTGATTCTTATAATTTTCCAGTAAAAAGTTTACAAAAACTTTTCCAAATGTCCCTGTTGCACCAGTTATTAAAATGCACTGATTTTCTAAATCAACTAATTCTTTTTGGGGATTTTTTTTAAAAATGAATTCTTTCTGCATTTGTAACAGATACACTATATTCGACAAAAATCAATTTTTAACCTATTTTTTTTCTAAAATATTTATTAATTTTTTACATACATAATCTATATCTTTTAATTTAAGATTTAAATGCAATGGCAAAGAAAGTATTTTAGAAAAATAGTTTTTAGAGCCACCATATTTTCCTATTATTGAAAATGCAAAATCTCTTTTTATGTATTTATGCATAAAAAGTGGAATGTAGTGTATTTGACTTCCAATACCCTCTTTATTCAGTTTTTCAATAACAATATTTCTATTTTTCCCTATTTTTTTAAAATCAACCTTTATAACAAAAAGATGCCAGAATGAGTCAGAATAATAATCATTAACAAAATTTATATAATCAGATTTATTCTCTAGATTTTTGACATATCTTTCAACAAGCTTTCTTCTGCTTTTTTTAAAAACATCAAGTTTTTTTAATTGACTTCTACCTAATGAACACTGAATGTCAGTTAATCTATAATTATAACCCAAGTTATCAATCGAATAAGGAAAGCTTTTATCTTTTAAATTAACTCGAGATAAATTATGATTCCTGAGTAAGGTTAATTTCTTATTTAGTCTTTGATTATTTGTTGTAACCATTCCACCTTCTCCCGTTGTTATATTTTTTACTGGATGAAAAGAAAAACAACTTAAATCGGAAAAAGCACAGTCACCAACATATTGTGTTTTTTTTAAATTATAATGACTTCCTAATGCATGGCAACTATCTTCAATGATTTTCAAATTTTTATATTTTTGCCTTATTTTATCAACTCTCACAACATTTCCATTGAGATGTACTACAATTATTGCTTTTATTCTGTTTTTAAACTTCTTTATTATTTGATCAACGTGCTCTATACACACTAAACCATTATTTTCATCAACGTCTGAAATAATAGGATTGGCTCCAGTCATTATAATAGAATTAAAAGTTGCCACAAATGTGATACTTGGGACAATGACAATATCACCAGAACCAATTCCCAAACTTAAAAGAGCCAAATGAAGAGCTGATGTCCCATTGGAACAAGAAATTGCATATTTTGATTTGACTTTTTTTGCAAAATCTCTCTCAAAAAGATTGACTTCAGGTCCAGCTGTTAGATTTCCATTCTTCAGAACTTTAACAACAGATTGTATGTCAGTACTGTCTATATAATGACTTCCATATTGATTTAATTTTTTATTCATTTGATATAAGGTAAAGTAAATGTTTTTTAATATATTATAGTCAATACCTTTATAATCTCAATAAATGAAAATTGACTAAAATAAATTCAGGTTTCTTGCGATTTAAAAAAACTCCTGACTAGATTTTTGTAGTCATTTGAGGTTAAAACTAAAAATGTTTCAACCCACGATTTTTCACCTTTTGTTACAATAAAACGTGAATTCCATGCATTTAAGCCAAGTATATAGTGTACCCAGTCTCTACTTTGCAATTGAGATTTATATATTTTTATCAATTCCTTTTTCTGATCGATCTCATTCGTTATATCCACAATTATATTTGTAATATGACATGAGTAAACTTGATATGACCAAATTTCACAGTTAAAGCTTTTAATGGATTTTAACAGAAAACTATTTGAAAATCTGTGTTCCACATTATCATCAAACAAAGAAGGTACGAAAATTATTTCGGGTTTTATTTCGTAAATAAGATTACTTAGCAGAGAATTATCCCAATCACGAAAATCAATTTTCTGATTTAGGAAATGGTATTTCCAATTCATTTTTTTACATGAATTAATAGCTTCAGTTTTTCTTGATTTTATTTTTGATATTTCATCA
>CACACI010000036.1 GCA_902530985.1 uncultured Alphaproteobacteria bacterium
TTGTAACCCAATTCACTAAGCTTAACCTTGAATGCATGTCTTCCAGAATGTTTACCTAAAACTAATTCTGATGATGACAAACCTATGGATTCTGGTGTCATGATTTCGTAAGTATTCGCATTTTTTAACATTCCGTCTTGATGAATTCCAGATTCATGGGCAAAAGCATTTTTTCCTACAATTGCCTTATTAGGTTGAACTGGAAATCCAGTAATAGTTGATACAAGGTGAGAAATTAGAGTTATTTCTTTTGTTTTAATATCTGTATAAAAAGGTAATTTGTCGCCTCTTGTTTTTAAGCACATTACAATCTCCTCTAAAGCTGCATTACCTGCTCTCTCCCCTATTCCATTAATAGTGCATTCAACTTGTCTTGCCCCTTCAATAATTGCTGATATAGAGTTAGAAACTGCTAGTCCCAAATCATTATGACAATGAACAGAGATTATTGCCTTATCAATATTTTTAACGTTTTTCTTAATATCTTTTATCAAAAGACCAAACTCTTTAGGAATGGCATATCCCACAGTATCCGGTATATTAATAGTCCTAGCACCAGATGAAATTGCAAGTTCGATACTTTTATATAAGAAATTTGGATCAGTTCTTGATGCGTCCTCCGGAGACCATTCAACATCATCTGTATATTTTTTTGCTCTATTTATACTCTTTTTTATTGAATCTAAAACTTCTTTCCTTGACATTCTTAGTTTATATTTCATATGTAGGTCGCTTGTGGATATAAAGGTATGTATTCTTTTTCTTTTTGCACTTGAGAGGGCCTCTCCAGCTGTATCAATATCTTTATCTTGTGCTCTAGCTAAACCACAAACAATCGAATATTTTGAAATTTCAGATATCTTTTGGACTGCCTGAAAATCACCTTTTGAGGCATAAGGAAACCCAGCTTCAATAATATCAACCTTCATTTTATTTAATCTTTGGGCTATTTGCACTTTATCTTCAACAGACATTGATGCTCCAGCTGATTGCTCGCCGTCTCTCAGTGTTGTATCGAAAATCAAAATTTTTTCTTTATTCATTTTTACACAATATTAGTTTTTATTTTTATTTACTAGTTTATTAGAACTTATCCAAGGCATCATTTTCCTTAATTTCTCTCCAACAATTTCTATTTGCTTTTGATTTTGAATTCTTTTCTCAGCTTTAAAGTTTAATTGTCCAGACTTACACTCAAGTATCCAATCTCTTACAAACTTTCCTGATTGAATTTCTTTGAGAACTTCTCTCATCTCTTTTTTAACATTTTCATTTATAATCCTTGGACCTCTAGTAAGATCACCATATTCAGCCGTATTGGAAATCGAATATCTCATATTTGCAATACCTCCTTCATATATTAAATCCACAATGAGTTTTACTTCATGAAGACATTCAAAATAAGCCATCTCAGGAGAATAACCAGCTTCAACCAAAGTTTCAAAACCAGCTTGAATAAGAGCTGTTAAACCTCCACATAAAACAGATTGTTCCCCAAAAAGATCCGTTTCACACTCTTCTTTAAAAGTAGTTTGAATAATTCCAGAACGACCACCACCAATAGCTGACGCATAAGATAATCCTAGTTCAAGTGCACTCTGGGAAGCATCTTGATGAATAGCTAATAAACATGGAACACCCCCACCTGAAACATATTGTCCTCTTACCGTATGGCCGGGTCCCTTAGGTGCTATCATGAAAACATCCAAATCAGGTCTAGGATTAATTAACTGAAAATGAATTGAAAGGCCATGTGCAAATAACATGCAAGCTCCTTTTTTTAAATTCTTTTCCAAATATTCAGAATATAAGTCAGCCTGTAACTCATCAGGTACAAGTACCATACACACATCAGCCCATTTAGATGCTTCATCAACATTTAAAACTTTAAATCCATCTTTTTCGGCTTTTTTTATGGAACCTGAACCTTCTCTTAATGCTACGGTAATATCATTTACACCACTGTCTCTCAAGTTTTGAGCATGAGCATGTCCCTGGCTTCCATAACCTATTATACAAACCTTTTTCTTCTTTATCAGATTTAAATCTGCATCACTATCATAATAAACTTTCATTTAATCATCCTTATTTTTTAATATAATCTGTTCCTAATGCCATCGAAACTAAACCTGATCTGGTCAACTCAATTATATTATATTTTCTAATTTTTTTTATCATAGAAGAAATCTCAGAGGGTGTGCCTGAAAACTGAATTATGAGTTCAACCTTGTCATCGAATAAAATTTTGGCTCCATGCTTTTTAACAAATTCATAAATTTGCGAAACTTTCTTCTTTTTTACATTCAATTTTATTAAAATCAACTCTTTTCCTATAAAGGTTTTTAATTCAGAAACGTCAATAAGGTTATGTACCGGAATCAATTTTTTTAATTGAGCTTTTATCTGATCAATTATTATTTTGGTTCCTGATGTTACAATTGTAACTCTTGATAAAAATTTATCAGAATCAACTTCAGATACAGATAGACTTTCTATATTATAACCTCTACCAGAGAATAAACCAACCACTCTGGCCAATACTCCTGGCTCATTATCAACCATTATTGAAAGAATATGTTTGGCGTTCGATTCTGTTTCTTTATTGGACACTATACTAGAACCATACCCTCTTCTGAAATTTCTCCCTCCAATTTGTCATTAGGTCCTAAAAGCATTTGATCGTGAGTTGAACCTGATGGAATCATTGGAAAACAATTTTCTTTAGGGTCAACTACTACATCACAAATTACTGGGCCTTTATGTTTTATCATTTCCTTTATTAAGTCATCAACTTCATTTGGCTTTTGAATGCGAAGGCCAGTTGCCCCAAATGATTCAGCTAATTTGACAAAATCAGGTAATGAATCCATGTATGACTCTGACAATCTATTTCCATGAAGCAATTCTTGCCATTGTCGGACCATTCCCATATAGTGATTATTTAGGATAAAAATTTTAACTGGCAATCTATATTGTTTAATTGTCGACATCTCTTGAATATTCATCAAAATAGAAGCTTCTCCGGCAACATCAATAACCAAATCCTTAGGATGAGCAATTTGAACCCCCATCGCTGCTGGTAAGCCATAACCCATTGTTCCCAATCCTCCAGATGTCATCCAGTGTTTTGGCTTATTAAATGTTAGAAATTGTGCAGCCCACATTTGATGTTGACCAACTTCAGTTGTTATAAATGGATCTAAATGTTTTGTTAAAAAATCTAACCT
>CACACI010000037.1 GCA_902530985.1 uncultured Alphaproteobacteria bacterium
GTGTGGTGATGCTATAGATGCAAATCTACTTAAAGAAGCTGGTGCTTCACAAGCTGAGGCAATTATCACTGTAACAGATGATGACGAAGTTAATATATTTGCATCATTATTAGCAAAAGATCTCGGATGTAAAAGGACCATGGCTATAGTAAATAATACAAATTATAGAAATCTATCAAAAAAACTTGATTTAGATGTACTAATTAACCCTGGAAACATTACAACATCTGCTATTCTTCAATATGTAAGGCGTGGAAAGGTTAAAGAAATTCACGACTTTGGAAATGATAGAGGAGAAATAATGGAAATTGAAATACTCCCAACTACGAGATTTGCTGATAAGAAAATATCAGACTTGGATATGCCAGAAGGAATTGTAATTGGAGGAATAGTTAGGGATAAGAATCTTTTATTTCCAGATGAAAACACTACAATTTTTGTTAAAGATAAAATAATTATTTTCTCTAAACCTTCGTCTATCAAAGAAATTGAAAAATATTCTGAAGTTAATATAGAGTTTTTTTAATGTCAATTTGTTACGTAAACGGTTCATTTGAAAATAAATCCGATGCAATGATATCAATCCAAGATCGTGGATTTAATTTTTCTGATGGTGTTTATGAAGTTATGAGTTTCTCAGATAAGTTTTTAATAAATTTTAATAAACATATAATTAGATTAAATAGGTCTCTTGAAAATTTAAAAATTAAAAAACCAATAATTAATACAAAATCATTAAGAATAATTTTACAAAAACTTATTAAATTAAATAACTTAAATGATGGTTATCTGTATCTTCAAATTACAAGAGGTAGTTCGACTAGAAATCACCTTTTTCCAAAATCAGTTATGCCAAATATGGTTATTTTTACATTTACAGTAAAATATGATGAAAACTTAATTAATAAGGGTGTAAATATAAGATTAACCGATGATATTAGGTGGGGTAGGTGTGACATTAAATCTATTTCACTTTTACCCAATGTTCTGGAAAAACAAAGAGCATTTCAAAATGGCTTTTATGAATCATGGCAGATTAAGAATAAATTTATCACTGAAGGCTCAACTTCGAATGCATTCATAATCAATAAAGATAATACTATTCAGACGCATCCAATAAATAATCTTATTCTAGGAGGGGTAACAAGAGACTCAGTTATTGAAATAATAAAAAAAAATGAGTTATCTTTGAAAGAGAAAGCTTTCACAGTTTCAGATTTAAATTCTTGTAAAGAAGCTTTTCTTACCAGCACAACGGTAAAAATATTACCTGTCATAAAATTTGATAATAGTAAGATTGGTGATGGTAAACCTGGAAAAACTACTAAAACTTTAATTCAAAAATATGATGATTTTATAAAAAGTCAAATTAATGGATAATACTGAAATTTTTGTTATTCAACCTTATCTTAAAAAATCAAGAGAATTTAAAGAATTTTTATTAAATGAGGCAATAAGTCTAGTAAAAGCAATAAACTTAAAATGTGTTTTTTCAAGAATAGTTGGTCTTGATAAGATTAATCCTAAAACTTATTTAAAGTCTGGTTATATAGACTTTCTCAAAGGTAAAACAAATGAATTGAGCGTTTCGTTAATTTTTATTAACACAAATTTATCTCCAATACAGCAAAGAAATTTAGAAAAAAGTATAAATTGCAAGATTATAGATAGAACTAGCCTTATACTCGAAATTTTTGGATCCAGGGCTAGATCCAATGAGGGTAAACTGAGTGTTTTACTTGCAAGCCTAAGATTTCAGAAGAGTAGATTAGTTAGATCATGGACTCACCTTGAAAGGCAAAGAGGTGGAGCAGGTTTTATGGGAGGTCCAGGTGAAAAACAGATAGAATCAGATAAAAGACAACTAACTGAGAGAATAAATAGGTTAAAAAAAAAGATTATAAAAATTGATAAAATTCGTAATATTCAAAGATATAGGAGGGTGAAAAATAAAATACCGATAATCTCTCTTATTGGTTATACAAATTCAGGAAAATCTGCACTATTTAATCTAATAACCAAATCATCTGTACTTTCAAAAAATATGCTTTTTGCATCACTGGATTCAACTATTAGAAATGGTTATATAAAAGGCTATAATTTTATATTTATTGATACTGTTGGATTTATTAGGGATCTACCAACAACTTTAATTGACGCTTTTAAATCGACATTGGACGAAATCATTAATTCAGACTTAATACTTCATGTAAGAGATATATCAGATTCTCAATATTTAAATCAGAAAAGTGAGGTTTTAAAAATACTTGAAGAAATAGGGATAGAAAAAAATGATGAAAGGATAATTGAAGTAATAAATAAAGTTGATTCAGTTGAAAGTAATCTTAAGTACCATAATTTTTTAAACAATAAGTCAATTATGATCTCAGCAAAAAATGGTACAGGAATTGATTTATTAAAAAATAAGATCTTAGAAAGTATTAAATTTAATGATAAAACAATATTACCTTAATAGTCTTATTAGATTTGAAGTATCCTCTTTTTCAAATCCAAGCTTAATAAGTTTTGAGTAATTCTTTTTGATTATTTCTGTAATAGGTAATTGCAAATCAGATTGATTGATTTCATCAAATATTAAATTTAAATCTTTTAACATCAATTTGTTCATAAATCCAAAGTTGAATTTATGATTCCACATTGTTTTCGCTCTATTCTCAAGTTGCCATGATTGTCCGGCACCATTTTTAATTACTTTGATTAAATTATCTATATTTAAATGTCTCTTTTTTGCAAAATTTAATCCTTCAGCTAAGCCTTGTATTGTTGAAGCAACACATATTTGATTAACCATTTTTGTTAATTGACCCGAACCACTATTTCCCATATAAATTATAGACTTGGAGTAAGATTTTAGAATATCTACAAGAATACCATATTTAGACTTTTTGCCTCCTATCATAAGTGATAGTGTTCCGTTTTGTGCTCCAACTTCACCACCACTCATCGGAGCATCAAAAAAAAAAGACTTTTTTTTTAAGAATATTTTATAGATTTTTCTAGATAATTTAGGTGATGCTGTGGTGTGATCTACTATAATTGTATTTTTATTTATTCCTTCGTAAATCCCTTTTTTTGATAAATAAATAT
>CACACI010000038.1 GCA_902530985.1 uncultured Alphaproteobacteria bacterium
TGATAAAACCATACCACCTTCGCCGGTAGTTATTAATTTATTTGCATAAAAACTAAAACAAGCTAGATCACCAAAAGATCCAACTTTTTTATTTTTATATAAAGCTCCATGAGCTTCTGCTGCATCTTCTATTAAATATAATTTATTTTTTTTTACAATTTTTAGAATTGGTTCCATTTCAGCTGGGTGACCAAACATATGTACAACTAAAATAGCTTTAGTCTTTTTTGTTATTTTTTTTTTTTTTTTTTTAGAAAAATCATTTTTTATTTAAAATGCTTGAAATTAATGAAGAAAAATATTTTTGATCCTTTGAATTAAACTCAGACAATGTATCTTTATTTTCAAGAAAATCTATAGACCTTCTGTATAAATTTTCAAAACCGTCACCATAATCACTCATTGATATTTTAGAACTATTAAGAGTGTTATAATTTTTATAAATAAGGCTTTTTTGTTTTTTTAAATATCTTAATTCAACTCCTCCATTTAGGACTTCAATTTTAGAGTTTTTATCATAAATCTCAAATTCAAAAACATCATAATTAAGATTTTGAAAACTAAGTATAAAAACTTTTAAATTATCCTTGAACTCTATACACACATCTATGTCATAATCTTTTTTATTTTTGTAAAAATTAATTATTTTATGCCTTTTAACTTTACCAAAGCAACTTATCAAGAAATCAATAAAATGTGTTGCATAATTCAAGAACCCTTTACCATATCTGAATACAATTTTATTAATTTCTTTTCTTATTAATATTTTTTTTAATTGTCTGAAGTTTGACTCAAAGCGTCTTTGATAATTGACAATTAACTTTATTCTCTTATTTTGTAACATATTAATTATACTATGATCATCAACTATATCTTCTGTTAGTGGTTTCTCGCATATGATAAGTCTTGGCTTCAAATCCATACATTCTGATATTATTTTTTTGTGAGATGAAGTTGGTGTTGAAATTACTATTAAATCAATTTTTAAAGATCTAAGCTCCTTAAGATTAGAAGTAAAAAGTTCTTTATCAAATTTATACTTATTTATCTTATTGAAAGATTTTGGATCTTTATCAACTAATTTTACTAAATTTAACTCTTTAAATTTTAATATGGCTTCTAAATGATTCCTCTTATATTGCGGGAGAGTTTTTATTACAGAATTTCTTGCCCCAACATTTCCTAAACCTATGATTACAACATTAAACATCTTAAATTATTTATATGGAAAAAATTAATAAATGAAATTATTTTTTATAATATTTTAGATTTTGAATAAGTTTTTTTTCGAGCGGATCTGTTTCATCAGAATATAATCTATATATTTGACCCTCTTCCTTTTTTTGTTTCTTGATCTTGTATTTTTCTGGAAATCTAAGAAATTCTGCCAACAAAACCGAAGCAAATCTAATAACTTCCAATCTTAATTCAACTATATTATTAGCCTGAATTTTTTGAAGAACTTTTTTTATTACAATTGGACCGCTATCTATGCCTTCATCTATAAAATGAATAGTTGCACCTATTTTGTCTTTATTTTTAAGTGTCCATTTGACTGGATCCAAACCTCTATAGTTAGGTAAAATTCCAGGATGAGCATTAAGTAAACCTTTTTTACATAATTTAATTATAGAAAAGTTTAAGATTGGAAGTCCTCCATTAATAACAAATCCTTTTGTTTGTTTATAGATAGCTCTCGCAAATTTATTTGTTACAGAATCAACAATTATTTTTTTAGCACTTATTTTTGACTGAAATTCTGGTGCTAACCATTTTTCATACTTAGAACTTCTTTTAGTTCCCTTTTCAATAACTACTTCATGTGGAATTTCATACTCTGATAATGTTTTAGAAATTATCCTTCCATGAACATTCTCACCAATCATTGAGATCAAATGCATAACTTTGGACTCTTAAATTACATAACAATTAACTGTTTATTATAATATCAACTTTTTCAGCACATTCCAAAATTTTATAGTCATCAAATCTTTTTCCAATTATTTCAATTCCAACTGGAAGTTCATTAGAACCTCTTATACCTGGTATTGTGATAGTTGAAGCTCTACATAAAGTCCAAATCAAATTATGATCTTCAATTTCACTTTCATTAATTAGTGGAGCATTATCAGCAGTTGATGGGCAAATTATTATATCAAAAGGAGAAATTCCTTTTTCAAATACTCTTTGAGCTCTATTTTGCCATTCCAGTGAATCAAAGTATTCTTCATTATTAATTTGTAACCCTTGTTCAATCATAAAACTTAGAGTACGACTGAATTTATTTTTGTATTTTTTCCACTCATTTTTAAAATAATAAGACAAGCATTTACAATATATTAATTGATGATGATAATGTGCTTTATCCAATAATGACGGTAATCTAAATTCTTCAACATAATGTCGACTGTCTGTTAATTTTTTAATTATTTTTTCAAACCTTAATATTACCTTTTTATTTATTAAGTGACTTTTTGGACCATTTAATATTCCTATACGCATGTTTTTTTTTGTTTTTCTATTCTTTAGTTTTTGATTCACAATTGGATAGTTTCTTCCATAAACTCTCAGTGAATTGAACATTAGTTTTAGATCCTTTACACTCCTTGCTAAGATTGTAACTGAATCCAAAGTATCTGTGGTTTTTAACATTGCAGTTCTAGGCAAAGTCCCAAATGATGGCTTAAAACCATAAAGCCCTAAATAACTACTTGGTCTTGATGTAGAGCCTGCTGTTTGACTTCCAATAGAAACTGGAATCATTCTACTACAAACGGCACTTGCAGACCCTGTAGATGATGTTCCACACATTCTCTTAAAGTCTAAAGGATTCTTGGTTTTTGGTGGGTTATGAATACCAAATTCTGCCGTTGTGGTTTTTCCAACTAATAAAGCTCCATTGTTTTTTATGCTAGTTACAACTCTAGCATCATTACCGGGTCTTAAATTATATTTTATAGACGAACCATATCTAGTTTTGAATTCAGTCGTATTAAAAATATCTTTTATACCAATTGGTATTCCTATTAATGGTAACATTTTATTTTTTGAGAAATAATTATCAATTTCCTTTGACTTTTTTATAAGTCTT
>CACACI010000039.1 GCA_902530985.1 uncultured Alphaproteobacteria bacterium
TTAATCCTTCATCTGATATAAAAAAATTACTGTTTTACGGAAATTTGAATAAAAGATTTGGAGGAGATATTAAATTTAAAAGGATTGAGTAGATTTTGAAATACATTTTTATTTTAATATTTTTTTGTTTATTTTATAATGAAACACAATCAAATAAAAATAATAAAACAGAAATTTGGTTACACAGAGCACAAGATAAATTAAATTTTAATAATTCAAATATAAATAAATTAAAATTTGATGGTGCTGAGATTGATATTTTTTTTAATGAAAACGATCGAGAATTTTATTTATCACATGATTACCCTAAAAACGATTCATTTCAATATTTTAAAATAAACAAATTAAAAAGTCTTAATAATGTGAAATTATGGCTAGATTTTAAGAATCTTGAAAATGTAAAGATTGGTGAAGCAATTTCACTAAAAAAAAAACTTAAAGAAATATCAATTAAGAATGTGGTTTATATTGAAAGTCAAAACATTTTTAAACTAAAACTTTTATCATCTCCTAAAATTAAAATATTGTATAATTTACCATTAATCTTTGAAGATAAGATTTTTGTTAGTTTTCTTAAATACACTCTAAAACTTATAAATTTCAGTAACTTTAGTATTTCAGCAAATCAATACAATCTTATAAAAGATGTATTTAAATCTGAGAATATTTTTATTTATACTGTTAACAATAAAGCAGTTTTATGTAAATTTATTAAGGATAAAGCAGTTAAAGTGATTTTAACAGACACAAAACCTCAAGATTTTAAATGTATTTGATATAATAAAAAATAGATTTAAATTAAAAAAGAAATTACTAAGCTAATATTTCAAATACAACGCTAAAGAACTTTTTATGCTAATTTTAATAAAATTTATTTTGGAATAATAATGGAAAAAATTCTTTCTATACATGTTGGGCATGATGCTAGTGCAATGTATATAGACCATAAATCAATTTTATCCATAGCAGAAGAAAGAGTATCGAGAATCAAAAATTTTAATGGGTTTCCAGAACATGCTATTAATAGAATTTTTGATGAGAAAAAAATTAATTGGTCAGAAATTGATAAACTAGTAATAACAAGTACATCAATTAAAAATTCCAAAAATTATCAAAATTTTTTTTTTTTTAAGTTTAAATCTATCGATTATGCTAATACAGTCCCACTCATAGCAAGATTATTTTTTTTTATAATAAGAAGAAAAACTTTTCATAAATACATAGAAAAATACTTATATAAACGAAATTTTAATGGAAAAGTTATATATTTAGATCATCATCTATGTCATATTGCTTCATCTTTAGCAACATATCCAATTAATAATTCATATCTTCTATCAATTGATGGGGGTGGAGACGGTAAAAATTGGAGTTTTTATAGTTATAAAAATCAAAAATTAAAATTATTGGAAGATAGTAAAACATTTTATAACAACAGGTCTATAGAAGTACATGACACTCCTGCTGACATTTATTCCAATACAACAAAGTTTCTAGGATTTAAAAGGCTTAGAGATGAGGGTAAGGTGATGGGTTTATCATCAACAGGAAAGAATATTTATTCAGAATTCTTTAGATCTTTATTAAAATTCAAAAACTCACGATTTATCTCAAAATTTGGCCCTCAAAATAAATCATTTATTCTAAAAATTAAAAAATTAGTTAACTTTTTATTTTTTGGACAAAACTATGACCAATCACAAATTAAAGCCATGCAAAAGTTTTTCGGTAATAATTACACAAGAGAAGACATTTCAACATCTCTTCAATTATGGTGTGAAAATATTACTGACGAATTTTTAAACTATTTATCAACAAAATATAAATTTAAAAATGAAAATCTAATTGTTTCTGGTGGTTTTTTTTCTAATATCTTAATTAATCAAAGAATAAAAGAAAGAAAAGATATAAAAAATATATCTGTTACTCCAAATATGGGAGATGGTGGACTTGTTTTAGGAGGAATATATTTAGCTTCTTCAACAAAATATAAAAATAAATTTTTTTCAAAAGTTTCTAAAAATGTTTTTTATGGTACAAAACCCAACTTCGATAATTTCAATTCTAATAAGTTTAAAATAATAAAATTAGATAACAGACAACTCTATAAATACATATGTAATTCTTTGATAGCAAACAAAATAATTGGTATAATAAATGGAAGAATGGAATTTGGTCCACGAGCTCTTGGAAATAGATCTATTATAGCCAGTCCAATAAAAAAAAGAATTACAGAAATACTTAATAAAAGATTAAAGAGATCAGACTTCATGCCTTTTGCTCCTTTTTTTAGAGACAAAGATGCACCAAAAATTCTTCAAGGATATAAAAAATCTGATTATTCTTCAAAGTTTATGACTGTAACTTATAATGTGAAAGAAAATTTTAAAAACAAGCTAAATCATATAGTGCATCACGATAATACTATACGTCCACAAATTATTGATAAAATAAATAATAAATTATGTTATGGAATTTTATCTGAATTTATAAAACAAACTAATATTCCTTGCTTAATAAATACTAGTTTTAATATTCACGAAGAGCCAATTGTAATGGATATTCAAGATGGAATAAAAGCTTTAGAAAATAATGTTGTGGATATAATTATTAATCAAAACTCTGTAATATTAACAAAATGAATAAATTGATAATTTTAAATCAACGTATTATTGAATGGGAGAAAAAAGGAGAAATTCAACAAAATTACTTGAACCCAAATAATAAATTTAAATTTATTGTAATTCTATCTTTAATCACAAAAGGAAAACCATCTACTCAAACACTTAAGAAGCTTTGTGGAAAATCTAAGTGTAAATATTTAACATTTCAAAATAAATTTTTAACAAATAATTTTCTTAAATATTTTCTTCCAATATTTTTATATAAAATTTTAGTATTAAGGGAAATAAAAAATCTTAATTTACATAAACCTCAAATCATCAGATGTATAGGTGATGGTTTTGTAGGCTATATTTCATCAATAATATCTAAACATTTTCATTCTAGGCTTTTTATTTCAATACATTCATACATTTCACCAATGATTTTCATGAAGTATTTATCACTTAAAGAAAA
>CACACI010000040.1 GCA_902530985.1 uncultured Alphaproteobacteria bacterium
TTCTTAGAAACTGTAATTCCTTTCTTAATCCTGATATGATTGATTCTGTTTGGGAAAGTTTTGTTTTATTTTCAAAAATCTCATTATTTAATTCTTGAACTCTTTTACCAAGTTGATCTAATTCTTTTTTACTTGCAGCATCAATTTGAATTTCCAATGCACTTGACATCGAGCTAATGTCATTCTCTTCTGTTATGTAATTATTTTCTTTAGTTGTTTGCAAAAAACCTATTCTTAGATTTTGTTTATTTACATAAACAAGAACAAATGAAAATAATATTAGTAACAAAAAAACTATTAAAAAGTTCCTTTTAATATTAGATTTTTTGTTATATTGATTTTTTTCTAAATCTATAAATTCACCTTTTGGTGCAGAAGACTGATCTTTTTTAGTCAATCTATAACTCCTCTTGACTAATTTTATTTATTAATCTTAGCATGCTTTTCTCATTTGGCTCTTCAGTAATAAATATTTTTTTAAAACCTATCCCCATAAGCTCATTCTTAATTAACTCACTTAAAACTAAAATTATCTTCTCCCTATAACTTTGCAATTGACCCATTTTAGAAATTTCATTCTTAAATGATTTAGCTGTTCTTCTGGAAAAGATTGTAATAATACCTTCCTTACATGAATTAAAAAAACTTTCAAACACCTCAGGTCGTGAATTTTTCATCTCAGAATTGTAGCAGCCTAATGGATAATAATAACAACCTTCGTCAATTAAAAATTTCTTTAGGTCATTATTTAAGTCTGTAGATGTTGGGTGAAGTATTGCCATTTTTTTCCTAAGTAAAGGTCTTATCTTTTTTTTTAAATTCTGTAAATCACCATTTACATTGACTATGTTTTTAATACCTCTATTTTTTAATATGGCGTTTGTACCATCTCCAATCACTACAACCTTATCTTTTTTTGTTAAAAAATTAAAATTAAAAACTCCATTTTTACTTGTAAAGATTATCAAATCATAACGATTTTTTTTATTAAATTTATATTCCATTTTCTTAATTTCTATTAAGGGAGATATAAATAAATTAAATCTCTTTGGATCAAAGCATTTTGATAGAATAATTGAATCTTTTTCTGGTCTGGTAATAAGAAGATTCGTTTTTTCAGTTTCTAATTTTTTTTTTAACTTCAACACCTAAATCATAACTTTCTGATCTAAAGTTTCTTAAATTCAAACAAACTCTTTTTTTGACAATAATCATCCCATCGTCTGAAAATGCTTTAACGTTGAAAATGAGCTTTTTTTGGCCACCACTTTTTTTTAAAATCGCATATCCTCCAACTGGAGTTTGACAATTACCATCCAAAGCTTTTAAAAAAATTCTTTCACATTCAGTTTCAATAGAACTTTTTGAATCGTTAAGTTTTTTTATTATTTCATTTACTACTTTATTTTCTTTATTAACAACTAGAGCAATTGCACCTTGTCCTAAAGCAGGTGTTATAACTCTGGGATCAATAATCTTATAAGAAGATAATATACCCAATCTTTTCAAACCTGCATAAGCAAGAATGATTGCATCAAATTTTTTTTCTTTAAGTTTTTTTATCCTAGTATCTATATTTCCTCTAATATCCTTAACAATAAAATCATTCCTTAATTTTTTTAATTGCATTTGCCTTCTAATAGATGAGGTTCCGATAGTAGCATTAGTTTTTAAATCTTCAATTTTCAAACTTTGATCACAAATCAATGCTTCCCTATAATCCTCTCTTCTTAGGATTGCAGCAATTTCTAATCCCTTGGGCAAGGTGGTTGGTAGATCTTTTAATGAATGAATACCTAAATTAATTTCAAATTTTAATAAAGCATCATCAATCTCTTTTGAAAACAACCCCTTATTTCCAATTTCTGAAATTTTCTTATTGTGAAATTTATCGCCAACAGTTTTAAAAAATCTTTTTTCAACTTTAATTTTATTATTTTGACCTATTGTCTTAACTAAGATGTTCTCAAATATCTTAATGTGCTCTTTTGCCAGCAAACTTCTTCTTGAACCAAGAATAATATTTTCTGAATTAATATCCATAGAATTAATTTTATTTTACTATTATACAATTATATTAATAATAATTTTATTTAATTCTAAAATGATAGTACTTGGAATAGAAACAAGCTGTGATGAAACATCTGTATCGATAGTCGAAAAGAAAAAAAACAAGGTCTTTGGAAAAGTACTATCAGAACAAACTCTCTCACAAATTAACAAACATATTAAATTTGGCGGTGTAGTTCCAGAATTAGCTTCAAGAGAACACAGCAAACACATTGATCTTTTGGTAAAAGAATCTCTTAAATCTTCAAAAATAAATTTATCTAACATTGATGCATTCGCTGCTACAACTGGTCCTGGTCTATTGGGAGCATTGCTAGTTGGGACTAACTACGCGAAAGCTCTATCTATCGCTACAAAAAAACCATTTATTTCTATTAATCATCTTCAAGGACATGTACTTGTACCGAGGATGAAAAGAAAAATTTCATTTCCTTTTTTATGTCTTCTTGTATCGGGTGGACATTGCCAAGTTTTGCTAGCACAAAACTATAATAAGTTTAAAATAATTGGGGAAACACTTGACGATGCGGTGGGAGAAGTATTTGACAAAGTATCCAGAGCATTAGGTCTGGGTTATCCTGGTGGACCTATTATTGAAAGGTTGGCAAAAAAGAGTAAAAAAAATTATAATTTCAATCTACCCAAACCACTTTTAAAAACCAAAACCATAAATTTGTCATTCTCTGGACTAAAAACAGCTGTTAGAAGAATAATAGAATCTGGAATAAGTCTTGATCAAACATATGATCTTGCCTTTGAGTTTCAAAATGTAGTTGCTGAATGTTTATATAAAAAAGTTGAGCTTGCGATTAAACAATTAAAACATAAATTTAAAATCGAAGATTTTGTTTTATCAGGTGGGGTGGCTTCAAATAATTTCATAAGAAAAAAGTTTAAGATTTTATGCAGAGAAAATAATCTATCTTTTTTTGTACCAGATAAAAATTTATGTGTAGATAATGCTACTATGATTGCA
>CACACI010000041.1 GCA_902530985.1 uncultured Alphaproteobacteria bacterium
GACCCTTTAAAACCAAGGTCCAATAAATAATATCCTGGCTGAACAACTTGATAGTTTTCCTCATCATTAATCATTCTTTGTGAGGATTGATAATATAAACTGGAAACTAAATTAAAATTTTCTATTACTCTAAACTCTATATCAGAGACATTCTTAAAGGCTGGTACTCCAGTTAGGTCAAAATCTCTTCGGTGACCAGCTCTATATTTTGATTGAGCTACTGAAAAGCTATTAGAGAAATTTACTTGTTCATTAAATTGAAAGTCTATTTTATTCTCAATTCCGTATCTGTGGGTTCTTGCAAGATTTACATTTAAGAAAGAAGTGTTATCGTATTTAATCTCTGATAATAATCGAATATAATAAAAATTGGTCTGAACTTGGAATCTATCTTCAAGAAATTTGTGACCAAATTCAAAATCAAGTGATTTTTGGGAGGCTAATTTAAAATTATGTACTGCGGATACAGAACCTGCTCCAACTCTTTCATCGATATTAGGGTATCTAAAACTTCTTCCACCTTTAATAGTAATAGAATTATTTTCATTTAATAATCTCTCATATCCCACATGAAATGCGAATTGATGATCAGGCTTTATAATTGTTTCTTGCTCTCCTGTTGACCCCCATGAGTATGCAGAGTGATTATTCATATCTCCAGCTCTCAACCAATTCCATTGATATCTAAAACCTATAGAAATCTCATCGTTATCGCTTAAATTTATATTCGAGTTAAAATAAGGTGCAAAGTTCAAATCAGATGCTTTATATTTTTTATACCATGCCTTGTTACCCTCCATTCTATCAGAGTAATAATATGCATAGTTTAGATCTAATCCGACAATTGAATCAGAGCTTAAACCAAATAGTTTTAAATTGCTTAAAATTCTTGGACTAATCTGATAGGTTGAAATTCTTGTATCAAGAGCTGATGGAAATGCAGTAGATATAAATTTCCCCTCGCTTTTATTATATTTATATGAACCGTCAATTATAATAATATTAGATTTATTTAAATCATATGAAGCACCGTAAAATAGTTGATGACCATTGTTTTGAGAAAAATCCTCAGGTGTATCACTTGATCTAGGATCAATTTTAAAACCATTTGAACTTGAAAAATTACCAGTGTTAACACCAACGTCGCCAGGAAGTTCCTGAAATTGATTATGAGATTTTAAATTAAAATAAAAGTTATAGTAGTCATTGTCATATTCAAACTCTAAACCCCCGTTATTTTGATATAAAGCACTATTTCGTCTGTAACCATCAGAGAAGATTAAATTATGATTTCCTCTAACAGAAAAATTATTCTTTGTTTTAGTTCCGCTTACATAGGATCCAAATTTTCCTAAAGAACCGACTGAAAAGCTAGTGCTAATTCCATCACCTTTTTTTATAGATTGATCGGTTATTATATTTATTGAACCTGCTGTTGCATTATTACCATACAAAACTGAACTGTTACCCATAATAACTTCAATTCTATCAATACTGTCTTTAGCAATCGTTGTAAAATCAACTAAGCTAAGGTCAATATTAGTAAGCCTTTGACCATTTAATAAAATTATAGTGTTACTAGTCGCTGTATCAGCGAAACCTCTGATATCAATTGATTGACTAGCCCCTAGTCCTCCACCTCGGAGGTCTTTAGTTTTAATTCCAGGTAATTTTGATAAGAGATCTGGAATTGATTTTGTTGGGTTTGCCTGAATATATTCTTGATTAATTATGTAAGTCTGTGAACCAATAACTTTTTCTTTTATTAGTCTGCTAGATTTAACAACAACTTCTTCTTGGGCATTAGGCTTAGATAGGTATAGAGAACAGAAAATTAAAAAAAAGATTATGATCGATTTACTCACAAATATACTCCCAAAATACTAGATATGCTGGTCATACCTATTTCTAATATAAAGTGGGAAAATATTGCCCACCGAGGTTTTGCACGCCACCTCAATGGTAAACCATAACCAGAAGACCGTCCCGTAGCCTGATTGAATGACGCTTGTTTAGCAGGTTTCCTGACTGATTGTTTTTTTAAAAATCGTCGCCTTCCCAAAAAAATCAGTGGCATATTGACGATTCATACAACTTACAGTAGCGGGGGCTGCACTAGACTTTAACTAGTTTCCCTTTTAACTCTTGCGAGCACTAAACATGACACATATATTATGAATATAGACTAATTATGTCAATTAAAAGAATAGGGTATGGTAATGAGTATATTCGATATTGATTATAAAATAGATAAACCTTCTGGTCTTGATCAAATTTTTTTTGGAATGGGTTGCTTTTGGGGGGCAGAAAAAAAGTTTTGGAATCTTGAAGGTTTATACACAACAGTTGTAGGTTATGCTGGAGGTTATTCAGATAAACCAAATTATGAAGATGTATGTTCAGGTGCAACTGGGCACGCTGAAGTCGTAAAAGTAATTTATAATAAAAAAAAAAATACGTTAGAGGAACTATTGAAAATTTTTTGGGAATCTCATAATCCAACTCAGCTAAATAGGCAAGGAAACGATATTGGAACCCAATACAGGTCGATAATACTATCAGATGACAAGGAACAACTAGAATATTTAGAACTTTCGAAGCAAAAGTTTCAAGAAAAATTAAATTTAAAAGCAATGGGTGAAATACAAACAGAAATTAAAATACTAGATAGATTTTACTTGGCTGAGGATTATCATCAGAAATATCTTTATAAAAAACCTAATGGTTATTGTGGACTAAAGGGACTGGGTATAGAATATTTCTAATAAAAAAACTTTCCTAAACCCAAAGTAAAAATTATTTGTCC
>CACACI010000042.1 GCA_902530985.1 uncultured Alphaproteobacteria bacterium
ATCAACAGTTGCTCTTAATTTAGCTATAAGTCTTGCGCATTCAAAAAAATTAAGAATAGGTCTTCTTGATGCGGACATTTATGGACCATCAATTCCAAAAATGTTAGGTATTAACGAACAGCCAAAGGCCTCAGAAGAAAAAAAGATTCTCCCTTTTGAAAAATTTTTTATCAAATCAATCTCAATTGGAAATATGATTCCTGACAACAAAGCTATTATTTGGAGAGGTGTTATGGCATCAAGTGCCATAAAACAACTTCTCAATGATGTAGATTGGGGCGATCTTGATTATTTGATTATTGACCTTCCTCCAGGTACAGGAGATATTCAGTTATCACTTTGCCAAAACCTCTCATTAACAGGTGCAATAATTGTTTCTACACCTCAAGAAATTTCACTTTTAGATGTAAGAAAAGCTATTAATATGTTTAAAAAAGTTAGTGTTCCAATACTTGGTGTAATTCAAAATATGAGTTATCTCGAGATAGATAAAATAAAAAATTATATTTTTGGAAAAAATGGAGCAATAAAAGAGTCAAAAAAACAAAAATTTAAACTTCTGGGTGACATACCAATAATTCCAGAAATATGCAATGCTGGAGACCAGGGCATACCCTTAACCTCCCTAAAAAACTCTCCTATACATATTATTTTTGACAAAATTTCTGAAAAATTAGTTTCTGCGGTTTCTTCCACTAAACAATCAAAAATTCATATTAGCAATTAAAAATTTTTTTTATAGTTTCAAGTTCTCTCTTTGAAATTTTGGCTGATGACTTACTTTTACCATGAATTAAGGATTTAATAAAATCAATACCATCCGATGAAATTGTCAGAGCATTTAGTCTATTTTGAAGAAACGCATCATAGGTTAAAGGAACCCATTTCTTCAATATTTCCATCATAATTTCTGCGTATACCCTTATTTCATATTGTGCATGTGAATCAAATCTCAGTGATAGAAAGTGCATGAAATTGTGCAAATCAATTTTCCAATACCACTGTGTATAAGTATTTAAAGGTAATGTAATTCTTGATAATTCTCTCGCCAAACCATTTTTATTTTCATCTATTGCTTGGCCACCTTCATCTTCATTTAATAATTTAGAATAATTTTCAAACCCCATCTCTGAATTTTCTCTCAATATTTTGGAATATTTTTTTTTTTCATCAGAACTAAGCTCACCTGATCTACCCTGGTTATTAGTTTTCGATTGAGGACTAAGATCCTTTTGTTTAGGCATATAAAACTCTCTATCAAGGATCGAGTATCTAGCAGAATATTCATTAACATTAGCAGTTCTATGCCTAATCCATTGCCTTGCTACAAAGATAGGAAGTTTTACATGAAATTTTATTTCATTCATTTCAAATGGAGTAGAATGCCTATGGCTTATTAAATAATTAATTAAATTTTTATCCTGATTTAATTTTTTAGTACCTTTACCATAAGATACCCTTGCAGCTTGAACTACTGATGAGTCATCACCCATATAATCGATAACTCTCACAAAACCATGGTCCAAGACTTTAAAGCTCTTATATAAGATTTTTTCAAGGTTTTTTACAGTTGCTCTTTTAGTTGAAAAGTTATTCTTTCGGACTTCATCAATTTCTCTTTGATTTTGGGATTTTTTTTTCATTAAAAACTCTGTTAACTAGAATAGCTTATTTTTTTACTAAAACAATTTATAGGTTTTATTTTTTTTATCATTCTTTATTATAAAGATGCTGATTTTCAGCTATGGCAATAAACGTTTGATTTTGAGCCGATGCGGACCCGGGGGCGGTACCCGGCGCCTCCACCATGAGGGGGCGAAATAGGATCGACGTGCGTGTGAATGATCAAAAACTTTGCCCGGAATGGTACCAACGTTATCGGACCAAACTTATAAATGCCAACGATAATGAAATGGCACTCGCTGCTTAATTAGTTAAGAAAGCGCGGTTATGAGACACCGGGCAACAGAAGTCTCATCGGCAAGGGCGGGCAATTGTTCGCCCTTGTTTGTTTTAGGTAGACTCACAAAGGGTTTCAGAGGGTTCACTCAACAGAAAATAAGGGAAAACAAAACGAGTTAAGTGCAACGCGCTTTTGTTTGTTCTTTTGCCTTTTGCAGAACAAAAGTTATTTAATTAACTTATCTGTAAAGTTTAAAGCATCGTTTTTGTTAGAAAAGTTTTTTATTGGCAAAAGAAATTTCTCACTATTTTTTAAATTAAATAATCCATATATATTGTAACTCATATCCCATCCCATAGAACCTCCACTATAATCACCAATTGATATCAAATAAGACTTTAAACATTTTCCTTTAACATTTGGTGCAAGGTTTTGGCACTCATCTGGGTTTATATCTAATAAGATAGTGTATGAAAATTTTGTGCATACATCATCAGAAGAACATAATTGAGTTTCTATTGTATTGTTATTAATTTTTATTTTTGGAAATCCAATATTTTTTATGCCTCCATATCTCAATTCACCATCAAAACATTTCTTCATAGATGAAATAAGATAAATTTCTCCACCCCAGGAGGTATTGATTGGTTTAAAGTCAGATATTTTACTACCGAAATATTCGCCAGGATTTTTTGAAAAATCTTTATAATTTTTTATGTTAAACTTATCTGCATATTCTTCATAATTGTCACCAGACATCCATAACGTCGAAAAACATTGTGGGGGAATTACTTTACCCTC
>CACACI010000043.1 GCA_902530985.1 uncultured Alphaproteobacteria bacterium
TATCGCTATATGTCTTATAAAGAAGGTTAAATATCTGTTCACCATTAACAGCATATATGTCATCTCTATATTCATCAGGTATGATTCTAAGATTATTGTGATTTATTGTTTTATTTTTTTGATTAAGTATTTTGAATGATTCCTTTTTAGAAAATAATAATCTTGAAATCTCAGGGCAACTAATTAATCCAGAAGCAATTTGTGTTGATCCATAATTAACTTTTCTACGGGGAAAATTTGAACAAGTCTGTGATAAAAGATCTTTAGAATATTTTTTTTGAATATGACAAAGATTATCATTATCCAACATTGAACATCTATTATTTCTATCACGTTTTATCTCACCAAACATTTCATATGTTGGGTTGTTATTCTTTGTAATATTGGATTTTAATCTAGCGTCTTTTTTTTCTAAATAGGAAACATAAGTTTTCATATCAAGATCTATAGTCCAACCTATACAACATGAATTAGAGCATTTAGACCCAATGCATTCAAATTTATCATAATATGATGCTTTATACATATATTGAATTCGCAAAAATCATACCAATGAGTCACTTAAATAAAATAGTCTGAAAGTAAAAGAAATTAAAATATTTTATTTATTAAGGTCAGTTTTTTTTAAAAAATATAAAAATAACATCCTTTGGAAGAAATTTTTGAATAGTTGAGAACATAAAACAAACTATTGCAAAAATTGATGCTATAATAGAATTTTTATAAAGATTTTTAAATCTCTCATAATTGTTAGTGCTTAAAGAGTCTAAAAAACCTGATTTGATTTTTTTGAAATCATGTTTTAAAAAAAGCTCCTGAAGATTCTGTTCATTAAAATAACTTAAGTGGGGTGAACTCATATTTTTTTGCCATAACCTATTGTAAAGTTTATTAAACCCATATTTCAGATATTTTAAAAATCACTCCATTTGAAGAAGGTAAATTAACTATAATAATTCCATCCTTTTTTAGGATATTTGAGACATCAATGATTACATCATCTAATTTCTGAAGATGCTCAAAAACATCATTAAATATAACAAAATCAAATCTGTCCTTAGTTTTTTTTTTAATCGATTCTGGTAAGGATAAATTTAATAAATTAGATTTATTATAAAATTTTTCTTTTAACATTTTTACAGTATCATTTGAAGCTTCTGAACCAGTTATGGAGATATTTAAATTAATGCATTCTTCTATAAAAAATCCATCACCTGAGCCAATTTCTAATATTTGAGGTTTATTTTTTAAATTCATAATGATTTTAATTAATTTTCTAAAATTTTTTCTCCTAAGAAGCTCAATACCTTTAACATCTTGACCAAAACTTGGCTTAAGGTTTGAAAAATAAAAGTTACAATTTAGGCATTTAAAAGAAAAAGAATTATTCTCAATAACCTCTTCGTTACAAATAAAACATTTTTTTTTCATTCAAATTCTATAGTTCCAGGAGGTTTTGAGGTATAATCATAACATACTCTGTTAATACCAGGAACACGATTAATAATTTCATTTGCACAGCGTTTTAAAAAACTATCTTGAAATTTGTATGCCTCAGCAGTCATGCCATCAATTGAAGTAACAGCTCTTAAAACACAAATTTTTTCATATGTACGATTATCTCCCATTACTCCAACTGAATTAACGGGTAGCAATACACAAAAAGCTTGCCAGATATCATCATATAACCCCTCATCTTTTATTAGTTTAATAAAAATATTATCTGCCTTCTTGAGTATATTTATATCTTTTTTATTTATTTTACCTAACACTCTAATTGCTAATCCAGGACCAGGGAATGGGTGTCTATTATTAAATTCATTGGGTATTTTTAACTCTTTTCCTAATTCCCTCACTTCATCTTTAAATAACTCATTTAAGGGCTCTAAAAGCTTAAGTTTCATTTTTTTTGGTAATCCTCCAACGTTATGGTGGGATTTAATTGTTACAGATGTTTTTCCGACTTTAGATAGAGATTCTATTACATCAGGATATAAAGTACCTTGAGCTAAATATTTTATATTTTTTTGTTTTAATGCGAATTTTTCAAATATTCTGATAAATTCACGTCCAATTATTTTTCTTTTTTTTTCTGGATTACTCACACCTTTAAGTTTTTTAAAAAAGATTTTAGAACCACTGATATCAAAATTACTTTTAAAAAGACTTTCTATTTGTTCACCTTCATTTTCTCTCATAAGACCAGTATCAACAAAAACACAAACAAGGTTTCTTCCTATGGCCTCATGAATCAGTGCAGCTGTTACAGTTGAATCAATTCCTCC
>CACACI010000044.1 GCA_902530985.1 uncultured Alphaproteobacteria bacterium
AGAAATCATTCCAGTTAACTTTTTCCAGTTTAGACCTAAACATAAACTTTTAAGAAATAGATTAAATTTTGTAAAAGATTACTATGACGAAATATTTAAAATATGTAAAAAAAAAAAAATAAAAATTATAATTAATAATGATTTCGAAATCGCTGAAAAACTAACATTTGACGGAATTCATCTTGGACAAGATGATAAAAAATGTTCTGAAGCAAAGAAAAAGTTTGGTGATAAATATATTGTTGGAATCAGCTGCTCTAATTCATATAAATTGTACAATGAAGCAAATAAACAAAATGCTGATTATGTCGCTTTTGGACCAGTTTTTAAAACTCATTCAAAAAAAAAAACTCCAATTGATTTTGCGGATTTATTAGTCTCAAGAAAAAATTTAAGATTGCCTTTTACACTGATTGGTGGGATAAATCATAATAACTTTATGAAATTGCAAAAATTAAGGCCACATAATATAGCAATAATCAACAGTTTTTGGAATTATAGAAAAGGTCCAGTAGAATCAGCAAGATTATTTAATAGAATTTTAGAGAAAAGTTATAACTTATGAAAATAAATGCAAATTTAATTAAAACTGGCAATGTTTTAAAGCATAAAGATAAAATGCTTGAAGTTCTAAACACAAGTGTAATAAAACCCGGTAAAGGAGGGGCATTTATTCAAGTTGAAATGAGAGATATCAAGACTGGAGTAAAATTTAATGAAAGATGGAGAACCTCAGATAATGTTGAAAAGATTTCAGTAAATGAGCAAGAAGTAACATTTCTTTACATTGAAAATGAAAGTTTTACAGTCATGAATAATCAAAATTTTGAACAAATGACTATTTCATCTAACTTGATTTCTGGAAAAGAAAAATTACTCGAGGATGGAATGAAGCTGATCCTGGAAATAGTTGATGAAAAAATAACTAAAGTAAAGTTTCCAAAAAATATCAAAGTTAAAATTAAAAATGCAGATGCAGTTGTAAAGGGGCAAACAGCCTCATCATCATATAAAAATGCTACTACTACAAATGAATTAAAAATTTTAGTTCCCCCTCATGTTAAAGAAGGAGAAATAGTTTTAATTAGTTCAGAAACTCTTCATTATATAGAAAAAGCTAAAGACTGAAATGAATAATCTAAGTCCTCTATTAAATGTCCTTCAAAAGTCTATAAGAAGTTCAGGAAAGAAAATTATTAGAGATTTTGACGAGATAGAAAAACTTCAGAGTTCAGTAAAACAAACTAAAAAGTTTATTGAAATCACAAGATCAAACTTAGAAAATGACATTACGCAAACTCTCAATAGGATTAAACCAAATCTGAGTATTAAACATTCTGATGAAAAAAAAGAAGAAGATTGTTGGTTAATAAATATAATTGATAGCTTAAAAAACTTTTCTAGAGGTATAGACAGTTTTTATATCAATATATCATTGAAAGAAAAGAATAAGATAAATACAAGTATCATTTACAACCCAATTAAAGACGAAATCTTTTATTTTCAAAATGGGTTAGGTGGTTTTAAAAATGACTATCGGATAAGGGTTTCAGAAAGAAAAAAATTAAGTGAATCAATTGTTTCAATTTATAGCGTCACTAACGAAATCAATGAAAATTATGTATTGGAAAAATTTAGAACAATTCTAAAAAGTAAAAATATTGAAACAAGAGAAAGTGGGTCACTTTCTCATGACCTTTGTTTATTGGTGAGTGGTAAAATTGATTGTTTAATATATTCATCAAAAAATGAGGAAAAAAATAGCTATATTAATCTTATTTTATCCGAATCAGGAGGAATTAAGAATGAACTAGATTTACTAGAAACAAAATTTTTTATTGTGAGCAATAAATATATTGGAAAGATTATAAAAGAGATGATACAAAATAAATATGAAAGCTAATAACCTTCTAAAAAAAGCATATTATTTTCTATTTTTACTTATATTTTTTTATCACGGAAATTTAGTATCTCAAGATTCCCAAGTAATTAAAAAGATTATTATTGATGACAGGCTTGAAGATGGAAGACTTCTATCCCCTCCAACTGAAAAAAATAACGAAAAGATAAAACTAATTCCACCAAAAAGTATCAGAGACACTAAGCAAATCCAAAAAAGAAATGCTAATGATGAACAAGAAAAGATTGAAGCTATAAGAAAGATTCAGGAAGAAAAAAGAAAAGTACTAGAAGAAAAAAAAAGGAAAGAAATAG
>CACACI010000045.1 GCA_902530985.1 uncultured Alphaproteobacteria bacterium
TATTTTTCTTATTAGATTAAAATCATTCAATGTATCTACCATTAAATGACCAGAATATTTCAATTTTAATTTATTTTCCAGAAAATATAATTTAAAATTATTTCTTAATGAAATAATCTGTGAGGCAAAAAGTTCTCTTTTTCTGATATCTTTTAAGTTTTGATTACACCAATTTAGAGAATCAAGTGAAAATATTTCTGCACTGTATCCAAGTGGCCAGTTGGAATTTTTATTAGAAATATAGTCTAAATATGGAGTCTTATTAAAAATTTTAATCATTTTGTTAATTAAACTAATTTCAGGAATTGGACAATCACCATTCACTTTTAAAACAGCATCGCATTTATATTTTTGACAAGTATTAAATATTCTAGAACATAGATCATTTTCATGACTGAAATCATCTGAAAAAACCTCAATATTCATTCTTCTTGCTTGATCAATCAGTTTTTGATTAATTGTATATGATGAAGTAGAGAGAACGATTTTATTAACTTTTTTTATCTGCTTCAATCTTTCTACGATAAAATAAATCATTGGCTTGTTGTCAATAATTGGCAATAGAATTTTATTTGGCAATCTTGATGAATTTAACCTAGCTTGGATAATTATGTTAATTTTTTTTTTCATTTAATATTTAAAATTCATAAATTTTGAATTCATAAATATAAAATAAAATCTTATTTAGCATTACCTAGATAATCTTTATTCTTAATAACCTTCATTAAAGCATCTATAAAAATTTGCATATGACCACTTGTTAAAGGTGGATATACAATATTTGTTATCAATAATTCTGAACTTTGTAATTTTTCAACAACTGGACAAATACCTTTTTTATATGAAACATTTTTATTTAGAGAGAATGGAAAACCATTTTTGCCAAAGCAAATTTTTTTTTGATACAATGGTTCCATATAAATTGGTTTTACATAACCTGGCCTTAAATTAAAACCTTCGGCCTGCATTGCTTCAGCAAACTTATCTCTAGTTATACCAATTTCTTCTTCATTTATTTTGATTGGATAGAAATAATATACATGCTTATAGTTTTTAAAGACTTTTGGTGGTTGCAAACCTGGTATTTCATTAATTGCTTTTGTCAAATAATTTGCTAGTTGTATCCTTTTTTCATTCAAAGAATCTAATTTTTTTAACTGACAGTTAGCAACTGCAGCCTCCATTTCTGTCATTCTGAAATTAAGGCCAACAGTATTCGATAGATCTGCTTTACTTGTTAACCCCAAATCTGAAATTACAACTTCACCATGATTTCTTATTAATTGTAACTTTAGAGCCACTTTTTTATCTCTACAAATTGCCATACCCCCTTCACCGCTTTGCATAGTTTTATGCCTATTAAAACTAAAAACACCAATATCTCCAAAAGTACCAGCGTTTTTTTTATTTATTTTAGCTCCTGGAGCTTGAGAATTATCTTCAAGTAAAAAAATTTTATGTTTATCAGCAATTTTTCTTAATTCGTTTAATTTTGCTGGATGTCCAAACAAATTAACAGCCACTATCCCTTTTGTTGATTTGTTAATAAGAGATTCAACTGATTTAGGGTTAATACAAAAAATTTCATCATCAATATCACAAAAAACTGGAATTCCTCCGGCAAAAAGTACACATGTTGCACTTGCTGACATAGTATATGGAGGAACAATTACATTATCTCCTGGTGAAACTCCAAGGGCTAATATTGCACTGTGTAAAGATGAAGTGGCTGAATTTGATGAGACTGCATATGGAATATCAAAAAATTTTGAAAAATTTCTTTCCAAATTCTTTACTTCTCGACCACCGTAAAAATTTTCCCCTGCACTTGCTACAAAACCAGACAATTCTCCACTATCCAAAACACGCATAACAGCCTCTTTTTCCTCTTCTCCTATAGTATTGTATAGTGGGAGATCTTTTGAAAGCAAGGGTGTTCCACCATACAATGCCAATTCTTTATACGAATTTTTAACCATAGTTTTATTTTAATAAATTATTTCAGTGAGATTTTATTTAAATCGATAATTTTATCACTGTGAGATATTAACTTCTTATCATGAGTTACGCAAATAATAGTAATTTTTTTATGTAGTTTCTTCATGGCGCTAAAAAACATCGATTTACTTGCATCATCCAAGGCGGAAGTGGGTTCATCTAAAATTAAAAGTTTTGGT